>JBBQTP010000182.1:0-7333 GCA_038213205.1 Caulobacterales bacterium
AGGCCGGCAGGGCGTATTTGGTGTGCGGGAGGGAGATGTCGACGATGGTCGCGCCCGCGTCTTTCAGCCAGGCGATGCCCTGCTGCCACAGGGTATCGATCTCCGCCGGCATGCCGTCGAGCCGGTACTCTTTCGGGATGCCGATGCGCAGGCCCTTGACCGACGTACCGATCGAAGCCTCGTAGTCCGGCACGGGAATATCGGCGCAGGTGGTGTCCCTCGCGTCGGGACCGGCCATCGAGCGCAACATGATGGCGGCATCGCGCACCGTCTTGGCGATCGGCCCGGCCTGATCGAGCGACGAGGCGAAGGCGACCACGCCCCAGCGCGAGCAGCGGCCGTAGGTCGGCTTGATCCCCACCGTCCCGGTGAACGAGGCCGGCTGGCGGATCGAGCCGCCGGTGTCGGTGGCCGTGGCGCCCAGGCAGAGCTCGGCGGCGACCGCGGAGGCCGAGCCGCCGGAGGAGCCGCCGGGCGTGAGCTTGGTGTTGCCACCTGCGATGCGCCAGGGATTGACCACCGGACCCCAGGCCGAGGTCTCGTTGGAGGAGCCCATGGCGAACTCGTCCATGTTGAGCTTGCCCAGCATCACCGCGCCGTCGTTCCAGAGGTTCTGGGTGACGGTGGACTCATAGGTCGGGATGAACTCGCCGATGATCTTCGAGCCGGCGGTGGAGCGCACGCCCTTGGTGCAGAACAGGTCCTTGATGCCCAGCGGCGCGCCGTCGAGCGCGCCCGCAGTGCCGGAGGCGCGGCGGGCGTCTGACGCCTTGGCCATCTCCATGGCCCGTTCCGGAGTCTCCAGCACGAAGGCGTTGAGCGCACGGGCGGCCGCGACGGCATCCACGTGAGCCTGGGTGATCTCGACCGACGAGAACGACTTGGCCGCCAGGCCTTCCAGCGCGGCCTTCAGGGTCAGCTTGGTGAGGTCGGACATCTATTCGACCACCTTGGGCACGACGTAGAAGTTGCCGGCCCGCTTCGGCGAATTGGACAGCACGACCTCGGGATCCCCACCCTCGGTGACCACATCGTCGCGCATCGGCGCGGGCATGTGCACGGCAGAGGTCATCGGCTCAACGCCGTCGGTGTCGACCTCGCTGAGCTGCTCGATCCAGTTCATGATCCCGGAGAGCTCCTTGGCGAGCGTCTCCAGCCTCTCCTCCGGCTCGGCGATCCTCGCGAGCCTGGCGACCTTACGCACGGTCGCCACATCGATGGCCATCGGGCCCTCCTAAGTCTGAGGGCGTGGGTTAGCCGCAGGCGCGCCAATTATCAACGTCATCCCGGACGGCCTCTGGCCGATCCCGGACCCAGGGGCGACCACTCTGCTCAATCCCCTGGGTCCCGGCTCTCCGCTTCGCTGCGGCCGGGATGACGGATATGGAGGGGTGATGGCTGTCCTAGATCTGCTCGAGCTCCCTGCTCTTTTGCCCAGGCATGCGCCGCTCGTGGGCCTGGACCTGGGCGAGAAGACCATCGGGGTGGCGGTCTCCGACCTGTCGCTGACCGTGGCGAGCCCGCTGGAGCTGATCCGCAAGACCAAGTTCACGGACGACGCCAAGGCGCTGTTCAAACTGATGGAGAGCCGTGACGCCGCCGGGATCGTCATCGGCCTGCCGATCAACATGGATGGAACCGAGGGGCCGCGCTGCCAGTCGAGCCGGGCGTTCGGGCGCAATCTGCTCCGGCTTCGCGACCTTCCGATCGCCTTCTGGGACGAGCGGATGAGCTCGATGGCGGTCAACCGGATGCTGATCGACGAGGCGGACATGAACCGCGCGCGCCGCGCCGAGGTGGTCGACAAGGCCGCCGCCGCCTGGATCCTGCAAGGTGCGCTGGACCGGCTGCGCGAGGCGCGGAACCCCTGAAGCTGCTGGCCGCCACGGTTGCGCATTTCACCTGGTTGCTCGGCGAAGCCGACGCGCCGGAGTGTGGCTTGCGCCAACTGGACGACGGTCCGCTGGAGGACCCCGCGGTGCTGCGTTGGCTGCGCGACCGGGCGGCGAGGCTGCCGTCCTGGCTGATGGTCGACGGCGACGAGGTGGTCGGGGCCTGCGGCTACAAGACAGCGCCCGAAGCCGATGGCTGGGTGGAGATCGGCTACGGCGTTGCCGAGACGCGCCGCGGCCGAGGCCATGCGACCCGCGCCGTGGCCGAGATGATCGCCCTGGCCGCCGCCGACCCGCACATCCGCGCCCTGACCGCGCAGACGGCGGTGGCGAATACGGCCTCGCAGGGCGTGCTCGCCCGCAACGGTTTTACCCAGGTCGGCGAGAGCATCGACGCGGAGGACGGCCAGATGATCGTGTGGCGACTCGGACTGGCCGCGCCCTAGAGGCCGCCGCCGGCGAAGACGTCGACCTTGCCGAGCTGCACGTCCTTGGCCCGCAAGATCGCGTAGGCCATCGACAGGTGGAAATAGATGTTGGTGTTGGCGAACACGGTCAGCCACTGGCTGGACGGCAGGGTCGGTGACATCCCGTTGCCGATGGTCACGGTCAGCGGGACCTCGTCGCGGCCAGCGAACTGCTCGGCGGTGAGGCCGGCGAGATAGGCCTTGGAGTCGGCGATGGCGGCCCTGAAGCCGGCCAGATCGAGGTCAGCGCTGATCTCCGCCGGCAGCGGCAGGCCGAGAGCGCGGGCGGGCCACAGGCGGGTGAAGTTGCAGACCACCATGACCTGGAAGCCCAGCGGGTTCATGTCGTCGACCAGCCGCCAGTTCAGCATGTCGCCTTCAGTGGCGCCGATCGCCTTGGCGTGTTCGGCGCCCTTGGTCAGCAGGTGGTCGAGCGTGCCCAGCTGGCGCGAGAACAGGTCGGCGAAGGTGAACAGGCTGACGGCCATGCGGGCGGCTCCGGGAGGTTACGATTCTGACGACGAGAGCGGGAAACTAGGTGACGCGGCCCACGGAGTTCAAGGGCCACGACGCAGCGCTTCCCTCCCCGTCCAAAGCCGCCTAAGACGACGCTTTAATGAACACGACCCCGCCTGGTCTGACCGAGGTCCTGCAAAGGACCTTCTCCTTTCCCAAGCGGCATTTCCTATCCGTTATGGACCTGAACGAGGTCGAGGTGGCGAGCCTGCTCGACCTCGCCGATGGCTTCGTGTCGCTGAATCGCCAGACGTCCAAGAAGCTCGACCTGCTCAAGGGCAGGACGCTGATGAACCTGTTCTTCGAGAATTCGACGCGCACCCAGAGCTCCTTCGAGCTGGCCGGCAAGCGGCTGGGCGCCGACGTGGTCAACATGAGCCCGCGCTCGTCAGCCATGTCGAAGGGCGAGACGCTGATCGACACGGCGGTGACGCTGAACGCCATGCAACCGGACCTGCTGGTGATCCGCCACGCCTCGTCGGGGGCGGCGAGCCTGTTGTCCCAGAAGGTCGGCTGCTCGGTGGTCAACGCTGGCGACGGGCAACACGAGCACCCGACCCAGGCGCTGCTGGATGCACTGTCCATGCGGCGCGCCTTCGGCCGGATCGCCGGGCTGAAGGTGGCGATTTGCGGGGACGTGGCGCACTCACGCGTCGCGCGTTCGAACATCGCGCTGCTGCAGATGCTGGGGGCGGAGGTGCGGCTGGTGGGGCCGCCGACCCTCATTCCGCCCGCCGCCGAACGCTGGAACGTGCGGATCTTCCACGACATGCGCGAGGGCATCGCCGGCTGCGACGTGGTGATGATGCTGCGCCTGCAACTGGAGCGGATGGACGGGGTGACGGCGCCGTCGCAGCGCGAATATTTCCGCTTCTACGGCCTCGACCGCGAGAAGCTGGCGCTGGCCGCGCCGGGCGTGCGCGTCATGCACCCGGGGCCGATGAACCGGGGCGTGGAGATCGATAGCGAGGTCGCCGACGACCTGTCGGTCAGCCTGATCCAGGACCAGGTGGAGATGGGCGTGGCCGCGCGGATGGCGGTGCTGACCTCGCTGGCCGCGCGGCTGGAGAACGACCGGTGAGTGTGCGCCCGACGGCCTTCGCCAATGTGCGCCTGATCGATCCGGCCAGCGGCTACGACGGCCCTGGCGGCGTGATCGTCACCGAGGGCGTCATTGCCGATGTGATCCGGGGCGACGACCTCGGGTCGCTGTCCAAGGACGTCGAGGTGATCGACGGCAAGGGCGCGATGCTGCTGCCCGGCCTGATCGACATCCGGGTGAAGACCGGCGAGCCGGGCGCAGAACCCAAGGAGACCCTGAAGTCGGCGGCCCTGGCGGCCGCGGCGGGCGGGGTCACCACCATCGTCGTGCAGCCGGACACCCACCCGGTGATGGACGAGCCGTCGGTGGTGGACTTCATCCTGCGCCGGGCCCGCGACATCGGCCTGATCAACGTCTATCCGGCCGGGGCGGCGACCAAGGGCGGCGAAGGCCAGCGGATGGCCGAGATCGGCCTGATGCATGAGGCCGGCTGCCTCTATGTGACCGACGCCGACCGGCCGATCGTCGATAGCAAGGTGATGCGGCGCGTGCTGGCCTACGCTAGGGCCTTCGACGTGTTGGTGGCCCACCGTCCGAGCGACCCTTGGCTGGCGGCGGGGGCGGCGGCCAGCGAGGGCGAGTTCGCCTCGAGGATGGGCCTGCCGGGCGTGCCGGCCATCGCCGAGAAGATCATGCTGGAGCGGGACCTGGCGCTGGTCGAGCTGACCGGCGGGCGGCTGCTGGTCGATCAGCTGACCACGGCGGCGGCGCTGGAGAGCTTCCAACGGGCCCGCGACAAGGGGCTGCCGGTCACCGCCACCACCTCGATCAACCACCTCTCGTTCAACGAGATCGACATCGGCGACTACCGCACCTTCTGCAAGGTCGAGCCGCCGCTGCGCAGCGAGGACGACCGCCAGGCGGTGATCGAGGCGGTGGCCTCAGGCCTGATCAGCGTGGTGGTCTCCGCCCACGCCCCGGCCCCGGCCGAGGACAAGCGCCTGCCCTACGACGAGGCCGCGCCAGGCGCGGTGGGCCTGCAGACGCTGTTGCCGGCGCTCCTGACTTTCCACCACGAAGGCCGCATCCCGCTGATAGACCTGATCCGCACGGTGACCTCGGCCCCAGCGGACCTGCTGGGCCTGCCCGCTGGACGCCTGGCCAAGGGGGCGCCCGCCGACCTGGTGCTGTGCGACCTCAACGCGCCGATCCTCATCGACGCCGACAAGCTGATCTCCAAGTCGAAGAACTCGCCGTTCGATGGCCGCCGCCTGCAGGGCAAGGTGCTGCGGACGGTGGTGGACGGGCGGACGGTTTTCGGGGGCTAAGGCGAAACGACGATGATGCCGAGCGCGATTGTCACTTCCTCACTCCTGGTCAGTATGGCGGCCGCGGCGGTTTCCAGTCCGGCTCCGATCGCCAGATCGGGATGGCTCCTCGCAATTCCGACTTGCACAGCGGAATGCTTGCCCGCCGCCGCTCTGCTCCACGAGTACGCTGACGCGGCGCCTAAGATTCGCGGCGTCTACACGATCGGCGTCCACGCCAGTCCGTGGAGACTCTACGACGGCGACGGACGCATCCTGACGCCGCATGGGCTCGCTCAACTGATGCGAAGCGATCCCGATCTGAGCCTGACAAAGACGATCCGCCTTGCCGCCTCCTGGTCGGCCGGTGGATGGCCAGAGGCGTCACCGCCGCTGGCCCAGCAACTCTCCAATGAACTGAGACGTCCCGTCGAAGGCGTTAGTGGCTTCCTGTGGTGGGGTCCAAGTGGGCCCGGAGAGGTCACCTACCAGACGAGCACAAGCTTCATGTATCCATATCGGGCGCGGCGCGGAGAGGCGGTTATGGCTTCGGCCACAGTCGCCCTGTCCGACGCCGTACTCGCAGAAGCTGAACGTCATCCTACAGGCAAAGATTTCCGCTGGATCGGCGTTTCTGACGACGTCTTTTTGATCAGGCCCGAGGTCGCACTCGGCCATTTCCGACGGGCTGCCGAACTGGGTGACTCAGTCGGCGCCTATGATGCGGCGCTGATCCTCTTGGGAAAGGGAGCCAAGGACGGAACCGCCGAGGCCAGAAGGCTGCTGGAACAAGCCTCGGCTGCTGGTGACAAACCGTCACAAGACTTGCTTCAAAGCCTGCCCAGGTCCTAGTCTCCGGTCGGGACCACGCCGGCCTTTTCGACCATCAGGATCACGGTGCGGCTGGGCGCGCGGGTGCGGTGGACGACACCCATGGGGACGGTGAAGGCCTCGCCCACTTCGAGGCCGACGGTGCGGTCTTCCAGGTCCACGTCCAGGTGGCCTTCGACGACGTAGAAGAACTCGTCCTCGGCGTCGTGCTTGTGCCAGTGGAAATCGCCCTGGATGACGGCCATGCGGACCACGGCGTCGTTCACCTGGACCAGCGTGCGGTTCCACCAGGGTGTCTGGGCGGCGGCGAGCGCTCCGGCGTCGATGTGCTGCAGGGGCTCGTAGAGCGGCCGCGTCTCGATGTCGTATCGGTCATCCAGCTTGTCCACGGCCTCGGCTCCCTCTAAGCAGGAAGGACAGTATAGTCACTTAGCCATTTGGCAATATGCTCATCGTTGACGCCCTCAAGGCGCTTGGGAACGACCGCCGCCTGCAGATCCTCGAGTGGCTGAAAGCGCCGCGCGCGCACTTCCGCGAGCAGATGGACGGCGATCTTGTCGACGACGGGGTCTGCGGCCTGCGGATCGCCGAGAAGCTGGGGGTCAGCCAGCCGACGCTCAGCGAGCACATGCGCATCCTGGTGCAGGCCGAACTGGTGATCCCCAAGCGGATCAAGCAATGGACCTTCTACCGCCGCAACGAGGCGCGGATCTCGGTGCTCAAGGCCAGGATCGCCGCCGACGTCTGAATGGGGACGTCTGGCCGTGACGGGCGGTTGAAGCCGGGCTAGGACTCTCGCTCAAGGGGAGCGTCATATGTTCGAGGGTCTGACCTACGTCCAGCTCGGCGCGGCGATTGTCGGCGGCTATCTTCTGGGCTCGATCCCCTTCGGGGTGATCGTCATGAAGGCCGCCGGCGCGGGCGATCCGCGGGCCATCGGCTCGGGCAATATCGGCGCGACCAACGTGCTCAGGAGCGGCCGGCGCGACCTCGCGGCCCTGACTCTGATCGGCGATGGCGGCAAAGGCGCGGTGGCCGTGTTGATCGCCTGGCTGGTCACGCGGGCCCTGGACGACCAGGCCCAGGCGGTGCTCACGGGGTTGGCCGGCGGCGCGGCCTTCTTCGGCCATCTGTTCCCGGTCTGGCTGGGCTTCAAGGGCGGCAAGGGCGTGGCGACCTTCTTCGGCACCCTGCTGGCGGCGGCCTGGCCGGTGGGCCTGATTGCCGGCGCGGCCTGGCTCCTGATGGCCGCGGTGTTCCGCATCTCCTCGCTGGGTG
>JBBQTP010000183.1:0-7263 GCA_038213205.1 Caulobacterales bacterium
GCGCCGCGCGATCGGCAAGCTCTCCGACGGATTCGCGAAAGTCCCGATGGACGGCGGCGGCGAGATCATGGTCACCACGACCGTCGACGCACAGGCGGGGACCGCGACGCTCGATTTCACCGGCAGCGCCGACCAGCTGTCCAGCAACTTCAACGGCCCCTCAGCCATCGTCGACGCCGCGGCGCTCTATGTGTTCCGCACTTTGGTGGACGACGACATCCCGCTGAACGCCGGCTGCCTGGAGCCGCTCGATATCCGCACGCGCAAGGGCTCGATGCTGAACCCGAACCCGCCCGCCGCCGTTGTAGCGGGCAACGTCGAAACGAGTCAGCACGTGGTCGACGCCCTCTACGCTGCCTTAGGAGTCATGGCCAACAGCCTGGGAACGATGAGCAATTTCACCTTCGGAGACGACCAACGACAATATTACGAGACGATCTGCGGCGGTTCCGGGGCCACAGCCGCCTTCCCCGGCGCCGGCGCGGTCCACACGCACATGACCAACTCGCGGCTCACCGATCCGGAGATCCTCGAGCGTCGCTTCGCGGTGCGCGTCGAGGCGTTCGGCGTGCGGCCCAAGTCAGGCGGGGCGGGCGCGAACCACGGCGGCGACGGCGCGATCCGCCGGATCAAGTTCCTTAGCCCCATGGAGGCGGCCCTGCTCTCCTCGCGCCGCGAGCACGCGCCGCAGGGGCTGGCCGGTGGCGGCCCGGCCCTGCCCGGCCGTCAGCGTTTGATCGCCGCCGACGGGACGGTTACAGAGCTGCCCGGCCTGTTCGCCATCACCGTCGCGGCCGGCGACGCCATCGAGATCGAGACCCCCGGCGGCGGCGGCTATGGGGCCGCCCAATCCTAGTCGGCCTGAATTTCGCTGAATTCCTCAAGGTATCTGCTCACCATGTCCGCCCTCGCCATCGCCCTCGCCCTCTTCCTGCAAAACCAACCGGCCGCGGCTGAAGCCGCCGCCGCACCGGCGGCGCCTGCCGCTGACGCGCCGGCGGCCGAGGCGCCGCCTGAGGTCCCGCACCCAAAGGGCGCGCCCACCGACCCCTATCGGTTCGTCGCCTGGTGCTACGGCAGCTTGCGCGGCTACCTCGACCTGCACGACGAGGTGATGCCCGAGGTCACCCGCATCGAGAGCACCTACCGCCCACCGGGCCGCAAGCTCTCCGATGACCTCAAGGTCTACGCCGACATGCAGAAGGACGGCAAAGGCCAGCTGAAGCAGTTCCAGGCCGCGCTCACCGCCGCCGAGAAGGCCAGCCTGCGTCCGATCAACGTCGAGGGCGCAGCCGCCGTCCAGCTGGGTCGCTCCGTTTGGAAGGCCGGGCCGGAGGTCACCAAGGCCCGCAAGGCTCAGGAGTGGATGAGCTGGGCCCTGCCCGCCAAGTGCGAGACCACCGCCCGGGACCTGGAAGCCCGCGCCACCCTGCTGGGCGCCTCGTTCCGCTCGGCGGAGCCCGAGGCTGCGCCGGCTCCTGCGGATGCTGCACCGCCGCCGACGGCCACGCCTGCCGACGCGCCGGCGCCGGCGCCCAACCCCTGACCGCTCATCCCGGCGAAAGCCGGGACCCAGACCGTGCTCGAAGATGATCCGGCGCGACGCCTTGCTTGCTGACTCAGCTTGGGTCCCGGCTTCGCCGGGATGAGCGGAGTCTAAGCTCTGAGGTACTCGGTCAACCGGCGCAGGCCCTCGAGGTTTTTCTCCGGGCGGTGGGCGAAGCACCAGCGCAGCCACCCCTCGCCCTCCGGTCCGAAGGCCGAGCCCGGGGCGACGCCGAGCGCCGCCTTGGCCACCAGGTCCTTGGCCAGCGCCATGGACGAACCGCGCCCCTCCAGCCGGAAGAACGCGTACATGCCGCCTTCGGGCTCCACGGCCTCGATCCCCGGCAGCGCGCGCAGGCCGTTCAGCACCAGGTCGCGGGAGGCCATCAGCTCGCTGCGCAGCTCGGCGATCGAGGCCTCGCCGTCGTTCAGTGCCGCGATCGCACCGGTCTGGATGAAGTCCGGCGCGCAGGAGGTGTTGTACTCGATCACCACCCCCATGCTTTCGGTCAGCTTCGGCGGCATGACCATCCAGCCCATCCGCCAGCCGGTCATTCGCCAGGCCTTGGAGAAGGTGTTGGTCGAGACCAGCCGGTCCTCAGGATCGGCCAGTTCGAGGAACGAGGGCGCCGACATCCTGTTGCCGAAATAGAGCCGCTCATAGACGTCGTCGGCGATCAGCCAGATGCCGTACTTGCGGCAACGTTCCAGGATCGCCGCGCGGTCCTCCGCCGCCAGGGTCCAGCCGGTGGGATTGTTCGGCGAATTGAGGAACAGCGCCTTGGTGTCCGGCGTCAGCGCGTCCATCAGCTTGTCGAGGTCGAGCCGCCAGCGGCCCTGGGCGCGATCCAGCGCCACGGTCTGCAGCTTCGCCGACAGGATGCGCGGGATCTCGACGACGTTGGGCCACACAGGCGCGGTCACCACCACCTTGTCGCCCGGCGAGATCACCGACTGGGCGACCAGCATCAGGGCGTTGACCCCCGAGTTGGAGATCGCCAGCCGGTCCATGCCGAACGGGCGGCCGTGCAGGCGTCCGAGATAGCCCTGCAGCGCCTCGCGCAGGTCGGTGCGGCCGAGGTTGTGGGTGTAGTAGGTCTGGCCGTCCATCAGCGCCTTGGCGGTGGCCTCGCGGATGAACATCGGCGTCGGCTGGTCGCTCTCGCCGACCCAGAACACCAGGATGTCCTCGCGCTCCATGCCGGCGTTGGCGATCTCGCGGATTTCCGAGGCGCGCAGGGCGAGCACTTCAGGCCGGGCGGTGGGGGAGCGGGCGGTGGGGGAGCGGGCGGTGGGGGCGGAATTCATCGGCCCTTGATCGACTGTTCGGCCGGCTTAGCCAAGAGGCCTCAGCCTTCACCGGGCTTCAGGAACGGCTGCGAGGCCGCCTGGAAGGCTGCCAGCGCCTCGCAGCGCGCGGAATGGGCCTTCAGCGCCGGGCGATGCGTCCAGTCGAATTCACCTTCGAGCGCCTCGGAGATGAACCGGGTCACGGTGGCCAGCACCACGTCGGCGTGGCTGAGCGCGTCATCGAACAGGTAGGGCGTGGACCGCTGGGCGCGCTCGGCCTCCAGCAGGTCGAGCGTTTCGCCGACCTGGGCGCGGCACCGATCCACCCACAGCGGAAGAGCCGCCTCACGCAGTACGCTCTCGTAGACCAGGCTGATCGCCTTGTCGGCGACCCCGGCGGCGAAGGCCGAAATCCGTAGCAGGTCCCGGCGATCGGCCCCGGTCCGGTTCAGCACAGCCGCCTTCGGGCCCACCGTCGCGTCGAGCACCTCCAAGATCGCCAGGCTGTCGGTGATGACGACCCCGTCGTCCAGGACCAGGGTCGGGACGCGGCGCAGGGGGTTATATTGTGCGATCTGATCGGCGTCGCCGAAGGTCGACCAAGGCTTGTGGTCATAGACCAGCCCATAGGTCTTCAGCGCGATCGCCACGCGGCGCACAAACGGCGAGTCGTACTGCCCGATCAGCATCATGTCCGTCGTCCCCCAAACGTTTGAGCCCGAGGGTTCTAGATATGATGCCGCACGGCGATTTCGAGGAGCTATTTGCCGTCCGGCGCGGTGATCGGGCGGGCGTCCTTCCACTTGTAGGGCAATGTATCGGGGATCACCGAGACCTCGGTGGTGAATTTCAGCGGGTACTTGCCGCCGCTGGGATAGGTGAGTTCGACGAAATAGGCGGTCCAGCCGGCCACCGGTTTGGCCACCTTGCCCACCCAGGCGCCGTCCTCACGGCGGGCCAACGGCGTCGAGGTGAAGGCCTTGTCGCCAATGGTGTCGACCCGGAAGTCGCGGGCCTTCGGGTCGTTGCCCTGCCACAGGTTGACCGCCAGCGGCCTAGTCTTCGAGCGCACGACGATCGCGCCATCCTTGCGCACCGTCCAGGCGTAGTCGGGCATCGTTCGGTGGTTCAGCACCGCGTCGTAGAAGGCGGTCATGCTTTCGTTGATGTCAGTCCCCGCCGTCGAGTGCTTCGAGTTGGGGATCATCCGCAGGCGCTTGGTCTGCGGCAGCAGGTGGTAGGAGAAGCGGGTGTTGTCCGGCGGGAAGTACTGATCGCCGACGGCGTTCACGATGTACTTCGGCATCTTCATCGCCGGCCGGTCGCGGTAGTTCAACGGGTCCTCGATGCGGGCGATCTCGGACATTCCCGAAGATCCGATGGCGCCCGGCACCAGGCCGTTTTCGACATAGTCCTTAATCGCCGGCGAGAAATAACCCATCACCTCCCATTGGTGGCGGCGCGAGGCCTCCAAGGACAGGGTGTTGATGACGATCGGCATGATGGCGATCACCCGACGGTCGACCGCGCCGACCAGCCAGGTGGTCCAGGCCCGTTTGGAACCGCCGGAGACCACAAAGCCGTCGACCCTCAGCTTCCCGCCGGCCTCGCTGGCCAGGTACTGCTGGACCGCGGTCATCGCCTGGGTCCCGCTCTTGACCATCGGCAGGCGCACCAGGTCCAGGGGATCGTGGCTCTTGAGGAATTTCGCCTGCTGATAGGCGATGATCTCGTCCTCGACGCGGGGCTTGGGATCCTCGGTGAACCGCAGCGGCTGGTTGGGCACGTCGTCCAACTCGGCGACCACCGAGCCGGTCTCCACCGCCATCCTGGCGAAGCGGTCCGTGGCCTCCGCGGGCGCCTTGTCGGTGTTGTCGCCGCCGGTGATGTACAGGAACGCCTTGTTGTGGCTGACCTGGTCAGGAACGATAACGGTCAGCCAGTGCTTCCAGACCGGCTTGTCGACCTCCTTGGCAGTCAACCAGGTCTGCGAGGTCATCTCCAGGACCGCGCCGTGATAGCCGGGTCCGGAGACGGTCCCCGCCACCTTCCAGGCGAAGGCGGGATCCGGCTTGGCCACATAGGCGTCGAGCGCATTCTTCGGATTGGCCAGCGCCGGCGACGAGGCGACCACGGCCGCGATCAAGGCCGCGCCCCAGAGCTTCCAGAACCGCATCGACGTCCTCCCGCGAGCCGTCGGCGCGGCCCTTGGCGGCAGCATGGCACGGCCGCGGTCACGTCGTCAGCCCGCCCGTGCGTCCGGCCGGGTGCAGGCTACGTATAATTACAGTGCGACAGCTGGTCGCCTTATGCGTGCGGTCGAGTCAGCGGCATCTGTCGGTTGCCCGGCGGATTACAACCACACGGCGGGCAAACGAGTGGGCCGCTCCGGCGTACTTGGGGCGGCCCCTCCCCATCTCCTTGAATTTTCTGGCTAACCTTGCAGCGTCCGCCGTTGCGCCAGCGCCGCGCAGGACGCCATGCCGATCGGCCCGTCCTCGTCGTAGAGGAAGCACTCCGCCACCGCGACGCCGTCGGTCGCGCCGTGGTTCACCACCTCGTAGCCCACCCATTCGGTGCGCGGCTCGCGGTGCAGATAGACCGTCACGTCGGAGTTGATGAACTCCAGGCCCTTGTCGCCGATGTTGGCGGCGGGGCTGGCGAAGTCCGCCGAGCCGGCGACGCGGACGAACGGGGTCAGCGCCCGGCCCTCGACCAGCTCGCGCACCTCCGCGAGCCACATCCGGCGTTGCACCACCTGGCCGAAGTCGCCGCTGATCCGACGCGTCTGCCACATGCCGCCCATCGGCGTCTTGGCCGGATCCGGCGGCGGCAGGTCGTCAGGCCTGGGCACGTCCCAGGTCGGCGGCATCCAGACATTGCCGGTCGGGTTCTCGGTGCGCTTCAGGAGCTGGCAAGTCGCCCGGCCCGCACTCACCCCACCGGAGATGAACTCTGCATCGATGACCTTGATGCGGTTACCGTCGCGCACGACCTTGGTGACCACCTCGACCGGGGACATGTCCGGCAGCCGGTACATGTCCACGGTCAGGCGCGCAGGGATGAAGTCCGGCGTGCGGTGCAGCCGCTCGATTTCCGCGCCCAACAGGCCGGCGATGACCCGGCCGTGCAGGGAGTTGGGGTTCCACGGGCCGCGGGCCGCGGGGGTCGGGACGTAATGCGTCCCCTCGATTCGAAAGAAAGGTTCGTTGCTCATGGCCAGCTGGGTAAGGGGCGACGCGCCGGTGATCAAGCCTGGGCGCTCAGAGGCGAATCTCGAAGCGATCGACCACCAATATTCGGCGGTCGGCTACGCCCACATTGCGGGTGTCCACGTAAGTGAAGCCGAGACGCTCGTAGACTGCGTGGAGGATCGGATGGCAATCGAGGCGCAGCGCTTGGCAACCCCAGGCCCGCGCCAAGTCCAGGCCGTGGTCCACCAGCCGCTGCGTCACCCACCCGCCGGCGAAGCTGCGGCGCACGGCGAGCTTGTGGATATAGGCTGCAAACCCGGGGGGATCGTCCGGCCAGAAGTCGGGGTCGGTGCGGGTCAGCGTGCAGCAACCGACGACCTCGCCGCGCGCCCGCGCCACCACGAATTCCGAGCGCTCGATGAACGGCGCGGCCATCTGCGGCGTGAGGTTGGAGACCTCCCAGGCCGGACAGCCCTTCGCCACCATCCATGCCGCGCCCTCGCGCATGATGCTGAGGATGTCCGCCACGTCCGCCGCGGAGGCGAAGCCGATGTCGATGGCGGCGTCTGCGGGCTGAAGCATGCGCGGCGTCAGGCCTCGTTCGGCGTCGCGCCCTCGCTGCGGTTCAGCACCACGGTGAGCGCCATGTCGCCGGTGACGTTGCCGATCGTGCGGAAGATGTCGGGCACCACCTCGACGGCGATCAGGATCGGCAGCAGGTCCACCGGCGCGCCCAGGGTCACGCAGATCGGCGCGACCGAGAAGAAGAACGAGACCTGGCCCGGCAGGCTGACCGCCGCCATGCTGGTGGCGACGGCGACGAATACGCCGGCGGCGTACTGCGCCGGGCCCAGATGGATGCCGTAGATCTGGGCCACGAACAGGGCCACCGCATAGTTGGCGAAGGGGCCGGTGACCCGCAAAAGGGCCACGGCCAGGGGCAGCGACAGGCCGGTGACACGGTCCGGCACGTTCAGGTCGTCGCGGCAGCGCTCCACCATCGCCGGCAGGCAGGCCAGCGACGACTGGGTGGCGAAGGCCGCCACCTGGACCGGCGCGCTGGCGCGCACCCACAGACCCGGCGCGACCCGCCCTAGCGTGATGGCCACGACGGCCATGGCCAGAGCGACGACAATGTTTCCAAGCGAGATCGAGGCCATGTAATGGACGATCTCTGGCGCAGCGCCGACGCCGGCGCGCAGTCCCACGCCGAGCGCCAGCGCGAAGACGCCGA
>JBBQTP010000184.1:0-7136 GCA_038213205.1 Caulobacterales bacterium
GCCAGGACCTCGCGGGCCTCGGCGAGGTTGCGGCCGAGCGGCTTCTCGCAGGCGATGGCGCGGACCTTGGACTTGCCGGATTTCACCGCCCCGTTGATCGCCCGCATCACCTCCAGACGCTGGTCGTTGGGGGCCAGCAGCCAGATGGCGTCGATCTCCGGGTCGGCCAGCAGGCTCTCCAGGCTCGTGTGCGCCTTGCAGGGGCCGAGCTCGGCCTCGTTGACCTGCTTGGCCAGCGCGTCGCGGTTGGCGGCGGTCGGGCTGTAGACGCCGACGATCTGGGCGTGGCGGACGGACTGGAAGCTCTTGACGTGGAACTTGGCGATGAACCCGGAACCGACAAAGCCGATGCGCAAAGGAGGCGGCGCCTCACCTGTTTGCGCCATGCTTGTTTCCCCCTCGTGACCCGCCGATTTTCAGGGAATTTGGCGCAGGCGGCGGGAGAGGTCAAACAGCCTTGGCGACGAGGCGCCCGCCGGCCTGATCGTGACAGGTGCGCTCAGGCGTCAACTGTGTAATCGATAGGCCAAGCGGGGCATTGAGACTTCCGCCAGGGGAGGAACGATGACGGTCCGGACGCGGCTTTTTCTGATGATGGTGCTGCAGCTGGCGGTCTGGGGCGCCTGGGCGCCGAAGCTGTTCCCCTACATGGGCATGCTGCATTTTTCGCCCTGGCAGCAGTCGCTGGTCGGCTCGTGCTGGGGCGTCGCGGCGCTGCTCGGCATCTTCTTCTCCAACCAGTTCGCCGACCGCAATTTCGCCGCTGAGCGGTTCATGGCCGTCAGCCACGCGCTGAGCGGCCTGGCGCTGGCGGCCTGCGCCTTCCTGACAAGCTTCTGGCCGTTCTTCGCGGCCTACCTGCTCTTCAGCCTCCTCTATGTGCCGACGCTGTCGGTCTCCAATTCCATCGCCTTCGCCAACCTGAAGGACCCGGCCAAGGACTTTGGCGCCATCCGCATGGGCGGCACGATCGGCTGGGTGCTGGTGAGCTGGCCGTTCGTCTTCCTGCTGGGCGCCAAGGCTGACGCGACGCAGGTGCGCTGGATCTTCCTGGTCGCCGCGATCGTCTCGTTTGCGCTGGCCGCCTACAGCCTAACGCTGCCGCACACGCCGCCGAAGCGCGACGCTCAGGCCCCCGACCCTCGATCTGGCGACCCCTTGGCGTGGCGCGAGGCGATCAAGCTCTTGGGCGTGCCGTTCCTGGGCGTGCTGTTCGCGGTCACCTTCATCGATAGCGTGATCCACAACGGCTACTTCGTGATGGCCGACGCCTTCCTGACCAACCGCGTGGGCATCGCCGGCAACCTGTCGATGATCGTGCTCAGCCTGGGCCAGCTGGCCGAGATCGTGACCATGTTCATCCTGGGGAGCGTGCTCGCCCGGCTGGGCTGGAAGACCACCATGATCGTCGGCATCCTAGGCCACGCCGCGCGTTTCGCGGTCTTCGCCTTCTTCGCCGACAGCGTGCCGGTGATCGTCGCGGTGCAGCTGCTGCACGGCATCTGCTACGCCTTCTTCTTCGCCACCGTGTACATCTTCGTCGATGCGGCCTTCCCGAAGGACGTGCGCGCCTCCGCCCAGGGCCTGTTCAACCTGCTGATCCTCGGCGTCGGCAACGTAGCGGCGAGCTTCCTCTTCCCGAGCCTGATCGCCAAATGGACCAACGCCGCCGGCCAGGTCGACTACCGCAGCCTGTTCCTGGTCCCCACCGGCATGGCGGCGCTCGCCGTTCTGCTGCTCGCCGCCTTCTTCCGCCCACCTCAGCGCGGTCCCGTGGCGCAGGGCGAGCCAGGCATGGCGACGGCGACTCCCTGATCGAGGTTACTGCGGCGGGCCGCCGCCGAAGTCGAAGGTTTGCGGCCGTTTCTGCGCCGCGCCGAAGGTCCAGGCGAGGCCCAGGTAGACGGCCTGCACTTGCGGCTTGAACTGCTGGACGTCGTGCAGAGTGGGCGTGTCGACCACCCCGCGGAAGTGGATGGTGCCGAACACGTCCTGCACCGTGACCACCGCCGACAGCCTGTCGTCGAACTTGTGGCGATAGCCCAGGAAGCTGGCGAACTGGGCGTCTTGATAGCCCTGCGGGATGATCCGCCTGGGGGTCAGGTTGGCGTTGAACTGGAAGGTGTCCTTGGCCGTCGGGGTCCAGGTCAGGCTGCCCCGGCCACCGACCACGAAGGCCGAACGGGTCGGCGCGAACCCCAGGCCAGGGCCAAGCGGGATGCCCGAACCATCGATCTCGTTCCAGTAGAGGTCGGTCGACACCTGGTAGCTCAACGTCTTGGTGAGCTTGCCGTTGGCGACGAGTTCCAGGCCCGCGGCGCGGCTCGATGCGAGGTTCTGCTTGGTGCTCAAGAGGCCGCCGTTGGCCAGCGGCGTGACGACGTCGGTCACCCCGTGCGCGTTCTGACGATAGTAGAGGGTGCCGAGATAGAAGGTCCCGCCGGTCTTGTACTGCCAAGCGGCCTCGTAGGAATTGGTGATCTGCGGCTTCAGGTCGGGGTTGCCGGCGCTGAAGTTGAACTGATCTCGCTGCGAGACGAAAGGGTTGAGGTCATAGGGATTGGGCCGCTGGACCCGGCGCGAATAGCTCAGCGTCAGTTGCTGGTCGTCGGAGACCTTGTAAGCCAGGTGCAAGGACGGATAGGCGTCGACCGCGTCGCTGGAATGGGTCAGGTGGGCGGTGACTTGGTTGAGGTCGAGCCGCACATCCTCCAGTCGCAGGCCGCCCAGCACCGTCCAGTCGCCAAACGGCTGCTCATAGGTGACGTAGCCGGCGTTGACCGTCTGCCGGTAGAAAAAGAGGTTGGTCTGCGGCGCGTCGGGCACGGCCGTGGCCTGAGAGGTCCCGCGCAGGCCCACGTTCTCATACTCGCGATGGGCGATGGCGAGGTCGTAGCCGGCCTTCAACTTGCCATCGGCCTGCATCGGGCGGGTGTAGTCGGCGTTCGCCTGTGTCGTGATCTGGGTGATGATGGTGTGCAGGTCGGTAAACAGGCCCGGCTGGGTTGGCAGGCTAAACGTCTCGCTGATCGCGGCGTCGCGCCTGTCGTCGATCCGCTCGTGGCTGGCGAACAGCACCAGGTCGTGCTCGTCGCCAAACTTGTGGCGCACCGTGGCCTGGAGGGTGGCGTCGGGGCGGGCATCGGTAAACCGCTGGTGCGAGTCGAACACCAGGGTCGGGAGCCCGCTCGGATCGAGCGCCTCGAAATGCTCGCGCGGCTTGACCTGGGCGTCGGGGCGGCCGAAGCGCGCCTCTGCGCTCAGCCGGGTCTTGGCGGTGAGGTCGTAGTCGACGCTGCCGCGCAGGTTCCAGAACTCGGCGGAGCCCACCTGCTTGGTGGTCTGGCGGCTCGCGGCCAGTTGGAGGCCATGGCCATCGAGAATGGTGCGGCTGTCGGTTTGCAGCCCGGCCTGGCTGTCGAAGCGAATATTGGCGTCGCCGGAGAGGGTCAGCTTGTTGGAATTGTGGGCCCCGCTGACCCCGAAGTTGCCGCGCTTACCGGAGCCGACGTTCAGCCGGATCGAGCCGGACTTGCCGGCCCGGTGGCCGGTCCTGGTGATCAGGTTGATGATCCCGGCCGTGCCCTCCGGCGAATAGGCGGCCGAGGGGTTGGTGATCACTTCGACCCGCTCGATCTGGTCAGCGGGCATGGATTGCAGCGCCGCCGCCGCACCCGGGCCCTTGAACATGCCGGACGGCTTGCCGTCGATCATGATGGTGACGTTCTGATCACCGCGCAGGCTGACATTGCCCTGCACATCGACCTCGACCGAGGGGATATTCTTGAGGGCGTCGGCGATCGAGCCGGTGGTGGTGGAAAGATCGTTGGCGACGCCGTAACTGCGCCGGTCGATGGAGGTGCGGATGCCGTTTTGCGACTGGCCGGTGACCGTGACGCCCTCGACGGTCTTGCCCGCGGGGGGCTTGCCGGCGGAGGACTTGTCGGCGGGCGCCGGTTGCGCCGATGCAGCCGTCGCCGCCACGACTGCGGCGGCGGCCAATACTGCGGTCACGCGATGTCGCACTGGAACGTCCCCGCACTCGACTACATCTGTAATAAATGCAGTCGGACCTGTCCACTCAATCCGGGGTTGATGGCGGCTTTGCGGCGGTGAAGCTTAGCGCGCCACGCTGGCCATCCTTTTCTCGGGATAGTCGAGCCAGGGCGGCGCTATCGCGCCACGCTGGCCCTTCTTTGTTCGAGATAATTGAGCCAGCGCGGCGCTATCGCGCCACGCTGGCTCGGGCGCGTTGCAGATTTGCCCGCCGACCCTGTTCCGGCTCGGCGTCGGTGAGGGCCGATAAGAGCGCGGTCTTCAGGGCGTTGCCCTTGCGGACGTCGGCGAGCTTCTTGCCGTCTGGGCCGGTGACATAGAAGGCGTCCACCGCGCGCTCGCCGTAGCCGTCAATGTGCGCCGACAGGATGTTGAGGCCCGCGTCGGCGATGGTGCGGGCCAGCGCCGCCAGCAGTCCCGGCCGGTCGCGACCGGAGGCTTCGACCACGGTCGAGGTCTCCGACGCCTCGTTGTCGAGCATCACCGCCGGCTCGATGGCGAAGGCGGCCGTGCGGCTGAGGTCGCCGGTCCGGCGCGGCTCGCCCAGCGCCGGCTCGCCGCGCGCCGAGGCCTCCAGCGCCTCGATCAGCCGGGGCAGCGAGCGGGGATTGTCGGCGCCGTAGGGCTGGCCCGCACCGTCCTGCACGTTGAACACGTCGAGAGCCTGGCCCGCGCGGGAGGTGAACACCCGCGCGCCGACGATATTGGCTCCGGCCCCGGTGATCGCCTCGGCCAGATCGACGAACAGGCGCGGCCGGTCGGTGGCGGCGACGGAGACCTCGGCGGCCGTGCGGTCCGCGCGGATCTTCCCCTCGGCGGCCGCCCCGCCCTCGGTCGTGGCGCGGCGGCTGAGCGCGGCGTGGGCCAGCACCTCGATCCCGCTGAAGGCCGAGAAGTAGGCGTCCTCCATGGCGTCGGCCCACACCTCGGAGGCCGGGTCGGCCCTGGCGACATTGACCCGCGCGTCATAGGCGGCGTTCTCGTGATAGCGCCTCAGCGCTGCGGCGCTGTCGGAGCCCCGGCCGCCACGGAAGATGGCCTCGGTCGAGCCATAGAGCTCGCGCAGCAGCTGGCCCTTCCAGCCGTTCCAGACGCCCGGCCCCACGGCGCGGATGTCGGCCACGGTGAGCACCAGCAACAGGCGCAGGCGCTCCGGCGTCTCGACGATCTTGGCAAAGTCGGTGACCGTGCGGGGGTCAGAGATGTCGCGCTTCTGGGCGGTGTCGCTCATCACCAGGTGGTGCTCGACGATCCAGGCGACCAGCTCGATCTTGGCGCGGTCCAGGCCCAGCCGTTCGCAGGCCTGCCGCGCCGCCCGCGCCCCGGCTTTCTCCTGGCCGCCGGCCCCACCCTTGCCGGTGTCGTGCAGCAGCATGGCCAGGAACAGCGCTTCGCGGTCGACGATCAGCGGCATGACCGCGGTGGCCAGCGGATGGTCCTCCGCGAAGCGGCCTGCGGCGATGTCGGCGATCACGCCCACCGCCCTGAGCGTGTGCTCGTCGACCGTGTAGGAGTGATACATGTTGAACTGCATCTGGGCGACGATCCGCCCGAATTCCGGCAGGTAGCGGCCGAGCACATTGGCCTCGGTCATGAGGGTCAGGGTGCGCTGCGGATCGCGGCCGTGGGCGAGGATCGAGATGAACACCTGCGCAGCGTGACGGTCCCGCCGCACCGCCGAAGTGATCAGGTTGATGGCGCGAGTGGCGGCGGTGAAAGCGTCAGGGTGCAGGTCGAGGTTGCGTTCATCGGCGATCTTGAACAGCCGCAAGAGGTTCACCGGATCGCGCTCGAAGGTCTCCGGCCCGTCGATGCCGAGGCGGCCGCCGACCTCGTGGAAGCCCGGCTCGTCCAGCGGTTTGGTTTTCGGGCGGCGCTTGGGCAACAGGCGCGAGATGCCGGTCGGCCGGCTCTTCACCCGCTCGGCCTCCAGCTTGGCGGCGAACACCCGGGTCAGCGCGCCCACCTCCTTGGCGATCAGGAAGTAGCGGCGCATGAAGCGCTCGACGGCGGGCGCGTCGCCGCGGTCGCCATAGCCCATCCGCCGGGCGATCTCCGGCTGCAGGTCGAAGGTCAGGCGTTCTTCCGGGCGGCCTGTCGCGAAGTGCAGATGGCTACGCACCGCCCACAGGAAGTCGAAGGCCTGGATGAACGCGCGGACTTCACGCCGCTCGAACATCTCCAGCTGCATGACCTTCTCGATCGACTGGCCGGGATGGAGGTACTGGGCGATCCAGAACAGGGTGTTGAGGTCGCGAAGCCCGCCCTTGCCCTCCTTGATGTTGGGCTCGACCATGTAGCGGCTGGCGCCGGCCCGGGCATGGCGCTCGTCGCGCTCCTTCAGCTTGGCGGCGACGAACTCGGCGCCAGTGCCCCTGACCACGTCATTCTGGAACCTGCGGACCAGGTCCTCGGCGAGCTTCTCGTCGCCGGCCAGCCGCCGCGCCTCGAGGATCGAGGTGCGGATAGTAAAGTCCTGGCGGGAGAGCCTGATGCACTCCTCGATGGTCCGCGACGCATGGCCGACTTTGAAGCCCAGGTCCCAGAGCGCGTAGAGCATGTATTCGATCACGCTCTCGGCGTGGGCGGTCTGCTTGTAGGGCCGCACAAACAGCAGATCGAGGTCGGAGAAGGGGGCCAGCGTGCCGCGGCCGTAGCCGCCGACCGCCATCAGCGCCAATCTCTCGCCTTCCGTCGGGTTGCGGGCCCGGAACACGTGGACGGTGGTGAAGTCCCAGAGCGCGGTCACCACCTCGTCGGTCACCCCGGAGAGCAGCCGGGCTGTCTCGATGCCGCCGGCCCCGTTCTCCAGCCGCTCCTTGGCGATCATCCGGCCGCGGAACAGCGCCTGCTTGAGGATGTCGAGGGCGGCCTTGCGCTGGGCCGGATCGTCGCCTGAGGCCTCCAGCGCCGCGGCCGACAGCATGGCCCGCAGGCGCACGCCGTCGACGACATACTCCAGACGGGTGGGTTTGAGGCGGGGCGGCATGGCAGGAGGGATATAGGACGGTTTGTCCGAGCCCGCTCCTGCTTCCGTTCGATGTCCCGGCTCAGCCGCGCTGGAGGCCGCGGTAGAGGCT
>JBBQTP010000185.1:0-7018 GCA_038213205.1 Caulobacterales bacterium
TCTTGCGGTAGCGGTCTTCCATCTCCCGCACGGTCCATTTCAGCGCCACCACGGCCTTCTTCGGATCGGTGACCACCGGCGTCAAAAGATGCGGGATGCCGTCATAGACCGAGAGTTCCAGCATCTTCGGGTCGATCATGATCAGGCGGCACTGCTCCGGACTCAGACGGTAGAGCAGGGAGATAATCATGGCGTTGATGCCGACCGACTTGCCCGAGCCGGTGGTGCCGGCGATCAGCAGGTGGGGCATCCGCGCCAGGTCGGCGATATAGGGCTCGCCGCCGATCGTTTCGCCCAGCGCCATGGGAAGGGCCTGTCCCCCACGCTCATATTCTGAGCTGGCCAAGAGATCGCGCAGATAGACCGTCTCGCGCTTCTGGTTGGGCAGCTCGATGCCGATGGCGTTGCGGCCCGGCACCACGGAGACGCGGCAGGCGGCCACGCTCATGGAGCGCGCGATGTCGTCGCTCAGCGCCACCACCCGGGCCGACTTCACGCCGGCCGCCGGCACCAGCTCATAGAGGGTGACCACGGGACCCGGGCGAATCTGGTCGACCTGACCCTTGACCCCGAACTCGGCCAGCACGCTTTCCAGCAACTGGGCGTTCTGGCGCAGTGCGCCTTCGTCAAACTGGGCGGCGCGCGGCTTCGGCTTGGCCAGCATCGAGAGCTCGGGCAGGGCGAAGCCCCCCGGCTTGAGGAACTCGAAGGTCGACTGGGCCTCGCGATCCTCGCGGCCGGATTGTCTGGGCGGCAACTTCGGCGGCTTGACCTTGGGACCCCCGCCAATCGCTACGGCGGCGGCTTCGACCTCGATGGCGTCCAGGGCCGCGTCAGGGATGCCGGCCTCGCGGCGGTCGCGGGCCGAAACCTTCGGGCCCTTTACAGCCTTTGCGGCCGCCTTGGGCTTGGGCGTCAGGACCGCGGTCAACCAGTCGCCGAGCACCCGCAGCTCCGAGGGACGCAGGCCGATGGCGTAGCCCAGCGCGCCGAGCCCGCAGCCCAGGCACAGCGCCGCGGCGATCGGCTTGGCGAGCGGCAGGTGGGCGTAGGCCAGCAGCCCTGAGGCCCCGGCGAGCAGCGCGTCGCCCCAGAAACCGCCCAGGCCCTTGGCCAGCGGCCAGGCGGCCGGCGGCGCGGGCATGGCCAGCGCGGCGGCCAGCGCCAGGATGCCGCCCACGCCGATCAGGGCGCGCAGGCGCAGGTGGCCTCGGCTGGTGGCTGGATCGGAGGCCGCGGCGCGGCAGAGGCCCAGGACTACCGCGGTCAGCGCCACGAAGGCTGCGGCCAGGCCCAGCGACTGGACGCCTAGGTCGGCGAGCGTCGCGCCGGGGCCGCCCAGGGCGTTGGTCGGCGCGGCGGGGCTGGCGGCGTTCAGGCTGGGGTCGGCGGCATTGTAAGTGGCGAAGGCGACAGCCATCGCGGCGCCGCAGGCGGCGATAACGCCGCCGCGCAGGCGCGCTGTCCCCGGATGGGTCCAGGCGAGGCCTGCGATGTGCCCCACCAGCGCCATACCGGTTTTTCGCGCCGTCCGCGCCATGCCCGAACCACTCCAAGACTCTAAGCGTCCTGTTTGCGGCCCAGAGAGTTAATCGACGTTTACCCTGATCGGGTCAGGCGCGCGTTTTGCGGCCGGTTTTTATCGGCGCGGCTTCCGTCCGCGGGACCGCCGCATTAGGGTCCGGCCCATGCAGTGGACCATGCCTCATCGGGTGCTTCAGGTTGTCGCCGTCCTGATCGTCGCGACCGCGCTTGGCGGCTTTACGCTCGGCGTCATCAACGGCACGCAGCGCGGCCGCCTGCCTGGCGAGCGCACCTCTCACAGCAACTCGAGCGCCGCGCCGGCCGTTCAGGCGGTCGACGCCGCCCCGCTCAGCCAGGAGCGCATCGAAGGGCCGCCGCCGCCCACGCCGCTGACCCCTGAGGAAAAGGCCCAGGCTGACGCCGACAAGGCGGCCAAGGCGCAAGCCGACGCCGCCAAGCTCGCCGCCAACGGAACCTCGGCGCCTGCGACCAAAGCGCCCGCCCCGCCCTCAACCGTCCCGGCCGCGCCCGCTGAAAAGCCGGTGGTGGAGAAACCCGCCGAACCTGCGACCTCGGAAGAGCCGCCGCACTAGGGTGCTGAATCTAAGGTCTTGATCGTCATTCCTGGCCTTGTGCCGGGAACCCATGATCTCCGCGCTGCATGCAGGGCAGCGTCGGCGCCGTGATTTCTTCCGGCGCCATCAGGTGTTCATGGATAGCCGGGACAAGCCCGGCCATGACCGCTTTGCTTTGAGCTACGCGACCCCGTGCGCCTTGAAGAACGCCAGCATCTTGGCCCAGCCGTCCTTGGCCGCCTCGGCGTTGTAGCTGCCGCGATAGTCGGCCAGGAAGCCGTGGTCGGCGGTGGGATAGACGATGATCTCATCCTTCCGGCCCGCCGCCGCGAGCGCCGCGCGCATGTCCTCGACGTCCTTCTGCGAGATGCCCCTGTCCAGGCCGCCGTAGAGGCCCAGCACCGGGCACTTCAGGTCCTTCACCAGGTCGATCGGCGGCGTGCGCGGATAGGCCCCGGCCTTCAGCGGGCCATACCAGGGCGCGGCGGCCTTGAATTCGGGGAAGCGCTCGGCGCAGAGCCAGGTTGCCCCGCCGCCCCAGCAGAAGCCGGTGACGCCCATCTTCTTCGTGTCGGCAAAGGGCTGGGCCGCCAGCCATTTCAGCGACGCCGCAGTATCCGAGGTGACCTGATCGCCGGGCGTCGCCTTGACGATATCCATTACCACCTTGAAGTCCGTGGCCTTCGACGGATCGCCGGCGCGGACGAAAAGGTCAGGCGCCAGAGCCACATAGCCGGCCTTGGCCAGGCGGCGGCAGATATCCTTCACCCACTCGTGGACCCCGAAGATCTCCGAATTGACGAACACCACCGGGTGTTTGCCCTTCCCCGTAGGGCGGGCCACGTAGGCCGGGATTTTGCGGTCGGCCGTCTGAATGTCGACGGTCGCGGTGACCAGGCCGGTCTCGTCGGTATGTATCGGGTCAGCCTCGGCGGAGAACGCCGCCACCGCATAGCCGCCGGCGAGCGCGAGGGCGATGGACCTGCGCGTGACGTCGAGATCGCCCGCCCAGTTGCCCTCGGCCCGGGTGAGAGTGACCATGATAGCGCCTCCGCCAGGTTCTTGTGTGGGGCGATCCTGCGCAGGCGGTGCGGTTTGAGTCAAAACCGGGAAGGCCGATGCTAGACTCGTCCGATTCGATCCAGGGGGGCCGTAAGCTGCCGGCTGCCGCATCTTCGCCGAGCCCGCGGTTCCGCCCCGACATCGAGGGCCTGCGAGCCCTCGCGGTGTTGGCGGTGGTGCTCTACCACGCCGGCGTCGGCGGCTTCAGTGGCGGCTACGTCGGCGTCGACGTATTCTTCGTGATCTCCGGCTGCCTGATCACCGAACTGCTGTTGCTGGAGATCGGCGGCGCGGGGCTCGACGTGGTCGACTTCTACGCCCGCCGGGTGCGCCGCCTGCTCCCGGCCGGCCTCCTGGCTGTCGTCGCGACCGTGGCCATGCAGGCTTGGCGCGTGTCGCCCGACGACCTCGGCGACCTCTTCGCCGACGGGGTCAGCGCGGCGACCTACACCTCGAACCTGCATTTCATCGCGACGGCATTCTCCTATTTCGACGCCGGCGTTGAACACGATCCGCTGACCCACACCTGGTCGCTAGGCGTCGAGGCGCAGTTCTACCTCGTCTGGCCCCTGCTGGTGGCGGTGCTGGCGGGGCGGCGGACCGCCCTTGCGGTGAGTTTCGCCCTGCTGATGGCGGCCTCGTTCGCCGCCTCCGTATTGCTGACCCGGAGCAACTTGCCGCTGGCATTCTACGGCCTGCCGACGCGGCTCTGGGAGCTCGCCGCCGGCGCCCTGCTGGCGCTGCCGCATCGGCCCTTGCCTCGGCAGCTGGGGCAAAGCCTGGTGATCGCTGGCCTGGCCGCAATCGGCCTGGCGGTTGTCTGGCTGGACAGAACGACACCGTTCCCCGGCTGGATCGCCGCACTCCCGGTGGGCGGGGCCGCGGCGGTGGTCCTGGGGGGCGGGGCGCCTGGCTTGGCGAGCCGCCTTCTGGCCTGGCCACCGCTGCAGGCGATCGGGCGGTTATCCTACAGCTGGTATCTCTGGCACTGGCCTCTGCTGACCCTCCTGCACCGGTTCGCGCCGGGCGCCGGTCTCGTCTGGCGTCTGGCGGCCGTCTTGGTCGCGCTTGGCGTGGCGGTCGTCAGCTACCGCCTGGTCGAGCTTCCGGTCCGGCGTTCGCGGCGGCTTGCGCGGCGCCCCGTCTTGACCCTAGGCCTAGGCCTTGGCGCTACGGCGCTGGGGATTGCTGTCATGTGGCTGCTGACCCGCCCGGGCTGAAGCCAGGCGCGGGCGGCCCGGCCGGGCTTTGGGGGGCGACGATCGATGCGCCAGGGGTTGTTGCTCGCGCTCGCCGTGGCGGCGGTTGTCGCGCTGGCGGTGGTCTATGGCCGCCAGGCGATGCGCCCGCCGCCGCCGGACATCATCGACGGGGTATCCGGCTGGCTCTATCCGGGCTGGGACCGGCCGGTGGACGACGAGGCCGGCGCGGCGCGTCAGGGGGTGAAGCTGGCCGTGGAGGCCGACCGTCGGCTGAAAGCCCTGGGGGTGCGCCCCATCCTCCTGCTCCTGCCCCTCAAGGTCCGGATCGTCCCGGAACACCTGACCCCCTCGCGGCGCGCGCAGATCGAAACGTCCCGTGGCTATGACGAGCTGGTGCGCGGGCTGCGGGCGCAGGGGGTCGAGGTGTTCGACGCCGCGCCGATCCTCTCGGCCACGCAGCGCGCCACCGGCAAGGCCTACGCGCCGCGCGACGCCCACTGGACCGGCCAAGCCGCCGAACAGGTTGCGGCCGCCCTGGCCAGGACAATTCAGGCTGAGGGACACCTGACCGGCGCCCCGGGCGATGGCGAGCCCCTGGGCCCCTGGCGGGTGGTCCGCCGCTACGCCGATCTGGTGGCGATCCAGCGCCGCAAGGGCGATCTGCGCTTCGCCGAGGACGACTTCATCCTGCGCGAATACACCGCTCCGGCCGTCGGGCCGGCGGCCGTCGCCGTAGTCGGCTCCAGTTTCGTCGATCGGCAGTACGGCCTGCCGCAGATGCTCAGCCATCTGCTCGACCGCCGGGTCGGCCATCACATCAAGTACGGCGCCGACGGTTGCTGGGGGGCGATGGTGGACTATCTGAGCCTCGCGCCGCGCGATTCGGCGCGGGTGGTGGTGTGGCATCTTGGAGAGGGCAGCTTCTCCAGCAAGGCCTCGCAGGCCGCGATCGCAGCCTATCTGAAGGCCCCGCCGCCCGCATTCTGACCCCTGGTGAACCCCCGGGTCGACTCATCCCCCCATCACGATTAGGGACTTTCACCCTTGCGGGTCCGCCTAATTTCCCCATATCGGCAGGCAACGCCGGGTTACGTGTCGGGAAACCTCCTTGCACTGAGCCGGCAGAGACCTGATCGAACCGGGGACGAAGGCAACCCACGAGGCGCTTCACCTGGAGGCCTCCCGCCAATGTCCGCCACAATAGGAGCGAGCTAGACTCTCCATGAGCAAGATTATCGGTATCGACCTCGGCACGACTAATTCGTGCGTCGCCATCATGGATGGCAAGACGCCGAAGGTGATCGAAAACGCCGAAGGTGCGCGCACCACCCCCTCGGTTGTCGCCTTCCTGGAGGATGGGGAGCGCCTGGTTGGCCAGCCCGCCCGCCGCCAGGGCGTCACCAACCCCTCCAACACCCTGTTCGCGATCAAGCGCCTGATCGGGCGCAACTTCGGCGACCCGATGGTCGAGAAGGACAAGGGCATGGTGCCCTATGACATCGTGAAGGGCCCGAACGGCGACGCCTGGGTGCGTGCTCAGGGCAAGGACTATTCGCCGCAGCAGGTGTCGGCCTTCATCCTCGGCAAGATGAAGGAAGCCGCTGAGCAGCACCTCGGCGAGAAGGTCGAAAAGGCGGTCATCACCGTTCCGGCCTATTTCAACGACGCGCAACGCCAGGCCACCAAGGACGCGGGCAAGATCGCGGGCCTGGAAGTCCTGCGGATCATCAACGAGCCCACGGCTGCGGCGCTCGCCTACGGGCTTGAGAAGAACGACGGCAAGAAGATCGCGGTCTACGACCTGGGCGGCGGCACCTTCGATGTCTCGATCCTGGAAATCGGCGACGGCGTCTTCGAGGTGAAGTCGACCAACGGCGACACCTTCCTGGGCGGCGAGGACTTCGATCTGCGGATCGTCGATTTCCTGGCCGAGGAGTTCAAGAAGGAGAACTCCGTCGACCTGCGGAAAGACAAGCTGGCCCTGCAGCGCCTCAAGGAAGAGGGCGAAAAGGCCAAGAAGGAGCTCTCCTTCACCACCCAGTACGAAGTGAACCTGCCCTTCATCTCGATGAACGCGTCGGGTCCGCTGCACCTCAACATCAAGCTCTCCCGCGCCAAGCTGGAAGCCCTGGTCGAGGACCTGGTCGCCAAGACCGTCGGTCCCTGCGAACAGGCGCTGAAGGATGCCGGCCTGTCGAAGTCCGACATCGACGAAGTGATCCTGGTCGGCGGCATGACCCGCATGCCCAAGGTCGTCGAGACGGTGAAGGCCTTCTTCGGCCGTGAACCGCACACCGGCGTGAACCCCGACGAAGTCGTGGCGCTGGGCGCCGCGGTGCAAGCCGGCGTCCTGCAAGGCGACGTCAAGGACGTGCTGCTGCTGGACGTGACCCCGCTGACCCTGGGCATCGAGACCCTGGGCGGCGTCTTCACGCCGCTGATCGAGCGCAACACCACCATCCCCACCTAGCGCTCGCAGACCTTCTCCAAGGCCGACGACAACCAGTCGGCGGTGTCCATCCGTGTGTTCCAGGGCGAGCGCCAGATGGCCGGCGACAACAAGATGCTGGGTCAGTTCGACCTGGTCGGCAGCCCGCCGGCGCCGCGCGGCGTGCCGCAGGTCGAGGTCACTTTTGACATCGACGCCAACGGCAT
>JBBQTP010000186.1:0-6994 GCA_038213205.1 Caulobacterales bacterium
GGGCGCCGGCGTAGACGTTGCGGGTGTCGCGGAAGCCCCGGGCGCCGAGGTTCTGGATCTCCAGGCGTAGCTGGATGTCGGGCCTGGGCTTCCAGTTGATGAACGGATCGACGTAGATCTTCAGCTTCTGGTCCTCGATGACGTCGGCCCGGTAGAAGGTCTGGCGCCACATGTTGTTGGGGAAGTCGATGCCCCAGTCGGCGTTCCAGCGCGGCAGGGGCTGGGCGAAGTGGGCCTCCCACTCGATCGGACGCAGGTTGGAGAATTCCCGCTTGGTGCGGGTGGTGGGGTCGGTAACCTCCGACCAGCGCTTGGTGACGTTGCCCTTCAGCTGGGCGCCTTTCAGCCCCAGCTTGTCCAGCGGCAGCGTAAGTTCAGCGGCGATCTCGTCCTTCGTGCCGTTGCCGATGTTGGCGGGCGCGTCGGTGAAGCTGCCGTCCGGCAGGAAGATCGGCGCGCGGTCGACAGCGTCGGTGATCTTGTAGTGGCGTCCGGTGATCACGATCGAGCCCGCGCCCCAGAACCGCCGCTCCACGGCGGCCTCGGCCACCCAGGCCTGCTGTGGATTGAGGTTCGGGTTGCCCGAGGTGACGGTCGAGGTGTTGAACGACGACTTAGCCACGAAGTCATCGAAGTCGAGCTGGCCCACCTCGCGCTCGACCCGCAGGCGCACCTGCCAGGCCGCATTCGGCGCCCAGGTCATCGCCACACGCGGCTTGGTATAGGTGAGGCTCTTGGAGAGCTTGACGTCGCCTTGCGAGGTGATCGTCGAGCCTTCCTGGCGGATGGCGCTTTCGACGGACAGCGTCTCGGTGAGCTGCCAGATGGATTTGACGAACCCCTCCCAGCGCTTTTCCTCGACCTGAACGTTCGCGGCGTTGAGCGCGATCGGCGCGCCGTCCTCGCTGATGTGGGTTTTGGACTCCAAGGTGTTGTCGGCCACCTCGCCGCCGGCTTCCCAGGAGACCTTCGGCGTCTGGCGGAACTTCAGCACGGCCCGGCCGATGGTCTCGGTGGAGTAGCGGTCGAGCACGAAGAGATCGTGCGGGCCGGGCCGCTGGGTGTAGTCGTCGGAGATCGTCTCGTCCTTGGTGGTGCGCAGGCCCACCACCTCGACATTGCTGCGCGCGCCAAGCGCGCGGCTGTAACGGGCGCCGACCTCGGTATCGTCTTCCTGGTCTTCGAATCGGTCGCGGTTCTGCTGGCCCTGCGGGATCGCGAAGTCGTCGGTCTCGCGCAGCTTGTAGTTGTTGAAGAAGTAGCGGCCGTTGATCCGGACCTGGCCGCCGGCCAGCGGCATCTCGTAGGACCCCGCGCCAATCCACTGCTGGCCACCGCCCTTGGCGGTGATGGCGTCCTTGCCGAGCACCTTGCCCTTCGGGTCGACCTTGATCTCGGCGCCGTCGCCTGCGCCGTCGTCGACGCCCTTGCCGCCGCGGGCGCTGAACTCCCAGGCGCGGCCGTCCTGGCCGCCGGACGCCTCCACCCGGATTCCGGGGGCGCTGCGGCCGTCGCCCACGACGTAGCCGTACGACGGGGCGATAAGTCCCTTGAGGCCGGCGCTCTTCTTTCGGATGACATTAGCCAGGACGGTTTTGCCCTGCATGTCGATGCCCGGCGCTCCGCCGCGGATCACATCGATCCGCTCCACCGCGCTGGCCGGCATCCGCTTCAGGATTTCGTCGACCGAGTCCGATTTGGACGAGGCCCGCTGGCCGTCGAACAGCACATTGCCGGCCGCGCCCTCATAGCCGCGCACACTGGCCCCGGTGTCGAGGGTGAAACCGGGGATACGGCTGACCATCTCGTAGGCTGTGGACGAATTGAGCGCGGCGAAGAAGCTGGCCGGATAGCTCGCCACGGCGGGCTGAGCGGGGGCTGCGGCTTCGGCTGGACCGGGAACAGGAATAGACGCGGCGGCGGCCTGCGCCAGAATCATAAGCAAGGTCATGGACTGGGGTTCTCTCCTGGCGCGCAACTGACCCGCGCCGCCCCCGTCACGCCAATTAATTGCCCGTAAGGTGGATTAATTCTGAGAAATCTATTCGCCGATAACATTGATCGCGCACGGTCTTTGCCAGTCGGCGCGATCACCCGAACGTCTTGCGCAGGCGCACGTAGTATAGCTGGCCGAAGTGCGGATCCTTGTCCTCGGTGAAGGCCACGCGCGAGCTTCCGCGCGGGCCGGCGAAGTGTTCGAGCGTTCGCTTGAAGCCGCGCTGGGTGGCGTTGTCGAGCTCGAAGCGCAGGCTCCAGTCCGGTCGCGGTTTCCATTCCACGAACGGATTGATGTAGGGCTCGATCTTGCGGGTCTCGATCTCGTTGAAGCGGAAGTAGCGGCCCCACTGGTCGCCGAATACGTCGACGCCCCAGTTCAGATTGTAGTTCGGCAGGTCCTGCTGGAAGTGGGCGTCCCAGTCGTCGGGGTGAAGGTCGGTGATCGGGCGCCTGGTGTGGGTCGTGGGATCGGTCACTTCCGACTGTCGCCAGGTCGAGTTCACCCGGATCTGCCCGCCGGGCACGCCCAGCCGGTCCAGCGGCAGGGTCAGGTTGAGGATCTCCTCGTCCTTGGTCCCGGCGCCGATGTTGGCCGGCGCGTCGAAAGCGCCGCCGCCGGCCAGGAAGATCGGCGCACGGTCGATGGCGTCGGTGATCTGCGAATGCCGGAAGGTCAGCACGATGGCGCCGGACTTCAGGAAGTGGCGTTCGATGGCGACCTCGCTCACCCAGTCCTTCTCCGGCTCGAGGTTCGGGTTGCCGGCGGTGAGCGACCCGTTGGCCAGGTTCTGCGAGGCCACGAACGAGCCGAAGTCGAGCTGGCCGACGACGCGCTCATAGCGGACCCGCACCTGGGTGTCGGCGTTTGGGGCCCAGGTCACCGCCAGGCGGGGTTTGGTGAAATAGAGGCTCTTTTCCAGCACCACGTCGCCAGACGAGGTGATCTTCGAGCCCTCCTCGCGGATCTCGCCTTCGGCAGTCAAGGTTTGGGTCGGGCGCCAGACGCTCTTGATGAACCCCTCGCCACGCTTTTCCTCCACCGTGACATTGGCGGCAGGCAGGGCGACGGCCGAACCGTTCAGCGCGAACTGCGTCTGGCTGGTCAGCGTATTGTAGGCCCCCTCGCCGCCGGCTTCCCAGGAGAGCGTCGGCGACTGCTGGTATTTGACCACGTCGCGCACGATGGTCTCGGCCGTGCGGTTGTTGAGCTTGAAGCGTTCGGCGTCGCCGGGCGCGCGAAAGTCGGCGGCGATGATCTCGCGCTTGTCCTGGCGCAGGGCCACCAACTCTGTCGAGGCGCGCGGGCCGAGTGGGCGCACATAGCGCGCGCCGAATTCGCCCTGGGTCGTATTGTCGTCGTCGTGCTCGGTCTGCTGGTGGGTGTCCGGCGAGGTCAGGAAGTCGGTCTCGTTGAAATTGTAGGGGTTGGAGAACAGCCGCGCGTTGAGCCGCAGCTGACCGCCCGCCAGCGGGCTCTCCACTGCACCCGTCAGGATCATCTGGCCCGCGAAGCCGTGGGAATGGATCCGGCCTTCCCGCAACGGCTTGCCCGCGCCGTCGACGCGGGTCAGCGGCCCATCGCCCGCACCGTCGTCGATGAAATGTCCGGCTAAGAGGCCGGCCTCCCACGATCGCACCCCGATCCGGCCCGAGCCCTCGGCCCGCACGACCCAGGAATGCTGGCCGTTCTGGGCGGTCTGGTCGGCGTAGGCCAGCAGGCCGTGGGCGCCACCGCCGGCCTTGCGGATGATGTTGGCGATCACCGTCTTGCCCTGCATGTCGATGCCGGGCGCGCCGCCGCGGATCACATCGATGCGTTCGACCGTCGCGAACGGGACGCGCCTCAGCACCTCGTCCAGGTTGTCGGTCTTGGTGGCCGGGCGCTGGCCGTCGATCAGGACGTTGCCGGCCGCCCCGTCATAGCCGCGCACGCCAGAGCCGGTGTCGATCGCGAAACCCGGCAATCGCGCGACCATCTCGTCGGCATTGGCCGGCCGGCTGGCGGCAAAGAAGTCGGGGCCGTAGGACACCACGCCCTGCTGCGCGGCGGGCGGCGGGGCGAGGGGTAGCGGGGCGACGGGGGCTGGAGCCGCGGCGAGCGCCTGCGCCAGGACCAACAACAGCATAGCAGCGCTCCCCAAGCCAATTTACGCATGTGGTCTATGTCTGGGGCGATGCGCCAATTAATTGCCCGTAATCTTCCTGAACGGGCGAAATGTTTTCGCTGATAACCCAAAGCGCGCATGTAACATGCAGCCGCAGTCGGTTACATCAGCCGAAGTCCTGGCGCAGCCGGACGTAGATCCCGCGCGGGAACGGGAAGGCGCGGTCCTCGATGTCGGGCGCGCCGCCGGCGCTGCGCGGACCGGGGAATATCTTGAAGTTGTCGCGCAGCCGGGTCCGCGGCGCCGTCACCAGCGGTAACTCGATCCGCAGGCTGAGGCCCGGCTTCGGCTTCCACTCGGCGTAGGGCTGCACGAAGGTCCGAAGCTTGAAGGTCTCGATCAGGTTGAAGCGGTAGGAGGTCTGGGAGAAGCCGCCAAAGACGTCGACGCCGAGGTTCAGTCTCTGGCGCGGCAGGTCCCGGCTGAAGCTGAAGTTCCAGTCGGTCGGATGGATAAAGGAGATCGCGCGCTTCTGCCCGGTCGTCGGATCGGTCACCTCTGTCCAGCGCCGCGCCAGCTCGCCCTTCAGCAGCGCGCCCTTCCAGCCCAGGGCGTCGAACGGCAAGGTGAAGTCGACGATCAGCGCCTCGCGCTTGCCGGCGCCGATATTGGTCGGCCGGTCGAACACCGTGCCGTCGCTGGCGAATACCGGGCCGCGATCGACCACGTCGGTGATGTCGAAGTGGCGCGCGGTGAAGATCAGGCTCGCACCCTTCCACAGCTGCTGCTCGACGACGCCCTCGATCACCCAGTCCTGCTCGGGGTTGAGGTTCGGGTTGCCGGCGGTGACGCCCAGGCTGTTGGTCAGGTTCGAAGACGCGACGAAGTCGTTGAAGTCGAGCTGGCCCACCTCGCGCTCGAAGCGCAGCCGCAGCTGTGTGGCCGGGATCGGCGTCCAGCTCACCGCAAGGCGGGGCTTGGCGAAGGCCAGGCTCTTGGCCAGCACCACGTCACCGGAAGACGAAATGTCGGAGCTCTCGTAGCGCAGCGCCGCGTCGATGGTCCAAGCGGCGCCCGGCCGCCAGGTCGCCTTGGCGAACACCTCGCTGCGCTTCTCCTCCACCCGCACGTTGGCGGCCGGCAGCACCTGGGCGACGGTGTCGATCACGTAGGTCGTGCGGCTGTCGAGATGGTTGTCGGCGCCCTCCGCGCCCGCCTCCAGTGCGACCTGTTGGCCGAAACGTCGCTTGATCACCCCACGCAGGATCGTCTCGCTGCTCTCCTGGTGATTGAGGAAGTCGCTGGCTGAGCCCTGCACGTTGGAGGTGGAGTCGGCGTCGCGGTCGCGGGTGGTGCGCAGGCCCACGAGTTCGACGTTCGTCGCCGCGCCCAGCGTGCGGGCGAAACGGCCGCCGAGCTCGGTGTCGATTGTGTGCTGCGAGAAGCCGAAGTGCTGGATACCCGGCGTCGGCGAGAGAATCCGGTCGGTCTCGGGGTTGTTGTATTTGTCTTGAAACGCCCGGCCGTTGAGTCTGAGCCGGCCGCCGGCAAGCGGCGTTTCGAACGCCCCGGTCGCCGTGCCGTTCACCTCCAGGCCCAGCGCGTTGAGCTCAGACGTGACCGGCGTCCGCCCGTCGGCGAACAGGGTCACGCCTCGGCCCCCGGTGGAGATGCCGTTGTCTGGATTTGACCCGCCGCGCAGCGCCACCTCCCAGGACCGATCCCCGAAGTTCCCCGAGGCCTCGGCCTTGAACGCCGCGAAATCGCGGCCGTCTGTCAGGACGTAGTTCCTCACCTCCAGCAGTGCGCGTGCCCCGCCGCCCTTCTTCAGGATCACGTTGGCGATCACCGTCTTGCCCTGCATGTCGATGCCGGGTGCACCGCCGCGGATCACGTCGATGCGCTCGACCTTGGCGGCCGGGATGCGCTGCAGGATCTGGTCGATGGAGTCGGCCTTCGACGACGGGCGTTGGCCGTCGATGAGGGCGTTGCCGGCCGCGCCTTCGAAGCCCCCGACATCATTGCCCCTGTCCAGCGAGAAGCCGGGAATGCGGCCGATCATGTCCAGCGCCGTTCCCGGATTCTGGGCTGCGAAGAACGATGGCGGATAGCTCGTGACGCCAGAGGCCTCGGCTTGGGGCTGGGCGAGGGCGCCCGGCGCCGCCACAGTCGCACCCGCGCAGACCGTCAGTGCAAGGCCCGCGGCAGTGGCGAGGAGGGCGGCGCGAATCGGGCGGGTCCTTGCATTGTCGCCGGCGGAAGTGGGAAAACTACACATGTAGTCTAAACTGTCAAACCTGTGGCGGTGGGCACGAGGGAGGCGCGGACCAGTGACCGGCATGCGTGAAGAATCCCCGAAGCTCGACCGCAGGTGGCCCAGCTTGGCTTTCAGACGCCAACTAAATGGCGGCAAGGTGTCGCCGAGCGGCCATAGCCAAGCTGGGGGCTCATTTTATAATTAGTGACTTGGCTATGTGCCTAAGTCTTGGCTAAGGCATACGCCGACCTTAGCCTGCTCGCCCTCAAGGATTCACGGCCATGCCGACCTACGCCTTCGTCACCCTCGACGTGTTCACCCACCAGCGGTTCGGCGGCAATCCGCTGGCCGTGTTCACCGATGCGCGCGGCATGTCGGACGCTGAGATGCAGGCCCTGGCCGCCGAGTTCAACCTGTCGGAGACAACCTTCGTCCTGCCGGCCGCCGACCCCGCCAACACCGCCCGCGTGCGGATCTTCAACCGCACCGCCGAGATGCCTTTCGCCGGACATCCCAACGTCGGCACAGGCTTCGTCCTGGCCGGCCAGGGCCGCGACAATGCGGGCGCGCTGAAGTTCGAGGAGATCGCCGGCCTGGTCGAGGTGCGGGCCTCCCGCGACGCGGCCGGCGGCCT
>JBBQTP010000187.1:0-6961 GCA_038213205.1 Caulobacterales bacterium
CATCGATCTGGCGCTCTTGCGCGAGGGGCAGGCGGCGGCGCTGAGCCTGGGGCGCGGCACGTTGGGCGAGAATGTCATGTACTTCGAAACCGGCCAGGGTTCCGCGCTTTCCGCCGACGCCCACCACGGGGTGGACCAGCAAACCCTGGAGGCCCGCGCCTATGCCGTCGCGCGGCCGTTCCGGCCGCTGCTGGTGAACACCGTCGTCGGCTTCATCGGCCCTGAATACCTCTACGACGGCAAGCAGATCACACGGGCGGGCCTCGAGGACCACTTCTGCGGCAAGCTGCTCGGCCTGCCGATGGGGGTGGACGTTTGCTACACCAACCACGCCGCCGCCGATCAGGATGACATGGACGATCTGCTGACCCTGCTGGGCGTGGCCGGGGTCAATTTCGTGATGGGCGTACCGGGCGCCGACGACGTCATGCTGAACTACCAGAGCACCAGCTTTCACGACGCCCTCTACGTCCGCGAGGTCCTGGGCCTGCGGCCCGCGCCGGAGTTCGAGGCCTGGCTGGCCAAAATCGGGCTGAGCGACGGCGGCGGCCGGATACTGCCCTACGACCAGGCCCAGGCCGGGCAGCGGCTGTTGCTGGAACGGCTGGATCATGGCTGAGCCGCCCGTACGAAGCGGCAACCCGTTCGGGGTGATGCGTCGGGCCACGCCCGCCCGGGTCGGGCTGGGCCGGGTGGGCCAGGGCCTGCCGACCGCGCCCATGCTGGCTTTCCAGTTGGCCCATGCCCGGGCCCGAGACGCGGTCCACGCCGAACTCGACCCGGCGCGACTGATCGACGCCCTTGACCGGCCGGCGATCGTGGTCGGCTCCGCGGCCGCCGACCGCATCGCCTATCTGGCCGACCCCAGCCTCGGGCGGCGGCTGGCCGCGGGCGGCCCGACCCTCCCTCGCGGCGAACATGATCTTGCCATCGTCATCGCCGACGGCCTGTCAGCCACCGCCGTCCACGCCCATGCTGCTCCCGTGGTGGAGGCCCTATGCGCTCGGCTGGCAGACTTAAGCCTCGGGCCGCCCGTGATCGCGCGGCAGGCGCGCGTAGCCATCGGCGACCCGATCGGAGAGGCGCTGGGCGCACGACTGGTCGTGGTGCTGCTCGGCGAGCGCCCGGGCCTCAGCGCCGCCGACAGCCTGGGCGCCTATCTGACCTGGGGACCCCGGCCGGGCCGGCGGGACAGCGAGCGCAACTGCGTCTCCAACATCCGCGAGCCCGGCGGCCTGTCGGTCGCCCAGGCGGCGGACAAGATCGCCTGGCTGGTCAGGGAGGCGCTGCGCCTGGGCTTCACCGGCGTCGATCTAAAGGATCGGGAAGAGACCGTCCCGCGGCTCGACTAGGCCCGCGGTTTAGCCGCCCGCGGGGTTTTCGGCGGCGATACGCGCTTGCAGCGCTTTTTCCTCGTCGACGATCCGCCGGACGTTCTGAATGTGGGCGCGGAAGGCGCTGAGGTCGGCCGGGCGCTCGAACGCCAGCTTGCCGCTCTCGAACGTCCAATGGCCGCGCGCGCCGTGCAGAATACTGGCCGCGCCCCGGTACTCGTCGATTATGGCGGCTTCGCTGTCCCACGCCTTCTTGAGGTCCGCGTCCTGGCGCTGTCTGGCTTCGGCGATCCCGGCCAGGACGGACTTGCGGCCGGCGTCCGATATCGGAAGGCGCGCGGCGTCCGCATGGATCTGGTCGGCGCGGAGCAGGCTCAGCCGGCGGTATTTCTCAACGATGTCGGTGATGTCGCGCAGCTTCCCGTCAATCCGAGTGAGGTTGGTGTCGGGCGCGAGGCTGGCTTCCGAAAAGATCGACTCCAGGCCGGCGGCCCGGATTTCGCCCAGATAGGCCTGATGCAGTTCGAGGCTCTTGCTGAGGTTCGCGCGGACAAAGCCCTCGATCACCCCGGCGTCCCCGTGCGCCAGCGGCCGGTTGTCGATGGCGGCGGCGCCGGCCTGAACCTTGCGGTAGCTGTCGACGATGCCCTGTCGGGCCAGGTCTTCCTGTTGCGGGTCGCGGGTCAGAGCGCCGTAGACCGGCGCCAATTCGACCGCCAGGTGGGCGAACGCGGCGAGGCCGATCAGGAGGAAGAAGTGCTTCATTCCGGCGCGGCGGTTACGCTGACGCACGAGGGCGAAATAGACGACCAGCCAGGTGATCCCGCCGAGCACCAAACCGGCGATCGCCGAGGACCAGACCGCCGACCAGATAGGCCGCGACAGAGCGTGGGCGTCAAAACCCTGTTTCAGCAGAGTGCTCGGGTCGGCGATGAGCGCGCCGACCATGAACATCGCCACAGCCGCCGTGGTCACGACCGGCCAGGTGCGCAGAGCGACCCTGGCCTCGCGACGCTTGCGGTCGAAGTAGCCTTCTTTCTTTTTCGTAGGGATGGCGCCGGCCCCGAGCGTCTGACGAAAACGCCGGGGAGGCTACAGCGGCATGCTTACGGTTGCGTCAACTGCGCGCCAGTTCAGGCGGCGATCCGCTCCAGCCACTCTTTCAGCACGCCCAAAACCTGCTCCGGCGGGGCGTAGCCGCGGGTGACGACACCATAGACGCCCTCTTCGTTGGGGCCCGCGACAAGGGTCGGGAAGCCGGTCACGCCGGCGCGCTGGGAAATGGCGTAGTCGCGCCAGGTTTCCTGCTTGGCCTCTTCCGCAGCCCAGGCGTCCAGGAACGGCTCGCGGTCCAGGCCCAACTCCTCGGCGATATCGCCTAGGACGTCGGGGCGGGTGACATCGCGGCCTTCGCCGTAGAAGGCTCGCTGGGTGCGCGCCAGGAAGGCGGCGGCCATCTCCTCCCCGTCGCGGCGCGAGACGACCACGGCGCGCGCGGCGGGATCGGTGTCGTAGACGAAGCCCGGCGCGGACATGCCCGCGCCGTTGAATGGCAGGCCGGTCGCCTCGTGGACGTGGGTCCAGTGGTCCCCGACTTCGAGCTTGGCTTCCTCGGTCATCGGGGTCGTGACGCCCGGGCGCAGGCCGCCCATCACGACGCGTATCGGCAGGGCGTGGCCGAAGTTGCGCCGGATCTCGTCCATGACCGGCGAAAACCCGTAGCACCAGGAGCACATCGGGTCGGAAAAGTAGATCAGGTGGGGCGTGGTCATGGCGAAGAGCCCTCCAGCACGTCGCCAGCATTGCAGGAGATCGCCCTGCGGTCACCTGCCGACCCTTCACATGGCCGCATAACTTGCCCACTTTGCCCGCATGGCGCACGACCACGACGATCAAGACCACGACCACGGGCACGGGCACGGGCACCACCATGACCATGACCACGATCACGATCACGATCACGAGCAGGAACCGCCCTCGGACATGGCGCTTCGGGTCAAGGCGCTCGAATCACTGTTGATCGAAAAGGGGTTGGTCGACGCCGCCGCCCTCGACGCCATCGTCGATCATTTCGAGACCAAGGTCGGACCGCGCAACGGCGCCCGCGTGGTGGCTCGCGCCTGGACCGATCCGGCGTTCAAGGCCCGGCTGATGGAAGACGCCACCAGCGCCATCGCCGAGCTGGGCTATGCGGGAGGCCAGGGGGATCACATGGTGGTGGTGGAGAACACGCCGACCACCCACAATCTCGTCGTCTGCACCCTGTGTTCCTGCTACCCGTGGCCGGTCCTGGGCCTGCCGCCGGTCTGGTACAAGTCCTCGCCCTACAGGTCCCGCGCCGTGATCGATCCGCGCGGCGTGATCGCCGAATTCGGGACAAGGCTACCCGACGACGTTGAGGTGCGGGTGTGGGATTCCACCGCCGAGATCCGCTACCTGGTGCTGCCGCAGCGGCCGGCCGAGACCGACGGGCTGTCGGAGGAGGCGCTCGCGGCCCTGGTCACCCGCGACGGCATGATCGGGACATCGACGCTGTGAGGGGCGCCCTGTGAACGGCGTCCACGACATGGGCGGCATGACCAATATGGGCCCGATCGAACTCGAACCGGATGAGCCGGTGTTCCATCATGTCTGGGAGAGCCGCGTCCACGCGCTCTCGATGTCCTCGCCGACGCGGGCCAACATCGACGTTGGGCGCCATCAGCGCGAGTTGATCCCAGGGCCGGAATATCTGGCCATGTCCTATTACCAAAAGTGGTTCCGCGGGCTGAGCGAGCTGCTGGTCTCGCTCGGCTTCGTCACGCCGCAGGAATACGCTGCGGGGAAGGCCGACCCGACGGCGGCGATGGCCAGACCGGTGCTGCCGGCCGCCGACGTCGGGGCGCGGTTCAGCCGACGCGGCTCCTTCCAGCGCGAGGCCGCCCGGCCGGCGTTTGCGCCGGGTGACACAGTGCGCGCGCGCAACCTCAATCCACCCGGCCACACCCGCCTGCCCCGCTACGCCCGCGGTCACGTGGGCGAGATCGTCGCCGTGCACGGCGCCCATGTGTTCCCGGACAGCCACGCCCACGGCAAAGGCGAGGACCCGCATCCGCTCTACACGGTGCGCTTTACGGCGAGGGAGCTGTGGGGCGAGGCCGCCAACCCCCGCGACAGGGTCTGCCTTGACCTCTGGGAGCCCTATCTTGAACGCGCCTGATCCGCTCACCCTGCCCCGCCTGCCGCGCGACGAGACCGGGCCGGTGTTCGCCGAACCGTGGCAGGCCCAAGCCTTCGCCTTGGCGCTGCAATTGCACGCCCAGGGCGCGTTCGCCTGGACGGAGTGGGCGGACACCCTGTCGCGACGCCTGAAGGCCGCGGGGCCGCGGGACGATGGTTCGCGCTACTACGAGCACTGGCTGGATGCACTGGAGGACCTGGTCACCGGCAAGCAGCTGGCCGCAGCCGCAGCGCTGGCGGAGCGCAAGGAAGCCTGGGCCGAGGCCTACCGGCGCACGCCGCACGGCAAGCCAGTCGAGCTCTAGCGGGAACCTTTCGCACCGCCCCACGCTCAAGCTTGGGGGACCCGAGGAAGCTGGACCGAATGGTGCGATACGCGGTGGCACAGAAGGACGGTGAGTGGACCGTCTTTCGCGATGGCGAGCCTGTCGAACGTGATCTGACCCGATCGGCGGCGATCCAGATCGCCAAGATCCTGGCCTTCCAGTCCGAAGAGCGCGGCCAGACGGTCGAACTTCTGATCCAGGGCTACTACGGTGACGTGGCCACCAAGCTGACGGGCCGGCCCCCCGGGGCGGGGGACTAGGCCGCGGCTCAGCTTCGGCGCTGAGCCGACTTGGCTTCGCGCTTGGCGCGGGCCTCGGACTTGGCCTGGGCCTTTCGGTCCTTGCGTTCCTGGCGCTTCAGGTCGAGCTGCGCTTCTTCGTTATTGGCTAGGGCCAGGCGCGCGGTTTCCGCATCGGCCACGGCCTTCGCAACAGCGGCCTCCTTGTCGGCAACGCGCTTGGCGCGGACCTCTTCCAGCTCACGGGTTTTGCGCTGGGCGCGGGTCTCGAAGACCTCAGGCTTGACAGTGGGCTTCGGTTTGAACTGCTCGAGCAGGGCTTTGCGGGCTTCGGCCTGGGAGCTCAGACGTTCGCTGAAGCCCCCGATCTTGGACTCTCTCATCATGTCTTTCGAATGGAGTGGACAACTGGCAGGGAAACCCCGCCTGGCGAATATGGGTCGCCAGCCTCAGCCGACAATGTCGCTTTCGACAAAAAACTGGGCGATCTCAAGCGCAGCGTTTTCCTGGCTGTCGGAACCGTGCACCGAGTTCTCGCCGACGCTTTCGGCGTAGAGCTTGCGGATCGTGCCCGGCGCGGCGTCGGCCGGGTTGGTGGCGCCCATCACTTCGCGGTACTTGGCGACCGCGTTCGGGCCTTCCAGGACCTGCACGACGACCGGCTCGGACATCATGAACTCGACCAGTTCGCCGTAGAACGGGCGGGCCGAATGGACTTCGTAGAACTTCTTGGCCTGGGCCTCGGACATGCGGATGCGCCGCTGGGCGACGATGCGCAGGCCGGCGTCCTCGATCACCGCGTTGATCTTGCCGGTCAGGTTCCGCCGCGTGGCGTCCGGCTTGATAATCGAGAAGGTGCGTTCGCTCATGGGTGCCCGTGGTCTCTGCAAAAGGATCGGAAAAAGCGGCCGTGGCCGGCGAGGTGGCGGGCTCTATACCCGCACCGGCCCCGCTCGCCAAGGCGCTGCGCTGCAACACTCGCCCAAGATCGGTTCGGGGAATGGCGCATCACAAGCCAGATGACACGGCCACATGACGAGAATGGGACGATCTGATATGCACCCGCCCGGTCAGGCGGCGCGGCTCCTCACATCCTGACCTCATCCCTTTTTCCCGCTGACCTGGCGACGCCGGTCCGCGCCCGTTTTGCGTATTCCCGATGCTTCAGATCAAAGACCTCACCTTCGACGCCTGGGGCCGCCGGTTTTTCGACCAGGCGACCGTCAGCCTGCCCAAAGACGCCAAGGTCGGCCTGGTGGGCCGCAATGGCGTGGGCAAGTCGACGCTCTTCAAACTGATCCTGAACCAGTTGGCGCTGGGCTCGGGTGAGATCGGCCTGCCGAAGGCCGCCCGCATCGGCTCGGTGGACCAGGAGCACCCGGCCACGCCGATCCCGCTGCTCGACACCGTGCTTGCCGCCGATGTCGAGCGGGACAGCCTGCTGGCCGGCCTGGAGACGGCCGAACCGGAGGACCTGGGCGACATCTATGCCCGGCTGAGTGAGATCGACGCCGATCGCGCGCCATCCCGCGCGGCGGAAATTCTCGCCGGCCTGGGGTTCTCCAACGCCGACCTGGCACGGCCGATGGCGGAATTCTCCGGCGGCTGGCGGATGCGCGTGGCGCTAGCCGCGTCGCTGTTCGCCGCGCCCGATCTGCTGCTTCTCGATGAGCCGACCAACTACCTCGATCTGGAAGGCGCCCTGTGGCTTGAAGCCCGGCTGCAAAAGTACCCGCACACCGCCATGGTGATCAGCCACGACCGTGAGCTGCTCGAAAACTCCATGGACCACATCCTCCATCTCGCCGACGGCAAGCTGACGCTCTATGCGGGCGGCTATGAC
>JBBQTP010000188.1:0-6779 GCA_038213205.1 Caulobacterales bacterium
CGAGCCGCTCGGCCTGACTCCGGCCCAGGCCGCCATCGGCTGGGCGCTGGCCAAGGGTGATGACATCGTGCCGGTCATCGGCGCCCGGACCCGCGAACGGCTGGCCGAGACCCTCTGTGCGCTCGACAAGCCCCTCGGCGCCGAGGCCGTCGCCGCGCTGGAAGCCGCCGTTCCCAAGGACGCGGCGGCCGGCGATCGCTATCCGGCCCCGCAGATGGCATCGTTGGATAGCGAGCGGCGAGGCGCCTAGGCGCGAACGACAGGCTATTCGCCGATGGCTTGTCGAAACCTGAGTTGGCGCCTACGCTTGAGGGGTGGGGAAACGTCCGAATTGGGTCGCGCTCATCGCCTTCGCCGCCATGGTCGGTTTGATGGCGTTTGCTGCGTCAACGGTCAGCGTTCGAATTGAACTTCCGCCACTGCCACCGAACCAATCCGTCGCGGTGCTGCCGACGATTATCTTGGATTCGGTGCTCGCCCTGATCTGCCTCAGTGGTCTCACTATCATCGGCTATTGGATTTATAAGATCGGCCGTCGCGTCATTCGACGACGAGACCCTTAGGGCCAGCGCCGATCCGCCGCTCTGGACAAGGCGCAGCCTAGACCGCATCCTCCGGGTTCAAACGACCGTTCGTCTCGACCCGAAAAAGAGCCCCTGCATGTTCATGCGTTTCTTCACCGAGCTTCGCCAGGCCAAGGTGCCGGTGACGCTGAAGGAATACCTGATGCTGATGGAGGGCCTCGACAAGCAGGTCATCGATCGCTCGGTTGACGACTTCTACTACCTGTCCCGCGCCGCCCTGGTGAAGGACGAGAAGAACATCGACAAGTTCGACCAGGTGTTCGCCCAGGTCTTCAAGGGCCTGGAGCGGATGGGCGACGACGTCGCCGTCGACATCCCGGCCGAGTGGCTGAAGAAGCTCTCCGACCAGTTCCTCACCGACGAGGAGAAGGCGCAGATCGAGGCCATGGGCGGCTTCGAGAAGCTGCTGGAGGCTCTGGCCGCGCGGGCCAAGGAACAGGCCGAGAGCGACGAGAAGGAAGGCAAGGGCCGCGGCCAGGGCGGCGCAAACTCGCCGTTCGGCGCCAACGGCTATCACCCCGAGGGTGTGCGGATCGGCCAGGACAAGGGCCGCCACGGCAAGGCGATCAAGGTCTGGGACAAGCGCGAGTACAAGAACCTCGATGACCAGGTCGAGCTCGGCACGCGGAACATCAAGGTGGCGCTGCGCCGGCTGCGCAAATGGGTCCGCGACGGCTCAGAGGACGAGCTGGACATGAACGGCACGATCCGGGGCACGGCCGAGAAGGGTTACCTGGACATCCACATGCGTCCCGAGCGCCGCAACAAGATCAGCGTGCTGATCTTCTTCGACATCGGCGGCTCGATGGATTCGCACATCAAGGTCTGCGAGGAGCTGTTCAGCGCAGCGCGCTCCGAGTTCAAGAACATGGAGTTCTACTACTTCCACAACTGCCTCTATGAGAGCGTGTGGAAGGACAACCGGCGGCGTCACGCCGAGAAGTTGAACACCTACGACATCCTCCACAAATTCCCCCACGATTACAAAGTGATCTTCGTCGGCGACGCCACTATGAGCCCCTATGAAATCACCTATCCGGGCGGCTCGGTGGAGCACTGGAACGAGGAGGCCGGCGCGGTCTGGATGGACCGCGTGGCCAACATCTACGAGAGCATGATCTGGCTGAACCCGACGGCGGAGCGGCACTGGGACTACACCCCCAGCGTCAACGTCATGAAGCAGCTGGTCGGCGATCGGATGTACCCGCTGACGCTGGCGGGTCTGGAAAAGGCGATGAAGGAGCTCGCCCGCTAGGCGGCGCCCGCATGAGCGACCATCTCACGCCCGAGGCGCCAGAAGCCCTAGATGCCAGTCTGGAAGGGGGCGAAGATCCAGCCGCCACCAAGGCCCAGGTGTTCGCCGCGGCCGAGCGGCTGTTCGCCCTGCACGGTTTCCAGAACGTCTCGGTGCGCGACATCACCGCCGAGGCCGGGGTCAACCTGGCGAGCGTAAACTATCACTTCGGCTCCAAGGACGCCCTGCTTTTCGAGATCTTCCGGCGGCGGACCGGCGAGCTGAACCGCGAACGCGCGCGGATGCTGCACGAGGCGAACGATCGCCGTGGGGGTAATCCGCCCGTCCGCGAGATCCTGGAAGCCCTGTTCACCCCGCCCCTGCGCTGGGCCGATCCGGCCCACGACCGCCGCGTCAGCGTGCAGTTCATCATCCGGGCCCGCTCCGAGGGCACCGAAGAGATCCGCCAGGCGCTGCAGAACGACGTCAGCCACCTGGCGCGGTTCGCCGAGGCTCTGAAGACGGCCTGCCCTGAACTGACGCCGGAGACCGTCTACTGGCGGCTGCACTTCGTGCTCGGCATGGCGCACAACAACCGCTTCATGGAGTTCGATCGGCTGCACCACCTGTCCGGCGGCCTGACCCGCGAGGGCGACGTGGCCGGGCTGCTGAAGCGTATGCTGGACTTCGCCGAGGCCGGGTTCCTGGCGGCCTAAGACGTCGCCGAGCCGTCTGTCGGCCTAACGCGCCTTGGTAAGGACGATGGTGCCTTCCATCATCAGTTCGCGTTTCGCGTCGCGGGTGAAGGCCCCGTCAACCTCGTCGAGGATCGCCGTCGCCCACGGCGGGAAGGCGAGATCGGCCTGCCCCGTTCCGAGCCGGAGCTGCACGGCGCCCATGTCGCGGTACAGCGTCGGGTGCGCCCCGTGCGGCTTGAAACGCACGTCCGAGAAGCCGGCTTCTCGCGCCATGGCCTCGATGCCGGCGCGGGAGAACAGCCACTTGTCGTCCATGTGTCGGAAAGCCGCCGCCGTGGTGTCCGGATCGCTGCGGGCGGCGACGTCGGCGACGGTGGCGCGCAGCAGGCCGTCGATGGCCGGGTTGAGGACGTCACCCCGCAGCGCGGCCTCGGCCAAGATCCATTGAAAGGCCAGCCGCATGATCCCCCAGCCGCTGAACGGCTCGAAGAAGATCGCGTGGCCGCCGGGCTTCAGCGCACGCGCCGCGGCGCTCAGGCCGCGCTGGGGATCTTCGAGGTGGTGCAGGATCGACGCGCCGGTGACGAGGTCGAACTGGCCGGGCGAGATCCGGTCGCTCATGGCGTCCATCTTCACGCAGACGATGGCGTCGGCGGCGCCGTCATCCAGGGCATAGGCGCCGAGCATGGCCAACAGCTCGGCCGAAAGGTCGGTCGCCACCACCCGCGCCCCAGCGAAGAGACGGCGGCAAGGCACGACGGAGTTCACGCCCGAGCCGCTGCCAACATCGAGGATCAGCGGGGCGTCGGCGATGGTGATCCCGGTCGCCTCGATGCCCTGCTGAAACAGGCGCTCGAAGTGGTCGCTGTGGGCGTAGCGGCGGTGATATTCGTCGGCATTGGCCTTGAACTGATCGGTGATCGCGGCTGTGGAGCCCTGGTCCTCGACCGTCCAGACCAGCACCGCGCCGTCTTCCCGCCGCAGCAGCGGCGCCGGGGGCGTGGCGAGCAGACGCCGCACCCAAGCCGGCGGCGCGTCGCTCTCCGCCGCAGAGGCTGCGGCCGGCGCGCGGCCGCCGCGCAGGAGATCCCGAAGCGAGGCCATCGCCAACTCCACACCCGCCGATCCGCGGCGCGCCCCGATCCTAGTTGAGCCGTGAGGGGCGGACAATCAGCCGGCCAGTGTCCAGGCGAACCTCAGGTCAGCGACGAACTCGGCGTAGGCGCGCGCCTTGGTCTCGGCGTCCGGCGCGCGCAGCAGGAACGAGGGGTGGTAGGTGATGACACCCTGCTGCTGGCTGTCGAGGTGCAGGGCCTGCTGGCGCGACTTTGCCACCGTGATGGGCTTGCCGGTCATCGCCAGGCCGGCAGTCGCACCCAGGGCCACGATCACCCTGGGCCGCACGATCCTGCGTTCATTGTCCAGCCACCAGCGGCAGGCGGTTACCTCGCGGGTCGAGGGCGTCTTGTGGATGCGCCGCTTGCCGCGCAGTTCGTGCTTGAAGTGCTTTACCGCATTGGTGACGTAGGTCTGTTCAAGGGGCACCCCGGCCTCGGCCAGGGCTTTGTCGAACATCTGACCGGCGGGGCCGACGAAGGGGCGCCCGGAAAGGTCTTCCTGATCGCCGGGCTGTTCGCCGACGAACATAAGCCGGGCATGGGCCGCGCCTTCCCCCGTCACGCCCTGGGTGGCGTCGCGCCAGAGATCGCAGCGTCGGCAGACGTCGACCCCGGCCATCACCTCTTCCAGACTGGTGACCGCGTGGCCCTCGTAGGGCGCGTCGCGACTGTTGCGCAGGGCCGCGCGCATGACACGGCGTGAGGGGGTCGAGGGGGCTTGAGCGACCATGGCGGTTGTCCGGCTCTCGGCGCGGGCGATCAGTTCGGGAATGAGCCGGGCTTCGGGCAAGTTCCGCCAGTAGCGCTTGGGCATCTCCTTCTGCATGGCGCCGACCTTCAGCCGGGCCGGGTTGAAGATCGAGGCGTAGTAGGTGCGCCAGTAGTCCTCCAGCGCGTCTTCCTTCGGTGCGTCGGCCGGGTCGGCGCCGGGGGTGAAGACCAGGTCTTTCAGGTCCCAATGGGCGCAGGCGTCCGGCGTCAGCAGGGAAAACCGCATGTTGGCGAAGCGGCCCACGAAGAAGGGCGCAACGATCTCGGTCACTCGGTGCGCGGGCTCGAACCAGGCGACATAGGCGTCCGCATCATCCTCGGCGGCCACCTCCCGGAAGCGGACGAAGGCTTTCATCTTGTGGACCGCCTTGGAGACCCCGCGGGCGTAGTCGCGGGCCGTGTCGCCATCTGCGTCGGCGACACGCAGAACATAGGGCTCGCGCTCCAGGCGCCAGAGGATGCGGTAGAGCAGCGCGAAGCGGTCGTCGCGGCGATGCAGGATGGCGGCCGACGCCAGCTCGACGAATTCGCGCGGCGCCTTGAACGACGGAGCCGTCTCGGGTTCACGCGGCGTCTCAGCAAACAGGCCGTCATCGCCCTCGACGGTCCAGAGCGTTTCGTCGGGCGGGACGCGGCGCGCGCGCAGGCTGCGGGCGGCCTCGCGCCAGCCGGCGAAATCGGTCTCCGAGGCCAGGCGGACCACCTGCATCAGAAGAGGCTCATCTGGCTGGCCGCCGGCGTCAGCCGTTCGCGCAGGTCGGCGCTGTCGGTGAGCGGGCCGGGCGTCCAGTCGGCGGTGACGATAAACGGCTTCAGCTTGTCGATCCGCCGTGCGATGCGGCGCACGTCGTCGAGCCGCAAGGCCTTGATCCGCCGCACGCCCAGCATCCGGTCGACCGAGCGCACGCCCAGGCCGGGCACCCGCAGCATGAGCTCCCGCTCAGCGGTGTTGAGGTCGATGGGGAAGTCGCCGCGGTTGCGCAGCGCCCAGGCCAGCTTGGGGTCGATCTCCAGGTCCAGGTCATCGGCCTCGCCGACGATTTCGCTGCGCTCGAAGCCGTAGAAACGCATCAGCCAGTCGGCCTGGTAGAGCCGGTGTTCGCGCACCAGCGGCGGCCTCGCCAACGGCAGGCGCGCGGCTGAATCCGGGATCGGCGAGAAGGCCGAATAGTAGACCCGCTTCAAATGATAGGCGCCGTAGAGGCTCTCGCTGCGCTTGAGGATCTCGCCGTCGCTGGCGGCGTCCGCGCCGACGATCATCTGGGTGGACTGGCCGGCCGGCGCGTACTTGGCCGGCCGCGCCTTGCGGCCCTTCTCCTGCCCCGCTTCGACACCCAAACGCACCGCGCCCATGGCCTTCTTGATGCCGCCGATGTCCTTCTCCGGGGCCAGCCGGGTCAGGCTCTCATCGCGAGGCAGCTCGATGTTGATCGACACCCGGTCGGCGTAGAGCGCAGCCTGATTGACCAGGGCCGGCGAAGCCTCCGGGATCACCTTCAGGTGAATGTAACCGCGGAAATCGTGGACCTCGCGCAGCGCCCGCGCGACGCGGACCATCTCCTCCATGGTGTAGTCGGCGGAACGGATGATGCCGGAGGACAGGAACAGGCCCTCGATGTAGTTGCGCTTGTAGAAGCCCAGCGTCAGGTCGCAGACCTCCTGCACGCTGAACCGCGCCCGGGTGACGTTGGATGACACCCGGTTCACGCAATAGGCGCAGTCGTAGACGCAGAAATTGGTCAGCAGGATCTTCAACAGGCTGATGCAGCGACCATCCGGCGCATAGGCATGGCAGATGCCCATGCCGCCGTCCGTGGAGCCAACGCCCTTACCGCCCCGGCTATCGCGTTTGACCCCGCCGGAAGAGGCGCAGGAGGCGTCGTACTTCGCGGCGTCGGAGAGGATCGCCAGCTTGCGTTTCAGATCGAGGGTGGGCATCACCCGGTTCTATTGTTCTCTTTTTGTTCTGTCCAGGCCTGGTTCGAGTTGCTGACACGACGCTGACAGCAGCGGCCTGCGAAGGTGACCGCCTAGCCAGAGCGGAGCCCTGCCATGATCGTCCTCTATACCCTCGGCGCCCTGTGGGGCTTGCCCGACCCCAGCCCCTTCGTGATGAAGAGCGAGGTGCATCTGAAGATGTCCGGCCTCGACTACCGCACCGAGAAGTCCCGGCCGCCCGAAGCGCCGAAGGGGAAGATTCCCTACATCCAGGACGCCAGCGTGCTGATCGGCGACTCCACCTTCATCCGCGAGCACTTCGAGCGGAAGTACGGGGTCGACCTGGACGCGGGCCTCTCGCCGGAGCAACGCGCCACCGCCTGGATGGTCGAGCGGGTGGTCGAGGACCATCTCTACTGGGCGACGATCTATGCCC
>JBBQTP010000189.1:0-6552 GCA_038213205.1 Caulobacterales bacterium
CGCGGGGACAGGCTCGCTCGCAGCGGTCTCAGTCATGGCAGGCGCGACGATAGGCGCGGCGAGGGTCATCCGGACGGCTCCAAAAGGGGTAGCGGCTCATTATTTTTGAGCCCTTCGCCACCGCCGTTCAAGTCTTCACTCAAAAAGGTCAAGATTTTCGATATCGGCTTCAAGGATCTGTCGCGCAAGAACCCGGGATACCGGGCGGATTTCGGTGTCTTCGGTCTCATCCAACCGGCGCACGATCTCTCTGGCGCCCGGAATGGACCTTTCCATCCGCCTAAGGAGGTACGGATAGACATCATCGTGCGGGCGAATGTTCCGCTCACGGAAGAATTTTCTCAAGACTCCGCCCAGCACCTCGTCATCGGGCGCCTCGATCTCCGCTACGGTGAGCGCGTTCAGCCGCGAGCGCAGGTCCGGCAATTCGGCGGGCCACGCCGCCGGGCGGGTGCGGGCGGTGAGCAGCAGGCCGGCGCCCTTGCGCGGGGCGAGGTTGATCAGGTGGAACAGGGCTTCGGCCTCAATGCCCTGATCCACGTCCTCGACCAGCACCGGCCGCCCCTCGGCGACGGCCACGTCCGGGGCCGCACGGTCGAGGATGGCGGCGCGGTGACCAGCGGCCCAGGCGCGGGCTAGGTGGGTCTTGCCAACACCCTCGGGCCCGACCAGCACCAGACAGCCGCCGGGCCAATTGGGCCAGGCGTCCACAGCGGCGGCGGCCTGGGCGTTCGAGGCGCCCAGGATATAGCCGTCGCGGGTATGGGCGGTGGGCCGTCTGAGCCCTAGCCGCAGTTGCTTGGCCATGCGTCTCCGAGGGAAGCGGTCGGGGGAGGAGCCTTAGCAACATGGGATGCGAGGGCGCCACTTTCATGGCTGTTCGTCCCCGCCTTCCACAGGCTGGCTGCCTAGTCGCGGGCGTTGGCCGCCCCGCCGACCACCAGGGTCCAGCCCTCGGGCCGCAGCAACTCGATCGGCGAGAAGCGGGCCTTGTAGTCCATTTTCTCGGAGCCGCGGACCCAATAGCCGAGGTAAACGTAGGGCAGGCTGGTCAGGCAGGCCTGGATCACGTGGTCGAGGATCACGAAGGAGCCCAGGCTGCGGCGCGGCAGGGTCGGGTCGTAGAAGCTGTAGACCAGCGACAGGCCATCGCTCATCAGGTCGACCAGGGCGCAGGCGACGAGATCGCCCCCCCCTTTGCCGCCATTGGGGCCTCCTTCCCGCGGCCGGGTGCGATATTCAATGATGTGGGTGCGGACCGCGGTGTCCTCGACCATCGCCACGTAGTCGGGCCAGGTCATCTCGGCCATGCCGCCGTCGGCGTGGCGCGCGGTCAGGTAGCGGCGGAGCAGGTCGAACTGCTCCATGGTCGCCTCGGCCTCGACCAGGTGGCGTTCCAGGTCCTCGTTGCGGGCCAGCGCCTTGCGCTCGGAACGGGAGAAGACGTAGTCGGCGGCCGGAAGGCGCGCCGAGACGCAGGCCGTGCAGGCCTCGCAGGCCGGGCGGTAGGCGATGTTCTGGGAGCGGCGGAAGCCGACCTGGGTCAGTGAGTCGTTGACGCTGGCGCCGTCGGACAACGGCAGGTGGGCGAAGACCTTCCGCTCATAACGCTCAGGCAGGTACGGACACGGCGACGGGGCGGTCAGGAAGAACCTGAGCTGTCGGGTCGGAAAATGCTGCGTCACGGACTTGCGGTCGCCTTCATACCTGTACGCCTTGTAGGGGGATTAGGCGTCATGCGGGGCCGCTGCGCAAGCCTCCTGGTTTGCTACCGGTCCGGCGGCAGCACGGGCGCCTCGCGCAGCAGCACGATGGCGATGCGGCGGTTGCCGGGCAGGGTTGGATCGTCCGGATAGAGCGGCTCGGAGGTCGCCTTGCCGGACACCTGAAAGGTGCGGTCGGCGTCGACGCCGGAGCCCTGCAGAATCTTGCGCGATGCGTCGGCGCGGTTGGCCGACAGGGCCCAGTCGCCCTCGGCTTTGCCGCCCTGGCCAGGGTTGGCGCTGGTGTGGCCGTAGATGCTGATCCGGTTCGGCAACTGGTTGATGATCTTGGCGATGGCGCGCAGCAGGAGCTTGGCGCGGTCGTTGGGCACGGCGGTGCCCTGGTTGAACATCGAGCGGCCTTCCTGATCGACCAGCTGGATGCGCAGGCCCTCGGGCGTCTGATCGATGATGATGTTCTTCGACAGCTCGGCCAGTTCCGGCATGTCCTGCAGCGCCTGGCGCAGGGACTGGGCGGCCGAGGCGAAGGCCGCTTCCTCGCGCTTCTGCAGGGCTTCGCGCAGCTGCTCGGTGGTCTGGTTGTCGGTGGAGGCGGCCTTGGCGGCGTCCTTCGACTTGCCGTCGTTGGGGTGCTTGGTGTCGGGGCTGGCGTCGGGGATCACCGACATCGAGCCGTTCTGCTTGGAACCCTCGTTGCCGAGCGCGGTGCCCGACAGGATGCCGCCGGAGCCGGAGGTGGTCTCTGAGACGGAGGCAGGGGCGAAGTAATCGGCGATGCCGCGCTTTTGCTCCGGGCTGGTGGTGTTGATCAGCCACATGAGCAGGAAGAAGGCCATCATGGCGGTCACGAAGTCGGCGTACGCGACCTTCCAGGCCCCGCCGTGGTGACCACCGCCGGAGACCTTCTTGATACGCTTAATGATGATCGGCTGGTCGCCCACCGACATAGCTAGCCCTTTCTAGGCCTGTTATCGCGGGGACGATGCGCAGCGCCGCGTTAAAATGGCGTTGCCTCTAGGGTTAAGGGAGTTTCGGATGAAAGTGGCGTTTGCCGGCCTCGGCGTGATGGGCTTTCCGATGGCCGGCCACCTGGCCAAGGCCGGCCATGAGATGGCGGTCTACAACCGCTCGGCGGCGAAGGCTGAGGCCTGGGTCGCCGCGCACGGCGGGCGGGCCGGAAAGACCGCCGCAGAGGCCGCGGCCGGAGCTGAGATCTTCATCCTCTGCGTCGGCAACGACGACGATGTGCGCCAGGTCGTGGCCGAGGCCCTGCCGGCCTTGGCGGCCGGCGCGGTGGTGGTCGACCACACCACGACCTCGGCCGTGGTGGCGCGCGAGATGGCGGCGCTGGCGGTCCAGGGCGGCCGGGCCTTCGTCGACGCGCCGGTCTCCGGGGGTCAGGCGGGAGCTGAGAACGGCCAGCTGACCATCATGTGCGGCGGAACGCCCGAAGGCTTCGCCAGGGCCGATCCGGTGATCGACGCCTATGCCAAGGCCACCAAGCTGATGGGCCCCTCGGGCTCTGGCCAGCTGGCCAAGATGGTCAACCAGATCTGCATCACCGGCGTCGTCCAGGGGCTCGCCGAAGGTCTGCATTTCGCGAAGAGAGCCGGGCTCGATCCGCAGCTGGTTTATGACGCCATTTCGAAGGGTGCGGCGCAGTCCTGGCAGATGGACAATCGCTGGAAGACCATGAGCGAGGGCAAATTCGACTTCGGCTTCGCGGTCGACTGGATGCGGAAAGACTTGGGCCTGGTGCTGGATGAGGCGGCGGCGAACGGCGCGAGCCTCGACATGACCGCCATGGTCGATACCTTCTACGCCGAGGTGCAGACGCTGGGCGGCAAGAGGTGGGACACCTCCAGCCTGGTGGCGCGGCTGGAGAAGGCTCCCTGAAGGCGGGCCCCTTTCAGGACGAATGGGTGGAGTAGCTTCACGTGATTCTTTCGACCGAGCGGATGACGCTCAGCGAGCTTGGCCCGGCCGACGCCCCGTTCATCCTCGAGTTGCTGATGAGCCCCGCCTTTATCGACAACATCGGCGACCGCGGCGTCCGCGACCTTGAAGGCGCGGGGGAATACATCGCCCGCCAGCGCCAGGGCTATGCCGAGCACGGCTACGGCCTGTGGCGCGCCGACCTGACGGCCACAGGCGAGACGGCGGGCATCTGCGGCCTTGTCAAGCGCGACGGCCTGGAGCACCCGGACGTGGGCTACGCCTTCCTGGAGCGGTTCTGGGGGCGTGGCCTGGCCAGCGAGGGCGCCGCAGCGACCCTGACCTATGCCCGAGACCATCTGGCGCTTTCGACGGTGGTGGCGATCACCAAGCCGGAGAACATGGGGTCCAGGGCTGTGCTGGAGCGGATCGGCATGAAGTTCGTCGGGCTGATCGACCTGCCTGGCCACGACGAGGCGAGCACCTACTACATCTCCACCTGAGGACCGCCATGCCGATCGCTACCCGGACCATCGAGGCCAACGGCTTCCGCTTTGCTGTGGACGAGGCGGGGAAGGGCGACCATCTGGCGCTCTGCCTGCACGGGTTCCCGGAGAGCCGGTTTTCCTGGCGTCATCAGCTGCCGATGCTGGCCAAGCTGGGCTACCGCGCCTGGGCGCCGGACCTGCGCGGCTATGGCGAGACCGAGCCGAAGCCGCGCGACGTCCAGGCCTACATGATCGATCGGCTGATGGAGGACGTGGCGGCCCTGATCGACGCCAGCGGGGCCAAGCGGGTGACCCTGATCGGCCATGACTGGGGCGCGGGCCTCGCCTGGACCTTCGCCGCCAACGCGGTGCGGCCGCTGGAGCGGCTGGTGATCATGAACGTGCCACACCCGGCGGTGATGAGCGTGCGCCTGCGCCGCTCATGGGCGCAGCTGAAGAAGTCCTGGTACATGTTCTTCTTCCAGTTGCCGGCCATTCCGGAATGGGGCGCCACGGCCAACGACGCGCGTGCCGTGCGCCAGGCCTTCCACGGCATGGCCGTCGACAAGACTCACTTCACCCCCGAGGTCCTCGACCGCTACGCCGCCGACGCCCAGCGGCCCGGCGCCATGCGCGGGATGATCAACTGGTACCGGGCGGCGATGCGGGCGCAGGGCAAGCTGGCGGGTCCGTGGCCGATGATAGAGACGCCGACCCTAATCGTCTGGGGCGAGGAAGACGCGGCCCTGGGGATCGAGCTGCTGGACGGGACCGACGCCCATGTCCGCGACCTGACCATCGAGCGCCTGCCCGGCGTCTCGCACTGGGTGCAGCAAGAGGCGCCGGAGAAAGTCAATGCGATCCTGACGGCCTGGCTGCCAGGTCCCGGCAGATCGACCCGCTCTGAGCGGTCTTAGGTGACAGCGCCCGCCGCCTCGTCAATCATGCCGCCAAGACCTTTGGCAGAGAGGCGACACCATGGGACGCGAAACGCGGACGCTCACGGGCGGGATCTATTTCGGGGAGGGGCCGCGCTGGCGTGACGGGCGGCTGTGGCTCAGCGACTTCTACGCTCATGCGGTGAAGTCGGTGTCGCTGGCGGGCGACCTGCGCACCGAGTTCGAGATCGACGACCAGCCGTCCGGCCTGGGCTGGATGCCGAACGGCGACATGCTGATCGTCTCGATGACCAAGCGGCAGGTGCTGCGACGTACCCCTGGTGGACAGATCAGCGTCCATGCCGACCTGGGCCACATCGCCACATACCACTGCAACGACATGGTGGTGGATGCGGCCGGCGGGGCCTACGTCGGGAACTTCGGGTTCAACCTGGATGAGGCGATCGCCGCGCGCGGCGTGCCCGATGTGCTGGCCAGCCACGCGACCGCCAAGCTGGCCTACGTCGCGCCGGACGGCACGACCCGCATTGCCGCCGAGGACATGCACTTCCCCAATGGCCCGGTGATCACTCCGGACGGCAAGACCTTGATCCTCGGCGAGACCCTGGCGGCCTGCCTCACGGCCTTCGACATCGGGCCGAACGGCGACCTGTCGAACCGCATGGTCTGGGCGCCGCTCTCGCCGGCCGTACCGGACGGGATATGCCTGGACGCCGACGGGGCCATCTGGGTGGCCAATCCCATCGCGCCGGAGTGCCGGCGGATCGCGAAGGGCGGCGAGGTGCTGGAGGTCATCGACACCGGCCAGGCCTGCTTCGCCTGCATGCTGGGCGGCGACGACGGCAAGACGCTGTTCATGCTCACCGCCGACAGTTCCGACCACGAGGCCGCGGCCAAGACGCAGACCGGCAGGATCCTGGTCGCCAACGTCGATAGCCCGCGGGCGGGGCGGCCCTAGGGAGTCGTCTCGCCGCCTGATCTGCAGGCCGACAGCCCCTAACGGTTGTTTTTGGTTGCGGCCGCAATGACTTGCTCGGTATTGACGCCACGCAAACAAGCTTAGCGGTGTGGGGACAAGTGGCCGGCGAGATCTTCATCAGCTTCGCGTCGCAGGATCGCCGGGTGGCGATGACCCTGTGTACAGCGCTTGAGGGCCGCGGCTTCAAGTGCTGGATTTCGACGCGCGACATCGCGCCCGGCGAGAACTTCCAGATCGCCATCGTGCGCGCTATCCGCAGCGCCAAGCTCATGCTGCTGGTGTTCACGGCGAACTCCAACAATTCCGACGAGATGAGCAAGGAATTGGCGCTGGCCAGCCAGAACAAGCTGATGGTCGTGCCGCTGCGCATCGAGGACGTGGCAGGCAACGACGCCTTCGCCTACGAGTTCGCCACCCGCCAGTGGATCGACTTTTTCGCCGACTGGGAGGTGGCGATCCAGCAGCTCGCCGACCGCATCGGTCACGCCACGGGTGCGCCGACCAAGACGGCCTCCGAGATCGAAGCC
>JBBQTP010000190.1:0-6513 GCA_038213205.1 Caulobacterales bacterium
TCGAAGCCGTACTCCTCGGCCAGCTTGTCGGCGTGTTCCGGCTTCATGGTGTGGCTGATCAGGCAGATCGCCTCGCCCTTCGGCCAGGGCCGCACTTGGATGGGATGGGCCGCGACGCCTGGCATCCGCTTCATCGCCGCGCCGCCGGCCGTCCACCAGGTCTCGCTGGAGGGCGGGGCGCAGACCGCGCCGGCGACCGGGCGGCCGTTCTCGATCAGGCCGATGTTGACGGTGAAATGGGGGTCGCCGCGGACGAAGGCCTTGGTGCCGTCCAGCGGGTCGACCAGGAAGAAGCGCGGTCCGATGGCGTCGGGCGTGCCGAACTCGGAGGCGTCTTCTTCCGAGATGACGGGGATGTCCGGCCAGCGCTCGGCCAGGTGCTTGAGGATCAGCGCCTCGCCCTGGCGGTCAGCCTCGGTGACCGGGCTCTCGTCGGACTTTGTGGTGACGGCCAGGCCGGATCGCCAGAGCGGCAGGATCAGGCGCGCGGCCGCTTCGCAGATGTCGGCCAGCTCGGCCCCGATGTCGTTCATGGGGAGCCTATTATGGGTCCCACGCGGTTTTCCAAAGGCTCAAATCACCGCAAGGTCATCGCCATGACCGACGATATCGCTCCCCAGGCAGGGCCAGAGACCCCGCCGCTGAAGGCCGCCGAGCTCGCCGCCTACATGGCCGCGCGCATGTGCCATGACTTCATCAGCCCGGCGAGCGCCATCGTCTCGGGGCTCGACCTGCTGGAAGACCCGACGGCGCAGGACATGCGCGACGATGCCATGCAGCTGATCGCCGCCTCGGCGCGGAAGCTTACGGACCTGCTGCTATTCACCCGCGTGGCGTTCGGGGCGTCGGCGTCGGCGGAGACCTTCGACGCGCGCGAGCTGGAGAAGCTGGCGCAGGGGATCTTCGGCCACATGCGCGCTGAGCTCGACTGGCAGGTGGAGGTTCCGGCGGTGAACAAGCCGACGGCGCGGACCCTGCTGAACCTCGCCCAGATGGCCGGCGCGGCGCTGCCGACCGGTGGCGTGGCGCAGGTGCGCGCGGCGCCCTCAGGCGCCTCGATCGCCATTTCGGTGGAGGCCAGAGGACCGCGGGCGCGGATCCGGCCCGAGGTGCTGGCCGGGCTGCGCGGCGAGGGGCCGGGCGAGGGTCTCCACGGCCACTGGGTGCAGGCGCGCTATGTGAACCTGTTCGTTGGCGACGCGGGCGGTCGGGTGTTCGTCGACGCCGCCGAGGAGATCGTCACCTTCGCCGCGACGGTGCCCGCATGACGGTTCCAGGCTCGCGTCTGGGGGGAATCCGTTACGGAGTCGACTGACGGCCTGCTATCGACAAGCTGCGCCATGGACCGGACGCTTGGTTAGGGGTTGTTGCCGTGAAGACTATCGAGATCGCCAAGCGACTGTTCGCCATCGCCGGCTGCGCCGCCGCCCTGGGCCTGGCCGCCGCGCCGACCAGCGCCAGCGCCGACACCCATTGGCTGGTGAACGGAGTCTTCGATGACGGCGGTAAGGTCACCGGCAGCTTCGACATCGACATCTACGGCTACATTGTCCGCGACACGTTCGATCTGAAGACCTCGGGCGGTGGCCTCACGCCGTTCGAATATACGCAGGACACCGCTTATAGCGCGTCGGGCAGCGTCCCCGGGCCGGACTACAACACCTATGTGGCGCCCTTCTACATCGACCTGCAGCCGGGCTACGCCCAGGACCTGCACCTGGTCTTCCAGTCGCCGCTGACCGTGCCGATCGGCCACAATGCGCTGCTCGGTGGCTTCCAAGGCCCGTCTTACGAGTGCCAGAACTCCTACTCCTGCTACGTGCCGCAAGGCGACATCCGCTACATCGCCAGCGGCTCGGCCCGCGCGGACGGCGTGGCGGTGCCGGAACCGGCGGCCTGGGCCCTGATGCTGACGGGCTTTGCCGGCATGGGCGCCATGCTGCGCCGTTCGCGCCGCCAGCTGGTCGCGGTTCGGGCCTAAAACCCCGGGCAAACGTCCCAAGAGCTACCGCTCCTTAACCATCCCGGGCCGACAACTGCGGCTTGGTTTGGGGAGTTCGTGGGCACGTGAAGATCTGCCTGGTCGTCGACGACAGCCGCGTGATCCGTAAGGTCGCCCGGCGGATCCTCGAGGATCTCGGATTCGAGGTGGCTGAGGCGGGTGACGGCATCGAGGCCCTGGCCTGGTGCCGAACCGTGACCCCGCACGTCATTCTGCTCGACTGGAACATGCCCAACATGAGCGGGCTGGAGTTCCTGAAGGTGCTGCGCGCCGATGCCGGCGGGGATGCGCCTCGGGTGATCTTCTGCTCGGTGGAGAACGATCTCGACCGGATCCGCGAGGCCCTGGCGGCCGGGGCGGACGAATACATCATGAAGCCGTTCGATGGGGACATCGTCGCCTCGAAACTGACCATGGCGGGCGCGCTGTGATCGGCCGCGACATCGAGCTGGCGGCCAAACTGTGCGGCCGCGCGGGGCTGAACGTCGATCCGGAGAAGCACTACCTGCTGGAAAACCGCCTGGCGCCGGTGGCGCGGCGCGAGGGCTTTTCCTCGATCGAGGAGCTGATGAGCGCGGTGCGCAACCGCGGCGAGGAGCGGCTGACCTGGGCGGTGGTGGAGGCCATGTGGCCGGCCGAGACCTCGTTCTTCCGCGACCCTGCGACCTTTGAGCTGATGGCCTCGGACGTGCTGCCGAAGCTGGCGCGGCGCGCCGAGAAGGGGCCGCTGCGAATCTGGTCGGCGATCTGCGGCGCCGGCCAGGAGGTCTATTCCCTGGCCATGCTGCTCTCGGAGCAGACCAGCTTTTCGACCACGGAGCTGTTCGCCTCGGACCTGTGCGAGCGGCGGCTGGAGAAGGCGCAGAGCGGGCTCTACAGCCAGTTCGAGGTGCAGCGCGGCCTGTCGGCGCACCGGCTGGTGCGGCACTTCGAGTCGACGGAGGAAGGCTTTACCCTGTCGCCGCGCATCCGCCAGACGGTGCGCTGGCGGCGCGTGAACCTGATCGAGGACGTCACCCGGCTGGGCCAGTTCGACCTGGTGGTCTGCCGCAACCTGTCGGCGCACCTGACTGAAGAGGCTCGCGAGCGGCTGTTCGCCAACCTGACCCGCGCGCTGGCGCCAGGCGGCTGCCTGGTGCTGGGAGCCGGCGAAGCCGCGCCGGGCCTGAGCTGCGCGGCGGAACGCCCGGGCTTCCACTTCCTCCCCGGCGCCCAGAGAGCGGCGGCGTAGCACTCAAAGAAAAACCCCGCCGCGGGTGCGACGGGGTCTTCCGAATAGCGATGAAGCCGAGCCTAGTGCTTGGCGTCTTCGGCGGTGTTGGTGACGGCTTTGCCGGCCGACGAAACGTCCTTGCCGGCGCCCGAAACAGTGTTGCAGGCGGCGACGGTCAGGCTGGCGGCAATCATGGCCAGGACAATAATCTTGCGCATCTTGGGTCTCCCAATGCAGCGGGGTGTGTAACTCGCACAAACCCAACGCTCACGCTGCCGCTTGGTTCCCCGCGCGGTCTGCGGCTGCGGTGCTTTCGTCGGATTGCGGACCGTCGGCGGCCGGGGTCGGGAAGATCAGCCGCGCGGTGACCCCGCCGCGGGTGTTGCGCACCAGCTCGGCGCGGCCGCGCAGCTGGCGGGCGAAGGCGGTCATCAGGGTGCGGCCGACCCCCGAGCCGGTGAAGGCGTCATCGCCGGCCTGGCCGTCATCGGAGATTTCCAGCTCGGCCTCCTCGCCCTTCACGCGGAAGGAGAGCGTCAGCACGCCGCCGCGCTTAGCGAAGGCGTGCTTCTGGGCGTTGGTGATCGCCTCGACGGCGAACAGGGCCAGCGGCGCCAGGCGGTCCGGGTCGATGACCAGGGCGTCAACGGAAAGGTCGGTCCTCACCGCCGGCCCATGCAGCATCTCCCCGGCGATCAGCTGGGCGGTCAGCTCCTCGAGGAACGGCCGCAGGTCGACCCGCTTCAGGTCGGGGCCCTGGTAGAGGGCGCGGTAGATGAGCGCGAGCGCGGTGATCCGCTGGCGAGTGTCGGACATGGCGGCGCGGGCGGCAGGGTCGGTGAGTGCGCGCTGCTGCATGTTCAAGAGCGAGGAGATGACCTGCAGGTTGTTCTTCACCCGGTGATGGATCTCGCGCATCAGCGCGTCCTTCTGGGCGAGGCTGTCGCGCAGGCTCGCGTCGCGCCCGACGATGGCGTCGGCCATTTCCTCCAGGGTCTCGGCCAGTTCGCGGATTTCCGGCGGCATCTGCTCGGACTGGACCGGGCGCACCGAGAGCCGGCCCTTGGCGTAGAGGGCGGCGATGCGTTGCAGGTAGGCGATCCAGCGGATCACCACGCGCTCGGCCACGGCGGTCACCGCCACCAGGGCCAGGACGAAGGTCAGCAACGGGAAGAGGATGCCGGAGAGCGGGTTCAGCCAGGCCCAGGACAGGATGCCCGGCGATTGGGCCGACAGGATCACATAGACCTCGTCGCCGGCCACGGGGGCCGCGGAATAGACCCGGCGCTGCTTGAGGGCGTCGACGCCGTACCAGACATAGGCGCCGTTGTGGCGCACCTGCTGGCGCCAGCCCTGGGGCAGCACCGGGAAGGCCGCCTTCGACGTCTCGGAAATGTAGTGGCCCGCGGCGTCGGCCAGGGCCACGTCGGAGTGGGCGGGCAGGGTCGGGTCGGAGACCTGGGGCTCCAGGCTGGCGAGCGTGATCACCGCGGTGAAGGCGCCGTCGAACTCGCCGCGCGGACCTTCGGCGCGGACCGCGGCGAGGACCGAGGGCTCGGCGGCATAGGCCGAGCCGGGGTCGCGGCTGATCACCAGCTTGTCGCCCTTTTGCAGCCGCTGGAACCACGGCCGGTTGGCGCGCGCGCTATCGGCCGGCACATCCTCGCCGGCCGCGCAGATCACCCGCCCCAGCCGGTCGAAGCGGATCAGGTTGGCGTAGCCGGGGATGTGGGCGGTGACTTCGGCCAGCCGCTGGCCGCACTGGAAGCCGACGGCGCCGGGGGCCAGCGTCTGCAGCAGGATGCCGGCGCCTTCCATGCGGGTGCGCGCGGTGGCGGCGCTGCGCTCGGCGGCGAAGCCGAGGTTTTCACGCAGGGTGATGCTGGCGTGGTTGAAAGCGATGGCCGACTGGACGACCCCGAGCACCAGGACCGGCAGGAGCGCGGCCGCGAGCGCCGCGGTGAGGCGGACCCTGATGGTGCTCAACGAAGCCCATGGCGGCCCTGTCATCGGAGGTCGATTTCAACCTGACCCACGGGGGGCCTCAACGGACGGTGCTTAGCCGCTCCGCGTCCGCCAGGATAGACCGCATAGCGTCGCCCGCCGACAGGCCGTCGCGGTCGTACGAGCCGTCCTCGAGGATCGCGTGCAGGGCGCGGCGCGCCCGGCTGACCCGGCTTTTCACCGTGCCGACCGCGCAGTTACAAATCTCAGCCGCCTCTTCGTAGGCAAAGCCGCCAGCCCCCACCAGGATCAGCGCCTCGCGTTGTTCGGCGGGCAGCATGGCCAGGCCCTGGCGCATTTCGTCGAGCGCCACCGGAGCTTCCGGATCGTCCACCGCCACCAGGGTGCGTTCGGCGGCTTCCTGGTCGAGCTGGGTCTGGCGCCACGAGCGGCGCTTCTCGGAATAGAACGGGTTGCGCAGGATCATGAAGGTCCAGGCCTTCATGTTGGTGCCCATCTGGAAGGAGGCGCGCGCGTCCCAGGCCTTCATCATGGCGTCCTGCGCCAGGTCGTCGGCCGCGGTCGGGTCGCCGCAGAGGGTGCGGGCGAAGGCGCGCAGGTGGGGGATCAGCTGCACCAACTCGCGCTTGAAGGCGTTGTCGGCTTCGGGCGTGCGGGGCGGTCGGACGGGGGGGGCAGTGTCGGGAATGACAGTGTCGGGCGCGGTAGTCTCGGCGGAGGCATCCATCAGCCGTTCTCCGCATTGCGGCTGTCGGCGCGCTTCAGGATATCGAGGAATTCGTCCGGGACGTCCTCATTGACCACTTCGTCGAACATCTGGCGCAGGCGCACGCCGATCGCCTGCTGGCGAAGGCGGGCCTCATCAAGGGCGGCCGAGGAAGCCTTACGCGGGTCCGGTGAAGGCATGTTCTGGTTCATACTGTCGGCAGGCCGCTTGCGCGAACCCCGCCCCCCTTTAGCGTTCTCGTCGCTCATCAACGCCCCGCTCCGCTTCAGGTTCCCGTCTGGCGTCGGGCAAGATGCGGAAAACTCATTGGTTTGGGAACAAGTTCCCTGCATTCGCGTTTTCGGAGCATGATGGGTCCGTCGGCAGGAGACCGCCGACGGGACCTTCGTGGGTCAATCTAAGGGAGGGGTCACCCCTTGAGTCTACTAGCCCGCCTCGCGCCTCACCTGCCCTATGTACGGCGTTACGCCCGCGCCCTCACCGGCGATCAGACCACCGGCGATCACTACGTGCGGGTGGCGCTCGAAGCGCTCGCCGCCGGCGACCGCACGCTGGAAGCCAGCCTGACGCCGCGTGTGGCGCTCTATCACGTGTTCCACGCCATCT
>JBBQTP010000191.1:0-6422 GCA_038213205.1 Caulobacterales bacterium
ACGATTCGACCGAAGCGAAACTCCACCGGAACCGTACGCTGGTTGATTTCGCTTCCTGCGGCGGTGTGTATGCGCAGGCGCTGCCATACTCCGCGAGGAGCTGGGGAACGCGACTTAGACCTAGGGAGCCCGCTTGTTCGAAGCATTCTTCAATTGGCTGCAGCACAGCCTAGGCAAGGGCCCGGGCGCCGACGCCCAGGCCTGGAGCGAGGCACTGCTCGGCTCGCTGAACTTCTGGGGGCTGCTGGAAGGCACGCACCTGATCTGCATGATGCTGTTCGCCGGCACGATCTTCGTGGTCGACCTGCGCCTGCTGGGCGTGACTTTCCGCAAGACCCCGGTCTCGGTGGTCAGCGACCGGGTGCTGCCGCTGACGGTTTTCGGCTTCATCCTGGTGGTGCTGAGCGGGCTCGCGCTGTTCTTCGCCAAACCGGAATTCTACTATCATAACATATGGTTCCGGGTGAAGATGATCGTCCTGGCGATCGCCCTGATCAACATCTTGGTGTTCCACGGCCAGGTCCAGGCCACGCAAGGCTCCTGGGACGCCGATGAGAAACCGCCGGCCAAGGCGCGCACCGCGGCGGCCATGTCGCTGATCGCCTGGCTGCTGGTCATCACCTTCGGCCGCTTCATCCCCTACGACTGGTACGAATGCGGCAAGCCGCAGTCGGCGTTCATCAACGCTGTCGAGGAATGCAAGGTCTCCGAAAAGGGCGGCTACACCCTGGGAGGCCAAAAGCTATGAGCATGAACCTCGAACAGTTCCTGCCGCACGCCCGGCCGTGGGTCGAGAACCTGGCCAACGTCTTCCCCGGCAAGCAGATCAAGCCGCAGTTCGCCTGGTGGGAAGTCGGCCACATCCTGTCGCTGATCGTGCTGGGCGGCACCACCATCCTCATGAACCTGCGCCTGCTGGGCGCCGGTATCACCGACGAGCCGCCCGCGGAGATCTACCGAAACCTGCGCTTCTGGCAGAACGTCGGGGTGGCGGGGATCATCATCACCGGCGTGCTGATCGGCACCGCCAACGCCGAGCGGCTCTACGACAGCGCGGCCTTCATCGTAAAGATGCTGGCGCTGCTCTCCGGGATCATCATGACCTACGGCGTCAGCCGCCCGGTGGCCGCCGCCAACGGCGCCGTCGCGACCGCGCAGAAGGTCTGGTTCGCGCTGGGCATGGCGATCTTCCTGTTCGGCCTGTGGTTCTTCTCGATCTCCGACCTGATCAACCCCGGCGTCTTCCACATCATCACCGCGGCCGCGCTGATCGCGGCTGTCGCCATCACCGGGCGAGCGCGGTGGGTCTATGGCATCGGTCTGGCGGCCCTGATCACCGTCCAGCAGGTGCTGACCCACGTGGTCTACAAGTTTGACGATTACGACCACCTGAACCCGGTCAACAAGGCCTTCGCCGTGATCTTCTCGGCGTGGATCGTCGGCTGCGCCCTAGTCGCGCTCTTCCGGGCCGGCAAGGGCGAGGCGGGCGGGCCGCTGACCAAGATCATCGCCTATTCGACGATCCTGGTCTGGGTTATGGGAGCCGCTGCGGGGCGCTGGATCGCCTTCGCCTAAGGGCGAGGGCGCTGCGCTATGCGCGCTTGGGCGTGGCCTGCAGGTCGAGCAGGGACTGCATCATCTCGTCGGCGACCTTGATCACCGAGACGTTGGCCTTGAACGACTGCTTGGCCTGGATCTGGATGACCGCCTCGGAGGCGTAGTCGACGCTGCTGTCGCCGGCCATGCCCGCGACGCGCGAGGCCGAGGCGTTGAGGCGCTGCGTGGCTGCCATCATGCCGTAACGGGCTGTGGAGATCGGATCCATGAGCGCGATCCTGCACCCGGCTCGGTTAAGTCATCGCGAGGTTTCGTGGTGAACGTGGTCTCAAGATTTCGAGCCACTCGTGGTAGAGTTGGCTGGGTTGGGACCCAAGGAGGACATGCCGATGAGAGCTTCGATCCTGCTGGCCGCGACCCTCAGCCTTGCCGCCGGCGCTGCGGCGGCCCAGTCGCTGGCTGACAATCCGCCCAAGGCCACGATCATCTGCCTGGACGTCGCTGGAAAGAGCCTGCCGGCCACCTGCCAGGTGTCCGGCAGCCGACTCGACGCGCGTGAGGATATCTGCCTGTGCCCGGCGGGCGGCGATCGGGTCACGATCCCGGTCTGCGGCAAGGGCGTCAGAGCCCCTGGTGAGAGCCTAGCCTATGAGAAGGCCCGACGGGCGGCGGTGAGCCACGGCAGCCTGGCCGGCGCCAGCTTTAACGGCCAGGCCATGTGCCTGGCCCCGCGCAACGCCCTGAACCCCTAGGCCTGACCAAGGGCCGCATAGACCAGCTTCTGGAACACCGGCAGGGCGGCGCGTCCTCCCAGCCCGCGGCGCGCGGCGAGGTTGGCGATGGCCTCGGGACCGAGCGGCATGGAGTCCTGGATCAGGTAGATCACCACCAGGTCCTGCGCCGGATCGGCCTGCCACCAGGTGCCGAACGCGCCCGGCCAGCCGAACGACCCGGCCGAGGCCGCGCCCATCCAGGCGTGCTTCTCCGCATCGTCGACGACGGAGAGGCCGAGGCCGAAGCCCTGGCTCATCCACATGGGCATGCCCATGAACGGCACCGCGCGCTGGGTGTCCGTCAGCCGGTTCCTGGCCATCGTCTCGACGGTCTCGGCCTTCAGCAGCCGCACCCCGTCGACCTCGCCCTTGCCCAGCAGCATGCGGGCGAACTTCAGGTAGTCGTCGGCCGTGGAGATCAAGCCCCCGCCGCCGCCGGCGAACATGGTGTCGGCGTCCACGAAGGGGAACGAGACGTCCTCCAGCTTCTCGGTGTCCGGGTTCATCCGGTAGAGGTGGGCCATCCGGCCGCGTTTCTCCGGCGGGCAGTAGAAGTCGGTGTCGCTCATGCCGAGCGGTCCGAAGATGCGCTCGCGCAGAAACACCTCGAACGGCTGGCCCGCCACGCGGCCGACCAGGAAGCCCAGCACGTCGGTCGCATGGCTGTAGTGGAACTGCTGGCCCGGCGGATAGCTGAGGGGCAGGGTCCCGAGCGCCTTCAGCCACTCATCCGGCGTCCGGGAATTGTCCACCGCCGACCCCAGCCGATCCTCGTGGGCCTGAGCGACCGGGCCCATGGAGGTGAAGCCGTAGGCAAGGCCGGCCCGGTGGGTCAGCAGATCCTCGACGGTGATATCGCGGGGCGAGGGATGGGTGTCGTCGAGGGCGCCGGCCGGGTCTTTCAGCACGCGCATGTCGGCCAGCTCGGGCAGCCAGCGGGTCACCGGATCGTCGAGCTTCAGCTTGCCGTCCTCGACCAGCATCAGGATGGCCACCGAGGTCACGGGCTTGGACATCGACATGATGCGGAACATGGTGTCCCGGGCCATCGGCGCCTTTGACGCCAGGTCGCGGTAGCCGACCGTGTTGACCTGGACGATCTCGCCCTTGCGCCAGATCAGCGTCACCACCCCGGCCAGGTCGCCGGCGTCGACCACCGCCTGCAGCGCGGCGGGAACCTGCGCGAGCCCCGCCTGGACAAAGCCGCCCGTTGCCTGATCGCCGTCCATGATGCTGTTCCCTCTGCGCCTGTTATCGGCGTTCACCCAGCATAGCGCCGGGGATCGGCGGCGGCGTCAAGAAGCCCCGTTGCGGCATGACGCGACGTGACATAGCTGGAAGGCGATGAGCGAGCCCGAAACGCCGACCCGTCGACCCCCCTCCGCGTTGATGCGCCTCGCGGCCACGATCGGGGCCACCCTCGATCCGCTCAGTCTGTTCGCGCGACTGGCCCCCAAGGATCCGGCCAAGCGGTGGGCGCACAACGCGGCCTTCGGACCGGGGACTCACCAGCGCCTCGACGTCTACGGCCCTCGCCGCGCCGCGGGCGGCCCTGCCTTGCCCGTCGCCGTGTTCTTCTACGGCGGGTCCTGGGATACGGGCCGGCGGCAGGACTACAACTGGGTGGGCCAGGCGCTGGCCGCCAAGGGCTTCCTGACCGTCGTTCCGGACTACGGCCTCTATCCTGAAGTCCGCTACCCGGGCTTCCTGGAGGACGGCGCGCTGGCCGTGCGCTGGGCCCAGGACCATGCCGCCGAATTCGGCGGCGACCCCGAGCGTATCGTCCTCGTCGGCCACTCAGCGGGCGCCTACAACGCCGCGATGATCGCGCTCGACCGGCGCTATCTGGCCGGGGCGGGCGTCGAGCGCCGGCGGATCAAGGCGCTGGCCGGGCTTTCCGGCCCCTACGATTTCCTGCCGCTCAGCGATCCCATCGCCATCCGCACCTTCGGCGAGGCGGCCGATCTTGCCGGAACCCAGCCGCTGGCCTTCGTCGACGCCGAGGCTCCGCCGGCCTTCCTGGCCACCGGCGACCAGGACACCGTGGTCTATCCGCGCAACACCCGGAAACTCGCCGCACGGCTGCGCGAGGCCGGCGTACCGGTCGAGGAGCGCCGCTCCGAGGGCATCGACCACGTGCGCATGGTGCTGGCGCTCTCGCGGCTGTTCCGCCGCCGCGCCCCGGTGCTCGACGAGATGACCGCCTTCCTGCTGGCGCAGGCGGTCTAGCCCCGATCGCGCGCCGTTGAACCCTCCGGCGCAGGCGCGTATTTCCACTGTATGGCCCAGCCCCTGACCGCCCGCCGCCTCGCCGCCGTCGCCCTGACCCTGACGGCCCTCGCCGGCTGTTCGCCGACCGCACCGAAGGGCGTCGACAAGGAAAAGCTGGACGAGGCCGTCTCGAAGGCGATCGGCGATCCCGCCTCGTGCATGCTGATCGCCGAACAGGGCTCCGGGCGGCTGGTCTATCGCTACAACAGCCCCATCGCCTGCGACCGCCAACTGCCGGCCTGTGACGCGGCCGGCGTGCGCTCGATCGACCAATTGCTGCAGGCCACCCGCAAGGACGGCCAAGCCCGCCAGCTCAGCTGCTATTCCACCGCCGACGCGTCGCGCGGCGTCGGCTGGGCCTCCGGCGTGATTCCGGGGAAAGGCCTGGTCTATGCCGCCATGATGGAAGGCGACCGCTCGTTCCCCGGCCGGATGATGGCCGAGCGGCTTTCGGGCGCCTTCGCCAAGGTGGGCCTGAAGTAGCGAGCCCTAGCGGCTTAGTTCGTAGAGCCCGGTGATGTCGATCCGCACCTGCAGCTCGCCGGCCGATACCGCCGTTTCGGCCACGGCGCCGCGCTTCATGGCGCTCATCATCAACGGCACGGGCTGGGAGGGCGTATAGCCGCCGCCTTCGTTCAGCGAGACCAGCCGGCTCACCCGATAGCCCGTCGCGCGAGCATAGAGGTCGGCCTTGGCGGCCAGCGCCTTGACCGCCCGTTCCCGCGCGGCGTTCTCGGCGGCGGTGGAATCATTGAGGCCGAAGCTGATCCCGTTCACCTGGGTCGCGCCGGCGCCCACGGTCGCGTCGACCGCTGCGCCCAGGCGAGCGATGTCGTGGACGATAATGGTCACCTGGTTGGACGCCTGGTAGCCGGTGAGCCTGGGAGGCTGGTTCTGCTCATAGGCGTACTGGGCCCCCAGGTTGAGGTTCGAGGTCTGGATGTCCTTGGCCGCGATGCCGGCGCCTCTCAGGGCGGCCATCACCTGGCCCATGCGCTGGGCATTGGCGGCCATGGCTTCGGCGGCGGTCTTCGCCTCGGTGGTGACGCCGAGGTTGATGCTGGCCATGTCCGGCTGGACCCGCGTCTCGCCAAAGGCGGCGAGGTTCAAGGTCGTGGCGCGGAACAGGGTGTCGGCCGCGCCCGCTGGCATGGTCTGCGCCAGGCTCGCCGAGGCCGTCGTCGCCAGCAGAGCCAGGGCGAGCGCCGCTGCGCCAAGAAAGGTCTTCATCGCGTTCTCCATCCAATCCCCCAGCACCCAGGCTCGCAGACCCAACCTGAACGCAAGCTTTAAGGCCCGGACAGCCCGTGGTAACCGCGCAGGCGGCATCGCTGCTGGGGCCTGTAGCTCAATGGTTAGAGCCGGCCGCTCATAACGGTCTGGTTGCAGGTTCGAGTCCTGCCGGGCCCACCAGCGAGGCTTCCACGGGCGTCCATTGACGTCTTCCAAATCCGCCATTGTTGATATAAAACAGGAGCCGTTGGTCCGCCCACATCCCTGCACGGCTACGGACATCCGCGTAAAATGTTGGTACGAATTTGGCATTGTACCAACATCCTGCCCGAATCTACCAACAGTGGGACTCGAACCCACAATCGCAGGGACTCGAACGTACCAACAGCACTGACTCGCACGTACCAACAGCAGGACTCGAATTTACCAACAATGCCGCTGACCGACGCGAAGCTGCGCAGCCTCAAGGGGACTGGAAAGACTGAGAAGTTCGCTGATGGCGGTGGCCTTTTCGTGCAGGTCGCCCCGGCGGGATCTCGGCTGTGGCGCCTGGCCTACCGATTCCAGGGAAAGCAGAAGCTACTAGCG
>JBBQTP010000192.1:0-6335 GCA_038213205.1 Caulobacterales bacterium
TTTCGTTCAGGCAGCGCATCATCCGGGCCACACATTCGTCGCGGTCGCGACCGTGGACGATCAGCTTGCCGATCAGGGAGTCGTAGTAGGGCGGGATCGTGTAGCCGGCGTAGAGCGCGCTATCGAGCCGCACGCCAAGGCCGCCCGGCGCGTGGAAGTCGGTGACCAGACCCGGCGAGGGGGCGAAGGTCTTGGCGTTCTCGGCGTTGATCCGGCACTCGATGGCGTGGCCTTCGAAGACGACGTCCTTCTGGGCGAAGGACAGCGGCAGGCCAGCGGCGATGCGGATCTGCTCGCGCACCAAGTCGATGCCGGTGATCGCCTCGGTGACCGGGTGCTCCACCTGCAGGCGGGTATTCATCTCGATGAAGAAGAACTCGCCGTTCTCGTAGAGGAACTCGATGGTGCCGACGCCGAGATAGCCGATTGCCTTCACGGCATCGACCACGACCTTGCCGATCTTCGCGCGGGTCTCGACGTCGATGGCGGGCGAGGGGGCTTCTTCCAGCACCTTCTGGTGGCGGCGCTGCAGCGAGCAGTCGCGTTCCCCCAGGTGGCAGACGTTGCCGAAGCTGTCGGCGATCACCTGCAGCTCGATGTGCCGGGGCGTCTGCAGGTAGCGTTCCATGTAGACCGCGTCGTCGCCAAACGCCGCCTTGGCCTCGGAGCGGGCCGTGGAGACCGCCTCGTATAGGTCGTCCTGCGTCTGCGCGACCTTCATGCCGCGACCGCCGCCGCCGGCCGCCGCCTTGATTACCACTGGAAAGCCGATGGCCTTGGCCGCCTCGAAGGCTTCCTCTTCCGTGGTCACCGCGCCGTCGGAGCCGGGAACAACCGGAATGCCGACAGCCTTCACCGCCTGCTTGGCGGTGATCTTGTCGCCCATCATCTTGATGTGCTCGGGCTTGGGCCCGATGAAGGTGAAGCCGTGCGCGCCGACGATCTCGGCGAAACGGGCGTTTTCCGAGAGAAATCCGTAACCTGGATGGATTGCCTGAGCCCCGGTGATCTCCGCCGCAGCAATGATCGATGGGATGTTCAGGTAGCTCTTGGCGGCTGCGGGCGGTCCGATGCACACGCTCTCGTCGGCGAGGCGGACCCACATGGCCCCGCTATCGGCCTCGGAGTGTACGGCGACGGTGGAAATGCCCATCTCCTTGCACGCGCGGTGCACGCGAAGGGCGATCTCGCCACGGTTGGCGATGAGGATTTTCTCGAACATTAGCCGATGACCGCGAGCGGCTCGCCGAACTCCACCGGCTGGCCATCCTCCACCAGGATTTCCAAGACCTTGCCGGCCTTGGGGGCCGGGATCGGGTTCATGGTCTTCATGGCTTCGATGATCATCAGCGTCTGGCCGGCCTCGACGGTGTCGCCGACCTTGATGAAGGCGGCCGTGCCTGGTTCGGGTTGCAGGAAGACGCTGCCCACCATCGGTGACTTCACCTCGTCGCCCTTGGCGCGGGCAGCAGGCGCGGCCTCGACGGCTCCAGCCGGTGCGGCGGGAGAAGCAACAGCCACAGGCGCAGCCTGGGCCGGAGCCGCCTGCATCATCTGCATCGGCGCGGCCGTGAGGGTCCTGGCGACGCGGATCTTCAGGCCGGCGTGCTCAACCTCGATCTCTGACAGGCCGGTTTCCGTCAGGATGTCGGCCAGTCGGCGCACCAGGCGCGCGTCGATCGGATCGGCGGCGGGGGCCTTGGGAGGGCTAGCCATGGAAATACCTTCGCTTCTTCGTCTTCAGGCTCTGCGGATCAGGCCCGCGGCGGCCTCGACGGCCAGTTCATAGCTCGCGGCGCCGAAGCCGGACACGACGCCGGTGGCCGCGAGGGAGACATAGGTCTGGTGGCGGAACGCCTCGCGCGCAGCGGGGTTCGACAGGTGGCACTCGATCACCGGCACATCCACCATCTTCAGAGCGTCGAGGATCGCCACCGAGGTGTGGCCATAGCCCGCCGGGTTGATGACGATCGCCGAGGCCTTTTCCCGGGCCTCCTGGATCCAGTCGATCAGCTCGCCCTCGTGGTTGGATTGGCGGAAAACGACCGTGCAGCCCAAAGCAGACGCGCGGGCTTCGCAGAGCCGCTTCACGTCTTCCAGGGTTTGGTGACCGTAAATCTCCGGCTCGCGGGTTCCCAGGAGGTTGAGATTGGGGCCGCTAAGCACATAGATCGGTTTCGACATTCGGCTCCGCCGTCGATTCAGCCGACTTGTACCGGGCTGCGGCGAAGGCCACAAGCAACCGCACTGGAGGCCCGCCCAAGCATGACCCTGACCATCAATGGAGAACCGCGCGCCTTCGCCGCGCTTTCCGACCTGGCCGGGCTGGTGGTGGCTCTGGGGCTGGACGCGCGCAAAGTCGCCGTCGAACGCAATCTGGAGATCGTGCCGCGGTCGGCCTATGGAAGGACGGCGCTGGCCCACGGCGACCGGATCGAGATCGTGCACTTCATCGGAGGCGGCTGAGATGGACGGAGCCCAACAGCTGCCAGAGACCTTAGGGGATACCTGGACCGTCGCCGGCCGCACCTTCCGCTCGCGCCTGATCGTCGGCACCGGCAAGTACAAGGACTACGCCCAGAACGCCGCCGCCGCCGAGGCCGCGGGCGCCGAAATCGTCACCGTGGCGCTGCGCCGGGTGAACCTGTCCGACCCCAGCCAGCCAATGCTGGTCGACTATGTGAAGCCCGACCGCTTCACCTTCCTGCCCAACACAGCGGGGTGTTTCACCGGTGAGGACGCGGTGCGGACGCTGCGGCTGGCCCGCGAGGCCGGCGGTTGGGACCTGGTGAAGCTGGAGGTGCTGTCCAACACCAAGCACCTGCTGCCGGACATGGAGGAGACCCTGCGCGCGCTCAAACTGCTGATCGCCGAGGGCTTCCAGGTGATGGTCTATTGCTCAGACGATCCGGTCTATGCGCTCAAGCTGGAAGAGGCGGGCGCGGCGGCGATAATGCCGGCGGCGGCCCCGATCGGCTCTGGGCGGGGCATACAGAATTTCCTCAACCTCGGCCTGATCATCGAGCAGTCGAAGGTGCCCGTGTTGGTCGACGCCGGCGTCGGTACGGCCTCGGATGCCGCCCTGGCGATGGAACTCGGCTGCGACGCGGTCCTGATGAACACCGCCATCGCCGAGGCGCGCGACCCGATCCGCATGGCCGTGGCGATGAAGCACGCGGTGATCGCCGGGCGCGAAGCCTACCTCGCCGGGCGCATGGCCAAGCGATCCTACGCCGACCCGTCGTCGCCGAGAGCCGGCCTGATCTAGCTCTTCGGCTTGTACTTCGTGTGACAGGCCGTGCAGGTGTCGGCCAAGGCGTTGGCCGCCGTCGAGAACGCCGCGCCGTCCTTGGCGTGGGCCGCCTTTTCCGCGGCCGTAGAGAGCTTGGCGAAGTCTGCCGCGGCGGCCGTCCACTCCGGCTCGGCTCGCCTTTGCGGTCCGTTGAGGTCAGCGGCGACCAGGGTCAGCGCCTGGGCCGCCTTCAGGCCTTCCTGCCAGCGCGCGTCGGGAACCTTGGCCGCATCGGGGCCATTGGCCGGGTCAACGTCGCCGCCAACTCCGAACAGCGTGTTCGAGGCCGGCTCAACCACGCCCTTCATCGTCTCCTTGACGCTGGCGGCGGCGAAGGCAGCGGTGGCGACAAAGCCGGCGGCGAGGGCGGTGAGGACGATGCGATGCATCCAGCCAGCCTAGACCTAAACTTGCGAGCACGATTCAGGGTTTTGATGGTTCGATCAAAACCCATCGTGCTCTAGCTGTCTCAGGCCGCCTCGGCGAGCACCCGATCGATGTCCGCCTGCGGCTCGAGGCCGAGGCCGCGCAGCATGGCCTCGCGGCCCGGCCCGCCGGGCGGACGATAGGCGGCGGCGTTGGCCTTCTTGCCCCGGGCTAGGTAGCCCATGATCTTGGCGATATTGGCGGGCCGCTTCAGCCAGGCCTGCGGGTCTTCCAGCATGTGGAAGCCGCGTAAGGCCGCGCGGAACAACTCCACGTCCGAGCGCACCGCCACCGCGACGCCATCCTCCAGGAACCGCCGGGTCAGCCGGCTCTTCAGGCTGGGCTTGTAGCCGGGGGTCAGCGCCTGGCGGGCGCGGCGGATGGCGCCGCGGTCCAGGTTGCGCATGGCGTCGTGATAGGGCCGCAGCTCCGCGTTGATCCGCCGCTGATAGGCGGCCAGCCGCGCGCCGGGGTCGGCGAAACTCTGCAGGGCGTCGCGCAGGAGGTGCGCGCTCACCGCGGCGAACGAACATCCGCGCCCGTAGAGCGGGTTCGAGCGCACCAGGCTATCGCCGACCGGGAAGAAGCCCAGCACGGCCGCATGGCCATCGGGCGCCAGGTCGCGCCAGCGGCTGTGCAGGTCGCCCATGCCAAACACCTTGCTGATCGGCGTCGCGGTCCGCGCGTCAATCCAGGGCGTCAGGCCGGGCAAGCGTTCGCAGACTCCATCGAAGATCTTCGGATCGACGATCCGCTTGCGCAATTCCAGCTCGATTTCCGGCACGCAGAGCGTGATCGAGAAGCAACCGTTGTCGCCCGGAAACACCCCGAACTTCAGATACTCCAGGTCGCCGGTCAGCGGCGCATCGGTCCGCTCGGGTTCGCTGACGCCGGGGTTCAGCCGGTAGTGGCGGGTGAAATAGAGGATGCCGCAGTCCTCCGACTCCTCGGGGATCGCCGCGCCGGCCTCACGAAGCTGTTCGATCGAGCCCGAGGTGCGGCCGGCGGCGTCGGCGACCAGGTCGGCGGTTAGTTCGTGCTGGCCCTCGGAGTCCTCGATGGCCACGCCGGTGACGGTCGGGACCGCGCCCGGAGTGACCAGCAGCGCCTTCACGAAGGCGCCGGAGCGGATGGTGACATTGGGCTGCTGCTCGACGTAGCGGCGCATGATCAGCTCGAGCGTCGTGCGCCGGCTGGTCAGCACCGCCAGGTCCCGGTCCACCGGCTCGGGTGTATAGCTGCGCTTGTGGATGTCGGTGAGGCCGCCCTCGAAACCGAGGTCGCGGCAGCCTGCGGCCAGCAGCTCCTCAAGAAGCTTCGGGTGTTCGTCGCGGATGATCAGGCGCAGACGGGCCAGGAAGGCGTGGCTGTGGCGCAGGTGGCCGACGCCGCGCCGTGTCCAATTGTCGAAGGCGGCGTCGGGACCACCCTCGGGTGGTGGCGGGTCGCGCTCCAGCAAGGTGACCTCGCGCCCCGTTGGCGCCAAGGCCAGGGCCGTCCAGAGGCCGGCCATCCCAGCGCCTATGACCAGCACACGTTCCGACATCTTGCTCACTCTTCAGGCCGCGCCGCGCGCCCAGCACGATCAGCCTACGCCAAATCCGCGCTGCCCTCAGGTCAACGCGTGAATCGCGGCCTCAGCTCTTCGAGGTGTTGGCGATCGGCTGGCCCTTGGCCTTGGCGATGGCGGCGCGCAGCGCCGGCAAGTCGGCGCCCGGGATCATGGTGTCGCCGACGATGAAGGCAGGCGTTCCATCGATCTTCATGGCCTCGGCCAGGACATGGGCGTCGAGAATCTGGCGTTCGATCAGCGGGTGCTGCGCGTCCTTGCGCGCCGCGGCCGGGTCGATGCCGACCTCGGCCAGATGGCGGTCCAGGGCGGCGTCATCCAGGGCCTTTTCGCCCATCAGCGCCTGGTACAGCTGCACGCCCTTGGCCTTGCCCTGGCGGGTCAGGGCCACCTTGGCGGCGGTGTCGGAGACCTCGCCGAAAATCGGGAATTCCTTGAACACGAACCGCACGTCAGGGTTCTCGCCGATCAGCTTGACCACCTCGGGTGCGGCCAGCTTGCAATAGCCGCAGCGGTAGTCGAAGAACTCCACCACCGTGAGCCTGCCGCTCGGATTGGCCACGAAGTCGCGCGGGTCGCGCTCCAGCTGGCCGCGGAATATGCCGATGGCGTCGGTTGACGCCTTCATCGAGGCGACGCGCTCGTTCTCGGCCAGCTTGTTAGCCGCCTCGCGGATCACCTCCGGGTGGGCCATCAGATAGGCGTGCACTTTCTGACCGAAGACGGCGTCGTCGGCTTTCTGGCAGGCGGAGACTGACAGGGCGACGGAGAGCGCGGCCAGGACGCGAAAATGGGGGGTGCGGAAAGCAAGGGTCATGGCAGCCAGATAGGCCGGTTTCGCGGCTTTTGCGAGACGCGCTTAGTGAAGCTGGCCCCCGAATACCTGGCCGGCGAATCCCTGGCGGCCGATCTGCCGCTGCTCGTCCGCCGTCGGCTTGGAGACCAGCACGTTGTCGGTGGCGCGGCGCCATTCCGGACTGTCCTTGGGCAGGCGCTCCCGGGCGCGGATCGCGAATTCGCGGGCGAGCTTCAGATTGCCGACATTGT
>JBBQTP010000193.1:0-6181 GCA_038213205.1 Caulobacterales bacterium
CGTGCCGCGCTCTGCAGGCGCGGATCGAGGGTCGTTCGCATGTAGTAGCCGCCCTCGTTCAGACGGGGCAGCTTCGCGAGGCCCGTGCGTCGGACCTCCTCGACGAAATAGTCTGCGTCGCGGTACTTCGCGCGGGTCGGCTCAGGTTGGACCTTCAGATCCTCGGCCTTGGCGGCCGCGACCTGGGCCCGCGTCGCCCAGCCGGCTTCGGCCATCTGGTCCAGCACCCAGTTGCGGCGCTGCATCGCCTGAACCTTGCGGCGGATCGGGTGGTAGTTGTCCGGCCCCTTGGGCAACGAGGCCAGGTAGGCGCATTCGGCCAGGTCCAGGTCGGTGATCGACTTGCCGAAGTAGTTGTAGGCCGCGGCGCCCACGCCGTAGGAGCGGTAGCCCAGCCAGATCTCGTTCAGATAGAGCTCGAGGATGCGCTCTTTGGTGAGGGTACCTTCCAGCTGCTGGGCGATCATCGCCTCTTTCAGCTTGCGTCCCACCGTGGCGTCATTGGTCAGCAGGATGTTCTTGGCCACCTGTTGGGTGATGGTCGAGCCGCTCTCCAGCCGGCGGCCCTGGGCGATGTTGACGATGTCCTTAGCGCTGGCTCTGACGATGCCGGCGTAGTCCAGGCCCGAGTGGTGGAAGAAATTTCGGTCCTCGGCGGCCAGGAAGGCTTCCGCCAGCGGCTGCGGGATCGAATCGTAGGGGACGAAGATCCGCCGCTCCTTGGAAAACTCGCCAATCAGCGTGCCGTCCCAGGCGTAGGCCCGCGTTGCGGTCGGCGGGTGGTAGTCGGCTAGGTCGCCGGCGTTGGGCATGTCGTGAAACAGCCAGGCCGCCCAGATGGCGATTGCGAAGCCGCCCGCGGCGACAAGGCCCAGCACGGCCACGCCGGCGATCGCCACCCATCTTTCGCGGGGATTCAACTAACCCAGGCCTCCAGAGGCGCCCCGCCCCTTCAAGTGTCGTGGTCTAGCGGGCTTCGGATGCGGCGCCAACGGGCGGAAGGCCGCGCCGGCCCCACCATCTTCTCGGCAACCGTACGGTAGTTGACAGCGCGAGGGGGCGTCGGGAGCTTACAGGACGTTACGGTTGCGGGAGTGCTTCGGTTTGTCGGACGATGTGGCCACCACCGATCTGGGCGCCGATTTCCGGGCCGTGTTTGACGCCTCCCCGAGGCCGTTGCTGCTGTTGGCCGCCGACCCGCCGAAGTTCACCATGGTGGCGATCAACGCCGCGCACGCTCAGGCGTTCGCCACGACCCCAGACGCGCTGCAGGACTGGGGCGTCCTTGAGGTGTTTCCGGCCGACCCGCCGCCTGGGATCCGGCAATTCATGGATGCAATTCGCAATTCCATGGACCGCGTCTTGGCGACCCGCGCGCCAGACCAGATGGAAATCCGCCCTTATCCCGTGCAGACCCCGGAAGGCGCCAATGAGCGCTATTGGTCGGCGATCAATTCCCCGGTGTTCGACAGCAGCGGCGCCATCAGCCACATCGTCAGCGCGGTGCAGGACGTCACCGGTGAGGTGTTTGAGCGGCGCAGCGAAGAGGCGCGCAACCTGCTGATGGGCGAGGTCGACCACCGGGCGCGCAACGCGCTGACCGTCGTCCAGTCGCTGGTCCAGCTCACCGAGGCCCGCGACTTGGCCGACTTCAAGGCCATCGTGCTGGGGCGGGTCGAAGCGCTGGCTCGCGCACAGACCTCCCTGGCGCGGCGCAAGTGGGAAGGCGCCCATCTGCGCGACATCATCTCCGAAGAGCTGGGGGCCATGGCCGGGCCGGAGAAATACGAGATTTCCGGCCCCAACCTCCTGCTGCCCGCTGAGCACGTCCAGGCGATGAGCATGGCGCTGCACGAGCTGGCGACCAACGCGATGAAGTACGGGGCGCTGAAGACCGAAGTCGGCAGGCTGTCTGTTACCTGGACCGCGTCGGCCGGCCACCTGACCCTGGTCTGGAGCGAGGACTGCGGCCGAACGATCGCGCCCCCGGCCGGCCAGGGCTTCGGATCGCGCCTGCTGGAGCGGCTGACCAAGCAGCTGGGGGGTCAGATCAAACGCGAATGGCGGCCGCAGGGGCTGCGGGTCGAACTCACCGCGGAAACGTGAGCCGCCTCAGCGCGCGGCGAGCCGGGTGGCTTCGGCGAAGTAGTCATCGATGCTGTCGCCGACGGCGTCCATGAACTTTGCCCGGCGCCCGGTGTTGCGCAGGAAGTCCTCGTCCTCGGCATTGGTGATAAAGCCCATTTCCAGCAGGACGGCCGGCACGTCGGGGGCAAGCAACACCATGAAGCCCGCGTCGCGGTGGCTGCGGCTGAGCATGGGAACCTTGCCGTCGATCCGGCTGACCAGCTGGTTGGCGAAGGCCGAGGAGCGGTTCTTGGTGGCCCGCTGAGTCAGGTCGAACAGAATGTCCTGGACGCCGCGGTCGCCGGTCAGGCCGGCCTTCATGAACCAGTCGTCCTGGCGCACGAAGCGGGCGCCGCGGTTCGAGGCTTTGTCGGAGAGGGTGTAGATGCTGGCTCCGCGGACGTTGGCGTCCTGGCCGCTGTCGGAATGCAGGGAGATGAACAGGTCCGCGCCGGCCCGCTGAGCGACGCGAACCCGATCGGCGAGCGGCACATAGGTGTCATCCTCGCGGGTCAGCACGACGCGGTACCTGTTCGAACGCTCAAGCCGGGCCTTCAGCGACAAGGCCGCGGCCAGGTTGACGTCCTTCTCGAAGCCCTGGGCGCCAACCGCGCCGGGATCGTGGCCGCCGTGGCCCGGGTCAATGACGATGACCTTCTTCAGCGAGATCGGGGCGATATGGGTCGAAATGATCTGCGGGCGCAGTTTGGCGGCCAACTGCGCGGCCACCTGGGGCGATGCGTTGACCATGCGGATCGGGCCGCCGGGCTGGGAGGCCACGTCCACCACGTAGCGGTAATGATCGACCCCGTCGGCCGGGGGCAGCAGGAAGCGGCCCTTGATCCGGGCGTCGGCCGCCAGGTCGATCTGTAGCCGGGCGCCGCCGGAGGTCTGGTCGATGCTCCAGGCCTTCACCAGTCCCTGGCCGTTGCCGGAAAGGCCGCCCTGGGCCGAGACATTGGAGAGCAGCAGGACCACGTGGCCGTCGGAGACGCCGTCAGCCACCAGCTTGCCGGTGGCGGCCTGGTCGAGGTCCATGACCAGGCGGGTCTGCTGGGCGTCGCCGCCCAGGCGCACCTTGAGGAGGCCGGCGACCGAGGCGACGGCATGCGTGACCACGAAGCCGGCCAGGGCGACGGCGACCGCCGAGGCGGCGATGAGCGCCCGCCCCCGGTTCCGCATCACGACCCTGCCTGCTCCAGCCAAGTTCACGCCCTAAACCCCCGCGGGAATTCGCATTCCAACGCCTAGAGACCCATATACGCCTGCACCGGATGGACAAACGGTTAACCAGGTGTTGCCGCGCGCCCGTTAGCGGCGCCGCTTTCCTTTTACGGCCTATTGTTGCAATGTCCGGTCGCGCGCCAAGCCGCCCCCTTTGCGGGGCCGAGGGACGCGCGAACACAGCCCGCGTCAGCTGACCGATTCCCGGCGACCGACGCTTTATCCGTTCCGCGCCATCCGGCGCGCCTAGGAACACATTCGATGGGCAGCGCTGCTCAAGCCATCCTCCGGCCTTCAGCCCCCCGAGGCGCCGCCATCGGCGTTCTCGTGGACGGCGCGCGCACCCATCCCACAACGAGCCGGCTGCGCCTGGGCCTGAAACCCAGCGCGCGCCGCGGAGACTACTTTGATGTCCAAGAATATGTTGATCGACGCTGCCCACGCCGAAGAGACGCGTGTGGTAGTGGTCGACGGATCGCGCGTTGAAGAATTCGATTTCGAAAGCTCCAACCGTAAACAGCTCAGAGGGAATATCTATCTCGCCAAGGTGACGCGCGTTGAGCCGTCCCTGCAGGCGGCCTTCATCGAGTACGGCGGCAATCGTCACGGCTTCCTGGCCTTCAACGAAATCCACCCCGACTACTACCAGATCCCATCCGAGGACCGCGAAGCGCTGATGCGCGAAGAGGCCGAGGAAGAGGACGATCACCACGAGCCGCGCGGCCGCAAGGCCGCCAGCAACGGGGCCAACGGCGGTGCTGAAGCTTCCGCCGAAGACGACGAGGACGATGACGCCCACGCCGGTTCCGGCGATGACGACGACGTCATGGAAGAAGAGCTGGCGCGCCGCCGCCGCCGGCTGATGCGCAAGTACAAGATCCAGGAAGTGATCCGCCGCCGGCAGATCATGCTGGTCCAGGTCGTCAAGGAAGAGCGCGGCAACAAGGGCGCAGCGCTCACCACCTACCTGTCGCTGGCCGGCCGCTACGGCGTGCTGATGCCCAATACGGCAAGAGGGGGTGGCATCTCGCGCAAGATCGAGGCCGCCACCGACCGCCGCCGCCTGAAGGGCGTGGTTCAGAGCCTGGACGTGCCGCAGGGCATGGGCCTGAGCGTCCGCACCGCCGGAGCCAAGCGCACCAAGGTCGAGCTGAAGCGTGACTATGACTACCTGCTGCGGCTCTGGGAAAACATCCGCGAGAAGACCCTGCACTCGATCGCGCCGGCGCTGATCTACGAGGAAGAAGACCTCGTGAAGCGGGCGATCCGTGACCTCTATGACAAGGACATCGACGGGGTGTTCGTCGAGGGTGAGGCGGGCTTCAAGGAAGCGCGCGATTTCATGCGCATGCTGATGCCCAGCCAGGCGAAGAAGGTGCAGCTCCACACCGAGCCGACGCCGCTGTTCGTCAAGCACCGGGTCGAGGACCACCTCAGCCAGATCTACTCGCCGGTCGTGCCGCTGCGCTCGGGCGGGTACCTGGTGATCAACCAGACCGAGGCCCTGGTGGCCGTCGACGTGAACTCCGGCAAGTCGACGCGGGAGCGCAATATCGAGGCGACCGCGCTGAAGACCAACATGGAGGCGGCCGAGGAGGCTGCCCGCCAGTTGCGTCTGCGCGACCTGGCCGGGCTGATCGTCATCGACTTCATCGACATGGACGAGAGCAAGAACAACCGCTCCGTCGAGAAGAAGCTGAAGGACTGCCTGAAGGACGACCGCGCCCGGGTGCAGATGGGCAAGATCTCGGCCTTCGGCCTGATGGAAATCAGCCGCCAGCGCCGCCGTTCCGGCGTGTTGGAAGGCACCACCCACGTCTGCGAGCACTGCCAGGGCACCGGCCGGGTCCGCTCGGTCGAATCGAGCGCGCTGGCCGCGCTGCGGACGCTGGAGCTCGAAGCGCTGAAGGGCGGCGGTGAGGCGACGCTGAAGACGCCGCGCGCCGTCGGGCTTTACATCCTGAACGAGAAGCGCGCGCACCTGGCGCGGCTGCAGCAGACCATGGGCCTGTTCGTCACCATCCTGGTGGACGACGACATGGCGCATGCCGACTGCCTGATCGAGCGCACGTCGGTAGAGCAGCGTCCCGAGCATGCGGCCGTGGCGGCCCCGGCCGCGGCCTATACGCCGATGATCGACGACGGCTACGACGACGAAGCCGTCGAGGACGAGGAAGAAGACGAGGAAGAAGAGCTCCAGCTGGAGCGCGAGGACACAGACGACGACGAGCCGCACGCCCGCGCCGAGCAGCGCGCGCCGCGCGACGACGAGGGCTCAGGGGATGGCGAAGGCCGCCAGGGACGCCGCCGCCGCCGCCGGGGTCGTCGCGATGGTGAGCCGCGGGAAGCCGGCGCCGCCGCGCAGCAGCCCGCCGAGGGCGCCCGTGACGGTGCGCGCGACGACAGCGAAGGCGGCGAAGGCCGCCGCCGCCGGCGAGGCCGCCGAGGCGGCCGCCGGATGCGCGACGACTCGCGTCCCACCGACGCCTTCGCCTGGACGCGCCCCTGGGTGCCCTACGGCGACGACCCGTTCGTCTGGTACGACCCTTCGGAAGACATGAAGACCGCGCCGGCGCCGGCCGCCTCTGCGGCGAACGACACCCGCGAGACGCCTCGCGCAGCGGTCGAGGCTCCGGCCCGCGCCCCCGCCGTGGCTCGCACGGAGAGCGGCCAGGACGACATGTGGGTCGAATTGCCCGCCGCCGAGGATCGGCCCAAGCGCCCGCGCCGTGGACGTGGCCGGGGTCGCGACACCGCCAACGATTCGGCGGTCGCCGAGGCTCCCACGCCGGCTCCCGAGCCCGAGGTGGCCGCGACGCCGGAACCTGAG
>JBBQTP010000194.1:0-6118 GCA_038213205.1 Caulobacterales bacterium
CCGGACTTCAGCGTGCCATCGATCACGCGCACCAGCACCACCACGCCCAGGTAGGCGTCGTACCAGGCGTCGACCAACAGGGCCTTCAGCGGCGCGGCGGCGTCGCCCTTGGGCGCGGGCAGGCGGTGGACGATGGCTTCCAGCAGCTCGTGGATGCCGGCGCCGGTCTTGGCCGAGGTCAGCACGGCGTCCGACGCATCCAGGCCGATGACGTCCTCGATCTGCTGGCGGATCCGCTCGGGCTCGGCGGCCGGCAGGTCGATCTTGTTGAGGACCGGGATGATCTCGTGGTTGTTGTCGATCGCCTGGTAGACGTTGGCGAGCGTCTGGGCCTCGACGCCCTGGGAGGCGTCGACCACCAGGATCGAGCCCTCGCAGGCGGCGAGGCTGCGGGAGACCTCATAGGCGAAGTCCACGTGGCCAGGGGTGTCCATCAGGTTCAGGACATAGGTCTCGCCGTTGTCGGCCTTGTAGGAGAGCCGCACGGTCTGGGCCTTGATGGTGATCCCGCGCTCGCGCTCGATCTCCATGTTGTCGAGCACCTGCTCGGTCATCTCGCGCTGGGTCAGCGCGCCGGTCTCCTGGATCAGCCGATCGCTGAGCGTCGACTTGCCGTGGTCGATGTGCGCCACGATGGAGAAATTGCGGATGTGGTCGAGCGGGGTCGTCATGTTGCGCTTCGGTTTGGGGGGCTCCCTCTAGCACATTCGCGACCGTTAGCGAGCGACGGGGCGCCGCATCTGGAAAACACGGTTAATCGGACGTTAAGCTGCCGCGATTCATCAAGAGGATAGGGCACGGCTGAACGACGACGAAACTGGAGGAATTGCGCCCATGGACCGCCGAAAGCTGATCGTCTCGGGTCTGATGACCCTGGGGGCTGCGAGCCTGGCGAAGGCTGAGCCGATCCAGTTGCCGGCGGCGCGGCCGCGCAACGGGAGCCCGCCGCGGCCGATGGCCGCCTCGCAGGCGCCGGCGCCGAGCAACAATGGCGCGGCCAACATGCCGCTCGGCGCGCCGGGGAACGGCGATGCGCCGCCGTCAGACAGGGCCCCCACCTATTCGCAGGACGAGATCGTCAATTCGGTCTCCGACTTCCTCGGCGTCACCGCCGAGGCGGCGGGCGGGGCGGTCGAGCGGATCTTCAAGAGCAACGGCCGGCCTACCGCCTATATCGCCGGCGAAGAAGGCTCCGGCGCGATCGCCGTGGGCCTGCGCTATGGCCGCGGTCTGCTCTACATGAAGGGCCGCGAGCCGGTTCAGGTATATTGGCAAGGCCCCTCGGTCGGCTGGGACTTTGGCGGCAACGCCAGCCGGGTGTTCACCCTCTGCTACAATCTCGAGGACCCGCGCGACATCTTCCAGCGGTTCCCCGGCGTCGAGGGCACGGCCTACTTCGTCGGCGGCCTGGGCGTGAACTACCAGAAGGCCGACGACATCGTGCTTGCGCCGATGCGCGCCGGCGTCGGCTTCCGGCTGGGCGCCAACGTCGGCTACCTGGCCTACACCCGCCGCCGCAGCATCTGGCCGTTCTAGAGCACCCTTCTCCCCTTGTGGGAGAAGGTGGCCTGCGCAGCAGGTCGGATGAGGGGTCTGTCAGAACCATCCGCCAGGCGTCCAGGCTTCTACAGCCTCCAATATCCGACCCAACACACGGTCGGTCGCATTGATCTGTGAATTGGTGAACCGGAGCACGCGAAAGCCCCGGCTCGCCAATTCGGCGTCACGAACGGCATCGGCCTCGGCATCGTGAAAGGGCCCATCCGCCTCGACGACCAGACGGTAGTAGAAGCACACGAAGTCCAGGACGTAGGGCCCCATCGGAACTTGGCGCCGGAATTTCAAGCGCTCCAGACGGCGGTCGCGCAGCAGCTTCCACAGCTGGCGTTCCGTCACTGTCGACGTACGCCGCAGCGTTCGAGCCTGTTTAGTGGTCGCCGTGCGAGCCATGGCTCAGCTTAGATTTGGCCGAGAAGACTTTCGACCCCTCATCCGTCGGCTGCGCCGACACCTTCTCCCACAAGGGGAGAAGGGAAATCAGTCCAGGCCTAGTTTCGCGCCGACCTGTTGGGTCGCGGTGTCGAACAGGCCGCGGCCGGGGACGTGGTTGAGCTCCAGGCGGATGCCGTCAGGATCCTCGAACAGCACTGAATAGTAGCCGGGCGCGAAGGCGTCGTCCTGCGGGCCGTGGACGATCTTCGCGCCGATCGATTGCAGGAAGGCGTGGGCCTCGTCGATGTCGCCCCGCTCGCGGGCGCGCCAGCATTGGTGGTGCAGGCCGACGCGCCACTGGTCGTACTTCGCGCCGGCGTTTTCCGGCGGGCAGCGGTTGATCCCGAAGCCGGTGCGCCCGCCCACGCCGTAGAAGGTGTTGGGCGTGTCGGCGACGACCCGCATGCCCAGGAACGGCAGCAGCCGGCGGTAGAAGGCCACGCTCGCCTCGAAGTCGGAGGCGGTGATGAAAGTGTGGGCGACGCCGTTGATTTCCATGGGTGGCCTCCGGTCCTGGGCCGGCGTTTCTCCCGAGCGGGCGCGAGGGAAGTCAAGAACCCAGCTTGACTCAACAGATAAGTACGTACTTATATCAATCCATGGACAGCGCCGCCGACGTCTTCCGGGCCCTGGCCGACCCGACGCGGCGGGCGGTGTTCGAGCGACTGGCTGGCGAGGGCGAGCTTTCGGTGGGCGACCTGGTGGCCGGCGCCGGGGTCTCGCAGCCGGCGGTGTCGCAGCACCTGGCGGTGCTGCGCGCGTCGGGCCTGGTCAGCGAACGGCGGGAGGGGCGGTTCATCCGCTATGCCGCCCGGCCCGAGGGGCTAAAGCCGCTATTCGACTGGATGGGGTTCTATGGACGTTTCTGGGCCGAGAAGTTCGACGCCCTCGAAGACCTTTTGAACAGGATGGATCAATAGATGTCAGTGGCAGCCGAAACCCGCTCGGTGGTGGTGGAGCGCGAGATCGCCCATCCGCCGGAAAAGATCTGGCGCGCGCTCACCCAGCCGCACCTGATCGCCGAGTGGCTGATGAAGAACGATTTCGCCCCGGTGATGGGCCACCGCTTCACCCTCACTGGAGACTGGGGCTCGGTCGAATGCGAGGTCATGGTCCTCGAGCCGAACAAGGCGCTGTCCTACAGCTGGAGCGCCATGGGGCTTGCGACCGTCGTCACCTTCGGCCTGACGCCGACGGGCGCCGGGACCCACCTGCGCGTCGAACAATCGGGCTTCCCCGCCGATGCCGCGAACGACCGCTACTACGACGGCGCCCAGTGGGGTTGGCAGAAGTTCACCGCGTCCCTGGAGGACGTCGTGGCCAAGCTGGATTGAGCCTGACCGCCCGCTCCGCCCTGAATCAACAGGAGGTTTCCTTGAACGCGAACAACTTGATCCGGCAGATCCACCGCTGGGTGTCGGCCGCCTTCGTGGCCGCGGTGATCTTCACCACCGTGGCGCTGGCGCAGAAAGGACCGATGTGGGTGTCCTATGCGCCGCTGGCGCCGCTCGCCCTGCTGGCGATCACCGGCATCTACATGTTCCTCCTGCCCTACGTCGCCAGAGGGCGGCGCGGGCAGCGGGTCGGCGACGAGGCTTAGCTCCTAAGCTTCGCGCCGACCGCCTTCTCGGCGGCGGCGACGATGCGGGCGGAGAGCGCCTCGATCTCGGCGTCGGTGAGGGTCTTTTCCGTCGGCTGGATGGTGACCTCGATGGCAACCGATTTCTGGCCCTCCGGGACGCCCTTGCCCTGGTAGACGTCGAACACCCGCGCGTCGGCGATCAGCGCCTTATCGGCAGCCAGGATCGGGCGGGCGACCTCGCCGGCCGGGACCGACTGATCGACCAGGAAGGCGAAGTCGCGGGTCAGCGGCATCAGGGCCGAGAGGCTCAGCGACGGCTTGGTCTTGGTGGGCTTCTTCTTGGGCTCGGGGATGGCGCCCAGGTCGAGCTCGAAGGCCAGCATCGGGCCCTCGGCGTCCAGCGTCTTGAGGATGCGCGGGTTCAGCTCGCCGAACTCGGCGACGAGGTTTTTCGGGCCGAGCTGCAGGCGGGCCGAGCGGCCGGGGTGGAACCAGGGCGAGGCCTGGCCCTGGACAATCTGCAGGCCGGGCGCGCCCATCTCGTCGAGCAGGGCCAACAGATCGGCTTTCAGCGCGAACAGCGGGTCGGCCTTGGCGCCGTCCCAGCGGCGCGGCTCGTGTGGGGCGATCAGGGCCGCGACGATGGTCTGCTGGTCGCCCGGCTGGTCGCTTTTGAAGGTCGGACCGACCTCGAAGATGGCGGCGTCGGCGAAGCCCTGGCGCGCGTTGCGGGCGGCCGCGTCGATCAGGTTGGGCAGGATCGAGGGGCGCATGCAGTCGAGGTCGGAGGCGATCGGATTGACCAGGTGCAGCGACGGCTGACCGCCGCCGAACAGGGTGGCCCATTCGGAGCGCATGAAGCTCCAGGTGACGGCTTCGGCGTAACCGCGCGCGGCCATGGCGCGGCGCGCATTGCGCATGCGGGTCTGGCGCACGGTGAGCACGCCGCCGACCGCGCGGGGCATGTCCGGCAGGGGCGTTGACGGTAGGGAGCCGAAGCCCTCGATGCGGGCGACTTCCTCGACAAGGTCGGCCTTGCCCTCGACGTCGCGGCGCCAGGTGGGGGGCGTGACCATCTCGCCGCGGACCGTGAAGCCGAGCGCGGTGAGGATGGCGTCGATGCGCGCGCCGTCGACGCTGAGACCGGCCAGCTTCGCCACGTAGCTGTGGTTGAACTCGACGGCGGCGGGCGGGGCGGGCGCGTGGCCGGCGACGCGGACCTCCGACGGCTCGCCGCCGCAGAGGTCGAGGATCAGCTTGGTCGCCAGCTCCAGGCCGGGGACCACGAAGCCCGGATCGACGCCGCGGGCGAAGCGGTACTGGGCGTCGGAGGTGAGGCCAAGCGTGCGGCCGGTCTGGGCGGTGCGGATCGGGTCGAACCAGGCGCACTCGACGAAGACGTCGGTGGTGGTCTCGCTGACCTTGGTGCTTTCGCCGCCCATGACGCCGCCCAGGCCGATGGCGCCGGAGCCGTCAGCGATGACGCAGATCTCGGGGCTGGCCTCATAGGTCTTGCCGTCGAGGGCCTCGACCTTTTCCGCTTCCTTGCCGAGCCGCGCTTCGACGAAGCCGCCGGTCAGCGTGGCCGCGTCATAGACGTGAAGCGGGCGGCAGCGGTCGTAGGAGAGCAGGTTGGTGATGTCGACCAGGGTGCTGATGGGCCTAAGGCCGATGGCGATCAGCTTGCGCTGCAGCCAGGCCGGCGAGGGGCCGTTCCTGACGCCCTTGATCAGCCGGCCAGAAAACACCGGGCAGGCATCGCCGTCGACGCGGATCTCGATCGGGCAAGGATATTTGCCGGGGACCGGGGCGACGGCCTGGTCCTTCAACACGCCCAGGCCGGTGGCGGCCAGGTCGCGGGCGATGCCGGCGACGCCCAGCCAGTCGGGGCGGTTGGGCGTGACCTCGAAGTCGATGACGGCTTCCAGGCCGAAGGCCTCGGCGGCCAGCGTGCCGACCGCCAGGGCGTCGTCCAGCTCGACGATGCCGTCGCTCTCCTCGGCCGTCTCCAGCTCCTTGGCCGAGCAGAGCATGCCGTTGGAGACCACGCCGCGCACCGGGCGCGCCTCCAGCGTCACGCCGGAGCCCGGCACATAGGCGCCGATCGGGGCGTAGATGGTGGTCAGGCCCGCGCGGGCGTTCGGCGCCCCGCAGACGATCTCCTTGATGCCGTCGACGGTGTCGACCTGGCAGACCCGCAGGCGGTCGGCGTTGGGGTGCTGCACGGCGTCCACGATCTTGGCGACCGAAAACCGCGCCAGCTTCGCCGCCGGGTTCTCCACATGCTCGACCTCCAGGCCGGCCATGGTCATGGCGTCCACCACCTGATCGGCCGAGGCCGTGGTGTCGAGATGCTGCTTGAGCCAGGAGAGGGTGAACTTCATCGGTTCTCTCCTTTAGCTCAGGCCGGTGGCCGGATTGGGCGCGGCGAAGGCCGAGAAGCCGTAGTGTTCCAGCCAGCGGACGTCCGACGCGAACATGTCGCGCAGGTCCGGCATGCCGTACTTCAGCATCCCCAGCCGGTCGATGCCGAAGCCGAAGGCG
>JBBQTP010000195.1:0-5820 GCA_038213205.1 Caulobacterales bacterium
TCGGCGACCAGGCCATCCGAGACGTCCGCCGCGGCGCGGGCTTTGCTCCGCAGGACGGCCTGCAGATCGAGCCGAGGGGTCGGCAGGCGCAGCCGCCCGGCCAGGAAGCCGCCCGGGTCCTCGATCTCGCCCTTCACGGCCGCCAGGCCCAGGGCGCCGTCGCCGATGGTCCCGCTGACCGCCACCACCTGCCCGACCCTCGCGCCGGCCCGGGGCGCCATGCCGCCTTCGGGAACCCAGCCCATTGCCGTCAGGCTGGCGGTGAGCGGGCCGGGCGTCGCCACGGTGTCGCCGCCCAGTAGGGCCACGCCATAGGACTTCAGGTCCTCGCCCAGTCCGCGCGCGAAGGCTTCGCGCTCGCTGGGCCCGTAGGCCGGCGGCCAGGCGATGGCCAGGAAACAGCCGAACGGCTCGGCCGCTTTGGCCGCCAGGTCGGAGAGGTTCACACGAAGTAGCTTGCGGGCCACCAGGTCGGGCGCCTCGCCGACCGGGAAATGCACGCCTTCGACCATGGCGTCCTTGGTGACCACCAGGTCGAAACCCGGCCGCTGGGGCACAATGGCGGCATCATCCATGAGGTCGAAGGCACCGGCCGCGCCGCCGGTCAGGGGGCGGAACAGCCGGGCGATCTCGGAGAACTCGTCAGCTCCGGACATCCTGGGCCACCGCATCGAGCGCGCCGTTCACGAACCCCGGCTCCGGCCCCTCGAAGAACGACTTCGCCAGCTCGACATACTCGTCGATCACGACCTCGGTCGGCACATCGGGTCGGTGAGACAGCTCATAGGCCCCGGCCCGCAGAATGGCGCGGGCCGTCGCGTCCAGGCGGTCCAACCGCCAGCCGGAAGCCAGCCGCTTGGCGATGGCCGTATCGACGGCCTTCTGGTGTTCGACCACGCCGCGCACCAGATCGGCGAAGAAGGCTTCGTCGGCGGCGGCGAGCGGCGTGTCTCCGCCCTCTGAATCGGGGTCGGAATCGCGATCGAAACGATGGTCGGCGAACTCGCGGATCACCGCCTCGGCGCCGACGCTGGAGACTTCCATCTGGTAGAGCGCCTGAACCGCGGCGAGCCTTGCCACCGAGCGCGCCTGTTTGCCGCCTTTGCTCGCTTGTGGGCTCATCGCTTGCCGGCCAGCATCTGCTGCTTGAGCGCCACCATCGTGAGCGCCGCGCGCGCCGCGCCACCGCCCTTGTCGCCCTCGCTGGCCTTGGCCCGCGCCCAGGCCTGCTCCTCGTCCTCGCAGGTCAGTATGCCGTTGCCGATGCACAGCCGCTTTCCGACCGTCAGCTCCATCAGGCCCCGCGCGCTCTCGTTGGAGACGATCTCGAAATGGTAGGTCTCGCCGCGGATCACCGTGCCCAGCGCCACATAGCCGTCCCACGGCGCGTCACCGGAGGGGCGGCGGCCGCCCTCCTCGGCGATGGCGATAGCGCCCGGGATCTCCAACGCGCCGGGCACCGTGACCACCTCATACTCGGCGCCATAGGCGTCCAGGGCGTCCGTGGCCCCGTGCAACAGGGCGTCGGCAAGATCGGAATAGAAGCGCGCCTCGACGATGAGGATGCGGGTTGTGTCCTGGCTCATGCGGCCCCTTTAAGCCGTTTCTCGCCAGCGGGCGAGATAGCGCGCCAGCATGTCGATCTCCAGGTTCACGCGGGAGCCGGGTTTCAGCTCGCCCAGCGTGGTCAGGTCCCAGGTGTGCGGGATCAGGTTCACGCCGAAGACGTCGTCCTCCACCTCGTTGACCGTTAGCGACACGCCCTCGACGGTGATCGAGCCTTTCGGCGCGATCAGCCGGTGCAGCGGCTTCGGCACGCGGATCTGCACCCGGTGCGAGCCGCCCTCGGCTTCCACCGAGATCACCTCGCCCACCCCGTCCACGTGGCCGGAGACGATGTGACCGCCCAGCTCGTCGCCGACCCGCGCGGCGCGTTCCAGGTTCACCCGGCGGCCCTGCTTCCAGTCGTCGAGCGTCGTCAGGCCAAGCGTCTCGCCCGAAACCTCCACCGCGAACCAGCCCTGGCCTTTTTCCACCACGGTCAGGCAGCAGCCCGCGTGGCTGATCGAGGCGCCCAGGTCGACGGTGGAAAGCTCGAAGGCGGTCTCGATCTCGAAACGGCGGTCGCGGTTGGTGTCGCGCACGGCCCGCACGCGGCCCACATCGGTGACGATCCCGGTGAACATTCAGGCCCTCGTATAGCGTTCCCAGAGGTCGGGCCCGACCTCGCGGACCTCGACACGCCGGAAATGGGGCGCCAGCGCCAGCGCTGCAATGGCGAGTGCGCCCACACCCGGCCTCCCCTCGCCACCGATCAGCATCGGGGCGCGAAACCACTCCAGGGCGTCCACCAGGTCGCAGCGGATGAAACTCGCCGCCACCTGGCCGCCACCCTCGACGAACAGGCGAGAAAGCCCTTCCGCCGCCAAAGCCTCGACCACGGTCTTCAATTCAGGCCGATCCTCGCCCACCGCCGGCACTCGCAACACGCGCACGCCCGCCGCGACAAGCGCTGGATCGGGCTCGCCGGTGGCCACGACGTAGGTCGGGGTATCCCGAGCGGTCTTGGCCAGCTTGCAGTCGGGCGACAGACGCTGGCGGCTGTCCAGCACGACGCGGGCCGGCTGCGCGCCGGCATAGCTTGCCAAGCGCACCGTCAGCTCTGGATCGTCGGCCAGCGCGGTTTCAATGCCAATCAGCACCGCGTCATGCTCGGCTCGCAGCCGGTGTACGGCCTCGCGCGCCGCCTCGCCGGTGATCCAGCGGCTCTCGCCGCTCGCGGTGGCGATCTGGCCGTCCAGGGATGTGGCGAGCTTCAGGGTGACGGGCACGCCTAGACCTCGTCTTCAACCGCCTCGGCAAGGCCTTCGTCGCCGAGGAACTTGGCGAAGTCCTGGGTTTCGCGGAAGTCGCGGTAGACGGACGCGTACCGCACATAGGCCACGTCATCGAGCGCCTTGAGCTGCTTCATCACCAGCTCGCCGACCGCCGAGGACGGCAGCTCGGTCTCGCCCATGCTTTCCAGTTGCCGCACGATCGAAGACAGCATGCGCTCGATCCGCTCCGGGTCGATGGGCCGCTTGCGGGTGGCGATGGAGATCGAACGGGCCAGCTTGTCGCGCTCGAACGGCGTACGACGGCCAGACCGCTTTAGGATGGTCAGTTCACGCAGCTGCACGCGCTCGAAGGTAGTGAAACGGCCGCCGCATTCCGGGCAGAGCCGGCGACGGCGGATCGCCGCCCCGTCTTCCGACGGCCGCGAATCCTTCACCTGGCTTTCGAGGTGGCCGCAGAACGGGCAGCGCATGATGTAGCCCTCCGCGGCCTATAGAACCCTATCCTTAGTAGATAGGCCCCTTCCTAGTAGATAGGGAAGCGCGCCGTCATCGCCACCACTTCTGCGCGAACCTTGGCCTCGACCGCGGAATTGTCGCCGCCCGCCGCCACGCCGTCCAGCACTTCACCGATCCAGGTTCCCACCTGGCGGAATTCCGCGGGGCCGAAGCCGCGGGTCGTGCCGGCCGGTGAGCCGACCCGCAGGCCCGAGGTCTCCATCGGCGGCAAGGGGTCGAACGGGATGCCGTTCTTGTTGGTGGTGATACCGGCGCGCTCCAGCGCCACCTCGGCGGCGGCGCCACTCACGCCCTTGGGCGTCAGGTCGACCAGCATCAGGTGGCTGTCGGTGCCGTTGGAGACGATCTTGAACCCGGCGCTCTGCAGGCTGTCGGCCAGCACCCTGGCGTTCTCGATAACGTTCTTCGCATAGACCTTGAACTCGGGCCGGAGCGCCTCGCCGAACGCCACGGCCTTGGCGGCGATCACATGCATCAGCGGCCCGCCCTGCAAGCCGGGGAAGACGGCGCTGTCGATCTTCTTGGCCAGCTTCTTGTCATTGGTCATCACCATGCCGCCGCGGGGACCGCGCAGGGTCTTGTGCGTGGTTGTGGTGACGATGTGGGCGTGCGGGAACGGGTTCGGGTAAAGCCCAGCGACCACCAGGCCCGCATAGTGGGCTATGTCGGCCATCAGGACCGCGCCCACCTCGTCGGCGATCGCCCGGAACTGAGCGAAGTCGATGTGCCGTGAATAGGCGCTGGCCCCGGCAATGATCACCTTGGGCCGCTCGGCGCGGGCGACTTCCCAGGCCTGGTCGTAGTCGATCAGGTGGTCCTGCTGGCGCACGCTGTAGGCCACCGGCCGAAACCACTTGCCCGACTGGTTGACGCTCTTGCCGTGAGTCAGGTGGCCGCCGGCTGCCAGGTCCATGCCCATGAAGGTGTCGCCCGGCTTCATGGTGGCCATGAAGGCGGCCTGGTTCGCCTGGCTGCCGGAGTGCGGCTGAACGTTGACGTACTCGCAACCGAACAGTCGCCTGGCGCGCTGCTGGGCCAGAAGCTCGGCCTCGTCGACCACCTCGCAGCCACCGTAGTAGCGCTTGCCCGGATAGCCTTCGGCGTACTTGTTGGTGAGCACGCTGCCCTGCGCCTCCAGCACCGCGCGCGAGACGATGTTCTCCGACGCGATCAGCTCGATCTGGTCCTGCTGCCGCTTCAGCTCCTGCCCCAGGATCGCCGCCAGGGCCGGATCGGCTTCGGCGACGTCGGCGCCGAAGAAGCTGTCGGCCGGGGCTTGGGACTGCATCGTGAGCGTCAAGGGCGGCGCCTTTCGGGCTGGTGAGGCTTGTGAGTCTTGAGGGCGAAGAGCGCTGTTTACCCCCAAACCGCGGTTTGCTCCAACGTCCTGCGCGGCGGCTGGGAACAATCTTCCGCGGCAGGCGTTGCCACCTAGCCGGAGGTGTCCCCGCTCGGCCCGCCCCCGCGCCATCTGTTGCGTCAGACCCAGAGGAAACTAGATGAGCGTTGGACCCGACCCGGAGGCCCTGTCGGGCGAAGACCTGTTGCGTCTCGGAACCGGCATCGTCGCGGCCTATGTAAGCCGCAACGCCGTACCCGCCGACGATCTGCCCGACGTCATCCGCACGGTCCATACCGCCCTCGAAGGCCTGGCGCGCGGCGCCGCGCCGGTGGCGGCGGAGCGGCCCAAGCCGGCCGTCTCCATCGGCCGCAGCGTGCAGCACGACTTCATCGTCTGCCTGGAGGACGGCAAGAAACTGAAGATGCTCAAGCGCTACCTGCGCTCGCGCTTCGACATGAGCCCTGACGACTACCGCAAGCGCTGGGGGCTCTCGCCCGACTATCCGATGGTGGCGCCGGCCTATGCCGCCCGCCGGTCCGATTTCGCCAAGAAAATCGGCCTGGGCCGGGGCGTGCGCCGCCGGAAGTAGGCTTTTGCTTCCCACCGGCCGGGGCTAGCCTTCCGGAAACCCGAGAGGATGCCATGAGCGTGACCGCGCGGGCGGCCGCGATCGCCGCATTCCTGGCCGGGGTGCTGTGCGCGGGGCGGGTGGCCGCCGCTGAGGTCTCGGCCTGCCTGGTCCTGCCGCCGGTCGAGGAGGTCGCGCCCGCCGACATGCCGCCGCCGCTGCGCGCCGCCCTGGCCCGCGACATCGGCGTGTTCACCCTGCCCGGTCAGGATTTCGACGCGACCGACGTGGTGCGCACTGGCGGGCGCCGTCGCCTGTTGTGGCTGCGCAAGCGCGGCACCCGCTGGATCGCGGTCTTCGAGCACCGCGGCCGCAGCTACGACCACCCGTTCGCGGTCTATGAGATGGGCCTGGACGGCCAGAGCATCGCCGGCGTGCGCGAGGGCGTCGCGTTTCCGGCCAGCGTTTGTCAGATCACCGAGCGCGAACTCTGGCGCTAGTTGGCCTCAGGCTGCGACGCCGCCGACGCGCTTGATGTTGCAGTGGACCCAGAGGGT
>JBBQTP010000196.1:0-5817 GCA_038213205.1 Caulobacterales bacterium
CCCTGGTCCTTCAGGACATGGCAGAGCGAGGCGGAAAGGTTCAACGCGCCCTGCTCGCCGTGCAGGATCGAGGAGAAGGTCCGCAGCGTCGACGCGTTGGAGAAGGCGATCATGCGCTTCTCGGTCTTCAGGATGTCGCGCACGTAGTCGAGCTGCAGGGGGCCGACGAACTTCTCCGGCAGTATCATGGTGTTTTCCATGTCGAACGGTTCGGAGAAGTCGATGTACTTGGCGTCGAGCGGATCCCAGAAGTGGTCGTGGGTCGCGCTGATAATCTTGTCGAACGCCGTCGAGCGGGCGTTGTAGCGGTCCAGTTCCAGCATGGACTCGAAGTCGTCCGGCGCCACGGCGTCGTAGATGATGTCCTTGGTGATGTTGCCGTCGGCGGCCATGGCGTCCTCGCTGCGATGTCGGACCTATACAGCGCAAAGGGCCCGATCGGATGTTGACCACCATCTCATCTGAACGCTGCTCAGTCAACGAAAGTGACGGCCGCGTCACCTTTTCGCCTTACGTGAGAAATCACCCCGCGTCTTACCTCCCCGCGAAGCGGCGAGAGGGGAGGTCAGGCCCGCGCTTCGATCGCGTCGATGTCGGCGTCGGATAGGCCCATGTGGTGGCCGATCTCGTGGATCAGCACGTGGGTGACCAGTTCCTCGAGCGTGATCTCGCCGTGCTCGGCCCATTCGTCCAGGATCGGGCGGCGGTAGAGGAAGACCATCGACGGCCCCGCCGCCGGACCGAAATCCGAGCGGTGGGCGATGTTGACGCCCTGGTAGAGGCCGGTCAGGCCGAAGGGGTCCTCGATGCCGAGGTCGTCCAGCACCTCGTCGGACGGGAAGTCGTCAACCCGGAACACCACGTCGCCGGTCAGGCTCCGAAAACCCTCCGGGAGGGCTTGGAACGCGGCCTCGGCCAGGGCGGCGATATCGTCCAGCGACGGGGCTTTCCCGATCTTCAGGTCACTCATCGGGGACTACGATGCTCGGGTTTTCCGGCAGGCGGCGTTCGAAGAGGCCGATGTCCAGCGGCTGTTGCGGCTCGACCGGCCGCAGCGGCTCGCCAGCGATCTTGCGCAGGGTCTCCGCCGCCAACGGCACACCCGCGCGCCTGACCTTGCGAGCCTGCGGCGCCTCGATCGGCCGCTCGGCGGTGGCGATCCGCCAGTAGCAAACCATGAGTCTCCAGGCGGTGCGTGGCGCGGGCGGCGGCGCGGGCCAGCGCTTGCCATCGGCAAACACCGGCTCTACCGCCTTCAGCCGCTGGCCGGGCAGGATCTGTTCGGTCACCCGGGCGAAGCCTTCGCCCAGCGGGGCGCGATAGGCGTCCTCCGCGGCCTCGCGGGTGGCAAAGGCGGGTCCCGTCGGATCGGTGGCGAAGACCACGGCGGCGCCCGCCGCGGCGCGCGCCTCACGCTCACGCGCCACGCGGCCCATGGGCCGGGCCAGCGCCTGCTCGGCGTTCACCGCCACGGGATAGAGGATCGCGCTCATCGCTCCGATCATGCGCCATTTGGGGTTAGGTTGGGAACGCGGGCGATGCGGCGGGCTCGCGCCCAGCCTAGTGTGGCCAAGCATGATTCGCCGGAGTGGGGTCTAGGCGGCGAGATGAGCGGCTCTCAACTGATCCTGGCGGCGGCGGCGGGCGCGGTCTCGCTTGCCATCTGTGCCGTGCTTTGGGCGCTGGCCCAGCGGCGTCAGGCGCAGGTGCGCGTCGACGCCTTGGCCGCGCGGCTGGCCCGCCTGGAAATCCGCGCCGAGGCCGCCCAGGCCTCCGCCGAGGCCTTCGATTCCGCCCTGCTGGCGGTGGAGGACGGCCAGGCCTTGCTGGCGTCGGGTGAGGAGTCGCTGGCGGTTTGCGCCGAGGCGCTGGGCCTGGCCGACCACGAGCCGCAGAGCCTGGTCAACGCGCTGATGCGCGCCGACCCCGACCATGCCCGGCGCTTGCGCGCGCTCTTCGAACGCGGTGAGGCCTGCGCTTTCGAAGTTCAGGGCCCCTCTACTGCAAAAGGGGGCGGCGGTCTGGTGGCCGTGGAAGGCCGCGCGGCTGGCGCCCTGGCCTGGCTTCGGCTCTCCGCCGCGGTCGGCGAGGACGCCGGTCTGCCCACAGCCCCGCGTTTCGCCGCCCTGCTCAATGCGCGGGCGACACCCGCCTGGATCGCCGCCGCCGATGGCTCGCCGGTCTGGGTCAACGCCGCCTGGCTGAAGGCCGTCGACGCCGCCAGCCTCGACGAGGCCGCCGCCCGCGGCGCGGCCTTCGATCGCGGCGCCGACACGCTGGCCAGCGAGGCCGCCAACCTCGGCCAGCGCCGCGACCAGGTCCGCTGGGCGACCGTGGCCGGAAGGCGCCGCGCCTTCCACATCACCGCACAACCGCTCGAAGGCGGCGGTGTCGGCGTCTGGACCGAGGACGTCAGCGAGCAGGAGGAGCTGCGCGAACTCCTCAAGCGCAACATCGAGGCGCACGACGAGACTCTGAACCACATCAAGGATGCGGTGGCGGTGTTCTCCAGTTCCAAGAAGCTGATGTTCCACAACACGGCCTTCGCCGAGCTCTGGGGCCTGGAGCCGGCGTGGCTGGCGGAACAGCCCAGCCATTCCGAGGTGCTCGACCGCTTGCGCCAGCGCCGGCGGCTGCCGGAGAGCGCCGACTACGCCAAGTGGAAGGCCGGCGAGCTCGACCGCTACGAGGCCCTGGCCGCCGGCCCCGACGACATGTGGAGCACCCCGGACGGCCGCACGCTGAAGGTGGTGCGCCAGCCGCACCCGATGGGCGGCCTGCTGCTGCTGTTCAGCGACATCACCGATGAGCTGAAACTCAAGGCGCAATACAACTCGCTGATCCAGGTGCAGCAGGCGACGCTCGACAAGCTCTCCGACGCCGTCGTGGTGTTCGGCTCCGACGGGCGCCTGCGGCTCCATAACGAGGCCTTCGGGACCTTCTGGAACATCACGCCCATCGAGATCGAGGCGGCCGGCGATTTCGAGGGCGTGGTCGAGCTCTGCGTGCCCAAGCTGCACGACCTCAACTTTTGGCGCGAGCTGAAGGGCCGCGTCGCCGATCCCGATCCGCAGGCCCGCGCTCCGACCACCGGCGAGATCAAGACGTCGGACAGCCGCATCGTGGTCTACCAGTCGCGGCCCCTGCCGGACGGCGCGACGCTGATCGCCTTCACCGACGTCACCGATGCGCGCAAGCTCGAGGGCGCCCTGGCCGCCAAGGAGCAGGCGCTCTCCGACGCCGAGCGGCTGAAGCGCGATTTCGTCGGCAACGTTTCCTACGAGCTGCGCACCCCGCTCACCACGATCATCGGCTACTCCGAACTGCTGGAACGCTCCGGCGAGGGCCTGTCGGACCGCGGCCGCGGTCACGCCGCCGCGGTCAAGGCCGCCGCCACCCAGCTCGCCCGCTCCATCGACGACGTGCTCGACATGGCGCAGATCGACGCCGACGAGATGGCGCTCGACCTGGAGGACGTCCGCGTCCCCGACCTGCTGGCGCGCGAAGCCGAGAAGTGGGCGCCGGAGGCCGAGGCAGCCAGCGTCAAGCTGGTGGTCGAATGTCCCAAGGACCTCGGCCTGATCCGCGGCGACGCGCGGCGGCTCGGCCAGATCCTCGATCATCTGGTGGAGAATGCGCTGGGCCAGACGCCAGCCGGCGGGCTGGTGACCATCGGCGCCAAGAAGGGCCTGGGCGAGATCCAGCTCACCGTCGCCGACAGCGGGCGCGGCATCCCCTTCCACGTCCAGGCGCACATCTTCGACCGCTTCATCGGCCGCGAGCGGGGCGGGCCGGGCCTGGGCCTGGCGCTGGTCAAGGCGCTGACCGAACTGCACGGCGGCTGGGTGGCGCTGGAGAGCGAGCCCGGCGCCGGCGCCACCTTCACCTGCCACCTGCCTGAGGAGGCCCAGGCCGCGGCGATCCAGCCGCAGTTGGGGTTGAGCGCCTAGCTCATGACCGACCCCACTCCCTCACAGGCCTATGCGGATTTCGATGCGCTGTGGGGCCGGTTTGCGCAGAGTGTCCACGCGCCGGGCCTTGCCGCCGGCGTGGTTCGCCATGGCAGGCTCGACCACCTGTTCACCACTGGCGTCGCCGACGTGGCGAGCGGCCGGCCGGTCACCACCGACACCGGCTTCCGCATCGCCTCGATGACCAAGAACGTCACCGCGCTCGCCATCCTGATGCTGCGCGACGAGGGGCGGATCTCGCTGGAAGCACCGATCGGCGACTATGTGCCGGAGCTCGCGAACACGCCCCTGCCGACCGCCGACAGCCCGGCCATCAGGGTGCGGGATCTGCTGTCGCACACCGAGGGCTTCGTCTCCGACGACCCCTGGGCGGACCGGATGATGAGCATGACGCCGGAAGCCTTCTCGGTCCTGCTCAAGGGCGGGCGCCTCTTCGCCCAGGCGCCGGGCGTGGCGATGGAATATTCCAACCTCGGCTACGGGGTCCTCGGCCGGGCGATCACCAACATCACCGGCCAGCCCTACCAGCGGTTCATCGTCGAGCGCCTGCTGGCCCCGCTCGGCATGGCGGCCACCGCGTTCGACCCCTTCGCCGCGCCTGACGCACACCGCGCCCTCGGCTACCACTGGCGCGACGACGCCTGGGGCGAGGAGCCGCCGGAGCCGGACGGCGAGATCGGGGCCATGGGCGGCTTGGTCACCAGCTCCGCCGACTACGCCCGCTACGTGGCCTTCCTGCTCGACGCCTGGCCCGCGCGGAACGATCCGGAGACCGGCCCGGTCCGCCGCGCGACCCGCCGCGAGCTCGCGCTCTCCCACGCCATGCCGGGTCCGGCCAACACCCGCACCGTGGGCGCCGAGACCCTCACGGTCGCCAGCGCCTACGGCTACGGCATTGTCAGCGCCCACGACCCGCGGCTCGGCCGGGTGCTGACCCATTCCGGCGGCCTGCCCGGCTTCGGCTCCAACCTGCTGTTCTCGCCGCAGGCCGGCGTCGGTGTCTTCTGCTTCGCCAACGTCACCTACGCCGGCCCGCAGGCTACCAACTTCGAGGCTGCCACCCTCCTGCAGGCCGCGGGCCTGTGGACCCCGCGCCCGGTCGCCGTCTCCCCGGCGCTGAAGGCCGCCGTCGACGCGGTCGTCCAGGCCTACGCCGCCGGGCGGCTCGACGGCGCCGCGGACCGCTTCGCCGACAACCTGCTGCCGGACGGACCGCTGGCGGCGCGCAACGCTGCCCTTGCCATGTTGAAAGCCCAGTTCGGCGACGCCCGCCTGGACCGCATCGAGGCCCGCCACGCGCTAGCCGGCCGCGCCCACCTGGCCTGCACAAACGGCGCGGTCACCTGCGACATCGCCCTGATCCCCGGCCACGACCCGAAGATCCAGAGCCTGAGTTTCGAGGCAGGCTGATACTCGCGGGCTTCAAGCCCCTATATCTTCCCTATGCGCACCCTCCTGAATATCCTGTGGTTCATCTTCGGCGGCTGGATTTCCGGGTCGCTGTGGATCCTGGCCGGGCTGATCCTGGCCGTCACCATCATCGGCCTGCCCTGGACGCCCGCCGCCTTCCGCATGGCCGGGTTCAGCTATTGGCCGTTCGGCAAGATCGTCGTCGACCGCGACTACGGCCCGTCGAGCCTGCTGCTCAACATCCTGTGGTTCGTGTTTGCCGGCTGGTGGCTGGCCCTGCACCACCTGGTGCTCGCCGTACCCCTGGCGATCAGCATCATCGGCCTGCCCTTCGCCTGGCAGCACGTGAAGCTCGCCGGCCTGGCGCTCACCCCGGTCGGCAAGGCCATCGTCGAGGTCTGATACCCTTTAGGGAGAGGGGGACCGCGGCAGGCTG
>JBBQTP010000197.1:0-5760 GCA_038213205.1 Caulobacterales bacterium
TCTGCTCGTCGCTCCAGAAGGTCTTGAGCTTCTCAAACACCTCCAGGGGCGTACGCCCGTCGCCTTGGGTAAGGCAGTCGGCGTAGGCCAGGACCGCGCGCTCCTGGTCGTTGAAGAGGTCGGAGACTGTCCAGTGCGGAACCGCGGCGATCTTTTCGTTCGACACCCCGAGGCCCCGCAAGGACTTGCAGTGCTGGGAGAAGACGAACTGGCTGCCCTTCACCCATCCGGCGCGGGTCTGGCCGAGTTCGCGCAGCACCGGGTCGATTTTTCGGTCCGGGTGGCGATAGACCGCGAAGCCGTCCACAGCGTGCTGGAAGATGTCGGGCGCGAGCGCGAACACCGTCCACCAGTCTCCTGGCGTTCCGGTCGCAGTGCCGGGTTCGGCGACCGGATCGCGGGTCGGGCCGAACAGGCGGTCATAGTAGCGCGTCACAACCTCGGAGGTGACGTCGGCGCGGGGGACTTGGCGAAGGACGGGCATGGCGGACTCCAGACGGATTGGGTTCAGGCGTACTTGCGGAATTCGGCGACGCCGGCGGAGTCGAAATATTCGTCTAGGCGGGTGATCCGGCCGTCGGAAACCGCGCAGACGATGCACGCGGGAAGCTCGACGCGAACCCCGTCCTGGATCCGCGTTCCCTGCAGTACATGCTGCTGCACGAACCCAGACGCGAATACCTCGACGCGCCGGTCGGCATAGACCCGGTCGGCGATCCGCTTGACCATGCCCGACAGGGTCTTCTCGTTGTCGGCCGGCCCCTGCTCGAGCCGGTCGGTGTTATGCCAGATCTTGGCGTCGGGGGCGTAGCAGGCGATCAGTCCCTTGATGTCGCCGGCTTCCACGCAGTCGAAAAAGCGTTTGGCGAGCGCCCGGATGGCGGCGGGATCATCGGACATGGGATCGGCTCCAGGTTGGATTGTTCATGTGAGGTGATGGGGTCCGTGCAGACCTAGCCCGCCACCGAGACGTTCATCCGCTTGGCCCCGTTGGCGGCGACCAGGCTGTCGATGTCGTCGCCGGCGTAGTCGGGGTCGGCGGACTCGCCGAACGCCGCCAGCATCTCGGCGATCTGCGGCTCGGCCAACCGTTTCCACTCCGGGTGGGTGAAGATGTAGAACTCATCCTGCTCGATGGCGCGCACGACCCGCTGGCCAATCTTGACCGGAGACATGCCTGCCGCGAGCACGTTGCTCATCGCGCCGGCGGTGGCCGCGGCCGCGCCCTGTTCGCTCGCGCCCGGCCGGAGCTTCTGCGTGGTGGCCACGATGTTGGTCGCCGACATGCCAGGGCAGAGCACAGAGATGCCGACCCCAGTGTCCGCCAGCTCGTTTCTCAGGCCCATGGCGATGCCCAAGGTTGCGAACTTCGAGGAGATATAGGCCACCGAGATCGGCGGCGGCACGATGCCGACCATCGAGGAAGTGATCGCCAGGTGGCAGGGTTTCCCCATCGCCTTCATCGCGCCGAGGAACGTTCGGCAGGCGTAGAGATGGGCGTGGGCGTTGACCGCGTAGGCCCATCGCCAGACGTCCGTGTCATAGGTCTCGAACTTGCCCGAACCGCCGCCGACGCCGGCGTTGCTGAACAGAATCCGCACCTGGCCGAAGCCCGCCGCGGCCTCAGCCGCGCGCGCCCATTGGTCTTCCTCGGCGACATTCAGCTCGATGCCGATGGCCTCGGCGCCGCCCCGGCGCAGTTCGGCCGCGGCCGCCTCGACGCAGGCCTTGTCGATGTCAGCCAGGATCAGCCGCGCGCCCTTGGCGGCTAGGGCCCGGGCGGTGGCCAGGCCAATGCCGCTGCCTCCGCCCGTGATGAAGGCGGTCGCGCCGTTGAGATCCTTCATTGTCCGGTCTCCTGCAGAACCGCCGCCGTGTCGCGCGACACAGCGCCGGCGGCGACGAAATAGGCCGCGGCGGCCAGCACCGCGACAGGCGCTACGCTGAGCAGCGCGATGCGAAGCGGCTCCAGCCGATGGGCGGCCGACAGGGCGTCGCTGACCATGCCGATGGCCAGCGGGCCGCCGCCGAGTCCGACGATGTTGAACGCCAGCAGCAGCAGGGCCGTGGCTGTCGCGCGGGAGGCGACTGGCGACAGATTCTGCACCAGGGCGAGCGCCGGGGCGACGTAGACCGTGCACAGCACCATGGGCACGCACATCAGCGTCAGCGAGGTCTGCCAGGACGGCGCCAGGACCGCGAGTGCCAGGGTCGGCGCGGTGAGCAGCATGGAGAGGCCGGGCACATAGAGGTAGGCCTTGAGGCTGCGGCGGCCGGCCCAGTTGACCAGGGCGCCGCCGCCCCAAATGCCGAGGCCCATGCAGAGGCCCGCGGCGGGTCCGAACCAGCGCGCGATCTCGCTCAGCGGCATGTGCTGCACGCGCATCAGATAGGCCGGAATCCAGTTCAGCATACCGTAGCTGACGAACGCCGAGAGGCCGCTAGCGAGCAACAGCAGGCGCAGGGTGGGCCGCGACAGGAACGCGGCGACCGACGACCTGAAGCTGGCCGCGCCCCGGGGGACGTCGAGGCCGGCGGGCTTGGTGTCCAGGCCGCCGCGCTCCGGCTCGCGCACGAGCACCGCCAGGGCCGCGGCCGCCAGGGCGCCGATCAGGGCGACCATGACGAAGGCGCCGCGCCAGCCCAACTGGCCTGCGGCCCAGCCACCGAAGCTCGCGCCGATGAATACACCCAGCGGGCCGTTGATGGTGAACAGGCCGATGACCGCTGGGCGCTGCGAAGGCGGGTAGTAGTCGGCGAGGATCGATAGCGACGGCGCGGTCCCGCCGGCCTCGCCGACGCCAACGCCGAAACGCGCGAGGGCCAGCTGCCAGAACGACGTGGCAAATCCGCAGGCCCCGGTGAAGAAGCTCCACAGGAGGCACGCGCCGGCCACCAGCCGCACCCGGTGCGCGCGGTCGGCGACCATCGCGGCGGGAACGCCCAGCAGGGCGTAGAACAGAGCGAAGCTGAGGCCTGTCAGCAGGCCGAGCTGGGTGTCGTTGAGCTGCAGGGCCTTGCGGATCGGCTCGGCGAGAACCGAGAGCACCTGGCGATCGACGAAGTTGACGGTCCCCACGGCGGTCAGCACGAGCAGCGCCAGCACCCGGCCTGGTCTGGCGACAGCAACGCTCGAAGCGCGCGGCAGGACGGCTGCCTGGTCCATCTGTCTCCCTGATGGCGCTGTTCCACGCCTTGCGAACACGGTAGGCCGGGCCTCCATTCTGTCAATCAAGTTTACGGTTTGCGGCGATCGGAGCTAGGCTGCCTGCAACAATAACGCGGATCGTTTCGGGAGGACAAAAATGGCGGGGCGGCTGGCCGGCAAGGTGGCGATCATTACCGGGTCCGGGAGCGGCATGGGCCGCGCCGCGGCGCTGATGTTCGCGCGGGAAGGCGCACGGATCGTGGGCTGCGACGTCAACCCTGCCGCCGGAGCGGTGGCGGACGAGGTGCGGGCGGCCGGCGGGGAAATGGTCTCGCTGCAGCCCGTGGATCTCTCGGTGGCGGCCGGCGCCGAGGCGCTGGTCGCTTTCGCGCTCAAGGCGTTCGGCGGGTTCGACATCGTCTACAACAATGCGGCGATGGCCTACTTCGCGTTCATCCCCGAGATGGACTTTGAGACCTTCGCCCGCACTCAGCGCGAGGAGGTCGATATCGTCTTCCACCTGTGCCGGGCGGCCTGGCCGCATCTGGTCGCGCGCGGCGGAGGCTCGATCGTCACCACCGCCTCGACGGCCGCCAAGAAGGGTTCGCTCGGCCAGGGCATGCTGGCGCACTCGGCCGCCAAAGCCGCGGTGACCGCCATGACCCGTCAGTACGCTGTCGAGGGCGGCGCCCATCGCATCCGCGCCAACACCATCTCCCCCGGCATGATCCGTTCGGCGCAGACCGAGCCGCTGATGACCCAGCCCGGATGGACCGAGCGCGCGATCGGCCGGCAAGTGATCAAGCGGATCGGCGAACCTGAGGACGTCGCCGCGACGGCCCTGTTCCTCGCGTCGGACGAAAGTGGCTTCATCACCGGGGCCGACATCGCGGTCGATGGGGGCACGATGGCGAATTGAGAGCTAGCGCTCGGAACTCTTCAGCATGTTCTCGCCGAACAGGTTGGACCACTGTTCTACTGTAAGCGACGGGCGCAGGCTCGACAGGTTGGGCGCATTCTTGACCTCGGTCCCGCGCATTACCGCCGGCCGCTCTCCCACAGCGGAGAACCAGCGGACGATGTTGGCGTAGGGCTCCAGGTCAATGGCGATCGCGCGGGTCGCGCGGACCCAGGGCCATGTCGCCATGTCGGCCACGGAATATTCCTCAGCCAGGTATTCTGCGACACCTAGTCGTCGGTCCAGCACGGCCAGCAGTCTGCGCGCCTCATTGGTGTAGCGCGCCACGCCATAGTCCTGACCCTCCGGCGCGTAGCGGACAAAATGATGGGCTTGGCCATGCATCGGGCCGAAACCGGCCATCTGCCACATCAGCCATTGCTGGGCCATCGATCGGCGACGCGGGTCCGCCGGCATGAAGGCGCCGCCAGCCTTCTCCGACAGATAGAGCAGGATCGCCCCGGACTCGAAGACCGCGAACGGCTGTCCGCCGCCGATCGGATCGTGGTCGAGGATCGCGGGTAGCCGCCCGTTCGGGTTCACCTGCCGGAACTCCGGCTTCAGGTGATCGCCACCCAGCATGTCGTAGGGAATCAGCCGGTAGGGCAGGCCGGTCTCCTCCAGCATGATCGTGGCCTTGTGGCCGTTGGGCGTCGGCACGAAATGCACGTCGATCATGCCCCCGCTCCCTGGCGGTCGGCGAACAGGGTGCGGGCGGCGTCGAAGGCCCGGTCGAACGCCGCGCGCCCCCCAGCGTACCCGGCCACGGTGAAGGTGCAGCCGCGGATCTTCCAGCCCGCCGGGCCGCGCCGCAGAACGTGCCGATAGGTCCCGCAGGCGAAGCCTTGCAGGTCGGTCTCGCCCTGCCGGACAAAATGCGCCGCGTCGACGTAGGCGGTGACGTGGGCCTCGTCGCCGTCCAGATCGACGACGAAGTTCGAGACCTTGTGATGGGTGGCGTCAAAGGCGCCGAGCAGCTTGCAGCGGTCGACCCAGGCTTGGGCCGGCATCACGCCGTGGATCGAGCCCAGGGAACTGTAGTCGAGGTCGATCTCGTCCTCGAAGAGGGCGCGAAAGCCGGTCCAGTCGCCAGCGTCCAGCGCCATAGCATAGGCGACGACGACGTCGGCGGCCGCGGTGCGGGCGGCGAGCGCCTCCAGGTCTGGAGCCTGAGACATCCGCCGCCCTCCTCCCTCAGAACTTCATGCCGGCTTCGATCGCGACGTTGCGGGTTTCCTCGAGGTAGAGGATCGCGCGCGGCACCGGGGTGATCGGCGCCGGCAGCTGGAAGGCGCTGCCCGTCGTCTTCTCGTTAGTCAGGTTCTTGCCGACCAGCGCCACGTGCCACTTGTCGTCCGAAGGCGCGTACTGGATGCGCGCGTCGATCTTGGCGTAGCCCTTCTGGATGCCGAACAACGGGCTCTGGTTGTCGGAGTCAAAGTACTTGGAGCGGCCCGCAACGCCGATCGTGCCATCGATGTAGTGATCGTTGGCCAGGTCTTGCCGGTAGTGGCCCTGGACCGTGAAGCTGAACTTCGAGGTGTAGGGCAGCGGCGAGCCTGCGATGTTGTTGGCGGCGACGCTGGACGGCACCGCGGCGTTGCAGACGGATATCGGCTGCGAGGCCAGGCAGGAGGCGCCGGGGTAGTTGTCG
>JBBQTP010000198.1:0-5685 GCA_038213205.1 Caulobacterales bacterium
CCGCGACGCCCAGATCGAGCACATCGCACTGGCCATGAAGGCCGGGTTCGAGAGCGACGAGCCGTTCCCCCAGCTGTATGGCGAGAGCCTTGGCGTGGCGCTCGCCTCGCGCCTGCTGGGCCGCTTCGCCGGGGCCGGCCGCGCCTGCCGCCAGGGCCTCTCGCGCCGCCAGTTGCAGCGGGTGACCGAGCACATCGAAGCCCACCTCGACGAGGATCTCAGCCTGCATGAGCTGGCCGCCATCGCCCGGGTGAGCATCTCGCACTTCACGGTGCTGTTCCGCCGCTCAACCGGCCACTCCGCCCATCGCTATGTGATCGAGCGCCGCGTGGCCGCCGCGCGGCGGCTGCTGAGCGAGGGCAGGATGTCGATCGCCGAGGTCGCCCTGGAAACCGGCTTCGCCCACCAGAGCCACCTGTCGCGCTGCATGCGCCGGCTGACCGGCCTGACCCCCGGCGAAGTGGCCCGCGGCGCCTAGATCCTGTCCGGTTTCGATTGAATCAATCAAAACCGGAGAAACAGGGTCGTCGCCCAAACCTGCGAGCACGATTCAGGGTCTTGATGGTTCCATCAAAACCCATCGTGCTCTAGGCCCGCGACGGTCTGGCGGTGAGGAAGAGGGCGATGGCTCCCGGAGCAGGACTCGAACCTGCGACAAGTCGGTTAACAGCCGACTGCTCTACCAGCTGAGCTATCCGGGATCAGCGCCTTCGAGGGCCGGGCGTATACGCTGGCCCGTGCGCCCATGCAAGAGATGCGGGCGCCTTGCCAAAAAAGAGCCCGGCGCGAGCGCCGGGCTATTAAAAGTCGGTGATGGTGGGGTGTCTTCAAGGAAGACGGTTAACAGGGTGGACTCGCCTGGTTAAGGCGGAGTTAACGGCTTGATGGCCCCGTAATGTCTTCGAAACCGTGACCGGTCGCCGCGCCGGATTGGATGAGTAGCGGGGATCGGCTAGCCATGGTGCGGGGACGGACGACTCGAAAGGCGCGGCGCATGCGCATCCACTTCACCGGCCTGGCCGGCGCCGGCATGAGCGCCGCGGCGCTGATGATGCGCGAGGCGGGCCATGAGGTCTCGGGCTCAGATGAGGACGTCTTCCCGCCCATGTCGACCTACGTCGAGGGCCTGGGCTTTCCCTTCCATCGCAAGTTCGACGCCGCCAACCTGCCGGACGGCCTCGACGTCCTGGTGCTGGGCGCCAGCGCCAAGCTGGGCGGGGAGGCCAACCCCGAGGTCGCCGCCGCCCGAGCCAGGGGCATCCGCATCGCCAGCTTCCCCGAACTGGTCGGCCAGGCGACGCAAGGCCGCCGCAACACCGTGGTCGCCGGCTCGTTCGGCAAGTCCACCTGCACCGCGCTCACCGCTCACATCTTGCGCGAGGCGGGCCATGACGCCGGCTGGATGGTCGGCGCCATCTCGCCCTCGCTCCCCGACACCGGCCACTGGGGGGCAGCGCCTGAGGTGATCCTGGAGGGCGACGAATATATCGTCGGGCCCGCCGACCGGCGCTCGAAGTTCGCGCTCTACCATCCACGCGACGTGCTGCTGACCTCCCTGGTTCACGACCACGTCAACGTCTTCCCGACCTTCGCCGACTACGAGGCGCCGTTCCGCGACCTGCTGCGCCTGATCCCCGCCGACGGCCTGCTGGTCGCCCGCGAGAGCGCGCCCACGCGCGCCATCGCCGCCGAAACCCAGGCGCGCATCGTCTGGTACGACACGGCCAAATGCGACGGCTGGTGGGCGGAGGACATCTCCTACGGCGAGACCAGCCGCTTCTCCCTGGTCGGCCCGGACGGCGGCCGCGTCGCGCTGGCCACCGGCCTGCTTGGCGAGCACAACATCGAAAACATCGTCGGCGTCAGCGCCTACCTTCTGGAACGCCGCCTGGTCACCGAGGCCCAGCTTCAGAGCGCGGTCGCCAGCTTCGCCGGCATCCGGCGGCGCCTCGATCGCCTGACCACGCGATCCACCGTCCCGGTGATCGAGGGCTTCGGCTCTTCCTATGAGAAGGCGCGCTCGGCTATCGAGGCCCTGCTGCTGAACTATCCGCACCGGCCCCTGGTCGTGGTGTTCGAGCCGCACACCTTCTCCTGGCGCAGCACCGACGCTCTGCCCTGGTACGATACGGTGTTCCAAGGCGCCGCCCGCGTGCTGATCGCGCCGCCGCCGACCCACGGCGCGCAGAGCCACCACCAGTCGAGCTTTGAGGAGATCCTCGCCCGCACCGCCGCCACCGGCATTCCGGTGCAAGGCGTTCGCTCGGCCGAGGAAACGCTGGAGGCGCTCAGTGACCTTCGAGGCGACGAGGTGGTCTTGCTGCTGTCCTCCGGCCCCCTGCTGGGCCTGCCCGACCGCTTGCCGAAGGTCTTCGACGACCTCTACCTAGGCGCGGTCGCGGCCGCCTAGTGGCAGGGCGTGTTCTTCGGCGGGCGGAACAGGATGAGATTGCCCAGCGTGTCCAGCAGATCCATCGAGCCGTCGATCTGCTTGCCGTCGCGCCAGGCCGTCGGGCCCTTGCGGTAGTAGCTATCGAAGGCGATGAACCGCCGCTGAAGCACGTTGTCCGCGTCGCTGTTGCTGAACGCCACGTAGCCCTTGTTCACCAGCTCGCCGCGCGCGTCGCGGCAGACGATCATCAAGGTCGGCCCGGGCCGCATGGTCGACAGCAGGTCGCCCTCGTTGAGCTGGAACAGCAGCTGGGTGTCGTAGGCGGCGTTCAACTCGTCGCACAGGTGGGCGGTCTCGCTGTAGCTGGCCTTCCTGGGGAAGTAGATCAGCTTGTCGCTTTCGCCCTGCGTCAGGCTGTCGTGATAGGCCTGCAGAAAGATCCGGCAGACCCGGCCGTCGAGCGGCTCAAGGCCCAGCAGCAGGACCGCGCGATAGCCCTGGTTCAGTCCCTGCTGAACCCCGGCCAGGGTGTCGACCTTGCCGCCGACCGGGAAGTGCTGTGCGGGGGTCGGCGGCGTCGCCGGGGTTAATGGCGCAGCTGGGTGCGCCGGCGCGGGGGCGGGGGCGGGGGGAAGCTGGGCGAAGCCAGAGGCGGGCAGGGCCAGCGCCGCCGCCAGGGCTAGGGCCGCCCAGGGTTTCGTGCGCCGACTCATCTCGCGGGCTTCCGCACGGGCTGGCGGATCGCCTTGCCGTCGATCAGCAGCACGAACTGACGCAGCAACGCCAGCAGCAGCAGCACGGCGACCACCACGCCGCCGAACGTCTCGGCCCGCGGCGCCGTCAGGTTGTCGCGCAGGTCGACCAGGGCGATCGCGATCAGCGCCGAACTGCCGGCCACTGCCAGGTAGAACAGCGCCTGCAGCGGCCAGGTGCCGGCCTTGTGCGGCCGCTCGATCAGCAATAGGTGGCGCAGGCCCGAGGTGGGCACGCCGAGCGCATAGCCCAACGCATCGTGGTCGTCGCCGAAGTCGGCCAGGTCATCCAGCGCAGTCTGGGCGCGGGCCAGCCGGGTGTTCACCTGGCCATCGCAGTCGATGGCTTTCTGCGCCGCCGTCCAGGCGGTCCAGAAGGCGACGGCCTTGCAGCGGTCGTCGAGGTCTCGGAAGCGCCGCTGGGTCGCTGCGCGGAACACTCGCCACTGGGTGATCAGGGCCAGACCCGCTGCCGCCACAGAAACCGAGGTCCCGAGCAGCGCGGGGGAGATGTCGACGATCGAAGCCACGCAGCCTCCCACCGATCGAATTGGTCCGCGAAACTGCATCACACCCCTGGTTGTGACGCAACTGACGATTGCGCCTAGCCCGGACCCGGGCTTTCGCCCGACCGCCCCAGCCACTAGGCTCAGACCTTTGGTGTTCGCGGGCGAGGCAGGCAGATGGTGGCGACTCGACGGGGCTTCGGGGTGATGCTGGCGGGCAGTGCGCTGTCGGCCTGCGCGACCACCGCGCCGCCGCCGGCGCTCAGTGGCTTCAGCGATTCGTTGCAGCCCGGCGGGCCGCTGCGGCTCGCGCCCGTGCACGTCTCGCAGGACCGGGTGATCCGCACGGTCGTGGGCCTGCGCCCGTACCGCGCCGGCGGCTTCGTGGTTCGCGCCGAGGCGTTCGGGCCCAAGACCCTGGTGCACAACTACGGCCACGGCGGTGGCGGGATCACGCTGTCCTGGGGCACCTCGCATCTCGCCTTGGACTTAGGCTTCGCCGGGCCCGACCGTGACTATGCGGTGCTCGGTTGCGGCGCGGTGGGCCTGGCCACCGCGCGGTTGATCCAGCAGCGCGGCGGCCGCGTGACGATCTACGCCAAGGCCCTGCCGCCGGACACCACCTCGAACATCGCCGGCGGCCAGTGGTGGCCGGCCTCGGTCTACGACCGCGCCACGGTGACGCCCCAGTTCATCGACCAGTTCGTCCGCGCCTCGAAACTCGCCTACCGACACTACCAGCCGCTGGTCGGGCCACTCTACGGGGTCAGTTGGCGGCGCAACTACTATGTGGGCGACGAGAGCCACACCCTGGTCGACCAGGTTGGCCCGCTGGGCGAGGAGGCGCCCGAGGCGCGCACGCTGCCGCCCGGCGAGCATCCGTTCGGGACCGAGCGGGTGATCCAGATCGACTCCATGCAGATCGAGCCGGCGGTCTACCTGGCGGCGATGCTGCGCGATGTCTTCATCGCCGGCGGCAAGGTGGAGGTGCGCGAATTCCACAACCTCGCCGAAGTTCAGGGCCTGCATGAGCCGGTGATCTTCAACTGCACCGGCCTGGGGGCAGGGGTCCTGTTCGGCGACAAGGCGATCGAGCCGGTTCGTGGCCAGCTGGTCGTCCTGCTGCCGCAGCCGGAGGTGAACTACAACCTGATCTCCGGCCCGTCGTACATGTTCCCGCGCAGCGACGGGATCATCCTGGGCGGCACCTTCGACCACGGTATCTGGGATACCGAGCCGCAGCCGGACATCACCAAGCTGATCCTGGCCCGCCACAAGGCGCTGTTCGCCCGGATGAAGGTCGACGCCTAAACCTGCGCGCGCGATGGGTTTTGATGGTTCCATCAAAACCCATCGTGCTCTAGCCCGGGGGCGCGCCCACCTCATAGACCTGGGCAAGGATCTGCCCCTGGTCGATGGCCACCTCGACGGTCACCCGGTGGTAGTCCTTGCCCTCGAACCGATCGAGCCGCGCCCAGTGGGCGGGCAGGTCTTCCGAGGTGAACACCAGCACCGCGACCTCGGACCCATCGGCGTCCAGCTGCAGGCCGGGAAAGCCGCCGGCCGTGCCATAGCCCTTGGCGTTCACCCGCCCGCGGATCACACCCGGCGACCACTCGCCGGTCAGGCCCGCGAGCTGGTGGTGGTTCGACTTGCCCGGCGCCAGCGAGCCGTAGACCGCGAGCCGATGCTCGGGACTCACCGATCGGCTCACGGGCGGGCGGGGGTCGGCTGGACGTAGTCGTCCTTTGCCGCCTGGTCCTTGAACTGCGCCCGCTTCGGCCCGGCATAGCCGAACAGATAGGCGGCCACCTTGCGGATCTGGATCTCCTCGGAGCCCTCGGTGATCCGGTAGCGGCGGTGGTGGCGATAGATGTGCTCGAACGGCTTGTGCCGCGAATAGCCCATGCCGCCGTGCACCTGCATGGCCCGGTCGGCGGCCTCGCAGCAGAGACGGTTGGCCCAGTAGTTACACATGGAGACCTTGTCGGAGATCTCCTTCTCGAGCTGCTTGTGCTCCATGTGGTCCATGTCC
>JBBQTP010000199.1:0-5621 GCA_038213205.1 Caulobacterales bacterium
GGGGGGAGCGCCCAAGGCCAGCTTCGACGGCTCGCGGCTGGCCGATGGGCGCCTCTTGATGCGCGAGCTGAAGGTGAGCGGCGCGGGCCTGAAGCTGGAGGCGACCGGGTCGCGGGGCCTGCTGGGCGGGCTGACCTTCAAGGGCAAGGCAGCGGTCTCCAACCTGGCCGCCGCGCGGGCGGGGGCGGCGGGGTCTGTGGACGCCAACTGGTCGGCGGCGCAGACCAAGGCCGGCCAACCCTGGACCTTCTCGCTGGACGCGCGCGGCGACCGGTTCGCGATCGGCTATCCGGAGCTTGACCGGCTGCTGGGCGGCAAGCCGCAGCTGAAGGCCGACGCCAGCTTCAAGGACCGGCGGCTGGCCATCGGCTCGGCCCAGCTGACCGGGGCGGCGATGCGCGCCTCGATCGCCGGGATCCTGGCGGCGGACGGCGGGCTGACCTTCAAACTCGACTGGAGCGCCGAGGGGCCGTTCCGCGCCGGACCGGTGGAGATCGCCGGCAAGGCCAAGGGGTCCGGCGCGATCACCGGCACGCTGGCCCAGCCCCGCGCCGACCTGATCGCCGACCTGGCGGAGATCGACGTGCCGCGCCTGCCGCTCAAGGACGCGCACCTGACGCTGAGCTTTCTGCAGAAGCCCGACGGCTCCAGCGGCATGGCGGCGCTGACCGCGACCAGCGGTTTCGGCCCGGCCCGGGCCCGCGCCGACTTCCGCTTCCCGGCGGGAGGGCTGGAGCTGACCGGTCTGTCGGTGGATGCGGGCGGGGTGAAGGCCGCCGGGTCCCTGTCGCTGCGCAGCAACGCGCCGTCGGCGGCCAATCTGGAGGTGGCGGTGACGCGCGGCGCAGTCCTGGACGCCGGTCGGGTGAGCGGGACCGTGAAGATCGCCGATGCGGCGGGCGGGCCGCTAACCGGGCTGAACCTCGCGGTCGAGAACGCGCGCCTCCCCGGATCTACAGTCACCATCCACAGCGCCCGCCTGACCGCCGATGGGCCGTTGGCGCGGCTGCCGTATGTGATCCGCGGCGACGGGGTTTCAGAAGGGGCGATCGGCGGCGGCAAGTGGAGCCTGGAAGGCCGCGGCGTGCTGGCCGACGCCAAGCCCGGCTATACGGCCAGCTTCGAAGGCCTGGGCAAGCTTGGCGGGCGCGACCTCCATACGGTGGAGGCGGCGCAGGTGCGGTTTGGCGGCCCGGAGCAGAGCGCGCGGCTTCGGCTGGCGGCGTCGGATGGCGGGCGGATCGACCTGGACGGGCGGCTCTCCAACGCTGGGACCGATATCCGCACCCAGGTAACCGGGTTGGGGCTGGGGCTAGTGGACGAGGACCTGGCCGGTCGCACCGACGCCACCCTTGTGCTGCAGGGGCGCGGGAGCCGGCTCGACGGGACCCTGGAGGCGAAGCTCAGCGGGGCGCGGGCCCGAGGCTCGGCGGCCGCGTCGGGGATTGACGGGCGGCTCTCCGGCAAGCTCAGCGGCGACAGCCTGTCGCTGACGCTGGCGGCCACCAACGCCCAGGGGCTCAACGCCAACGGCACGCTGGTGCTGCCGGCGGAGGCCTCCGCGGCGCCGTTCCGCGTGGCGATCGCCCGCGAGCAGCCGATGCGGGGCCAGTTCCTGGCCGAGGGCGAGGTACGGCCACTGTTCGATCTGCTGATCGGTGGCGAGCGGAGCCTGTCGGGCAAGGTGCGCACCGAGGGCACAATCGGCGGCTCGCTGGCCCACCCCAGCGCCGCCGGGGCGATCTCGGTCGAGGGCGGGCGGTTCGACGACGGGCTGACCGGCCTGTCGCTGCGCGATGTGGCGCTGAAGGGTGACTTCACTCAGGACGGGGTCAACATCACCCAGTCGAGCGGCGTCGACGGGCGGGGCGGATCGGTGAGCGGCTCGGGACGCATCAGCCTGGTCCGCGAGGGGGCGTCGAGCTTCCGCCTGGCGCTGAAGGGCTTCCGGCTGATCGACAACGACATCGCCACCGCCTCGGCCAGCGGCCAGGCGACCATCGACCGGGCGGCCGACGGCAAGGTACGGCTGACCGGGGCGCTGAGCATCGACCGGGCCGACGTGGCCGCGCGCCTGCCGACGCCGTCCGGCGTGGTGGCCATGGAGGTGGTGGAGAAGAACCGGCCGCCGGACTTGGCGGTCTCGCTGCCGCCGTCGCGTGGGCAGGGCGACGGCTGGGCGCTGGACGTGTCGCTGAAGGCGCCTCGAGGGGTCTATCTGAAGGGCCACGGCCTCGACACCGAGCTGGCCCTCGACGCCCGTGTGCGCGGCACGACGGCGCATCCGGAGCTTAGCGGCACGGCGCATGTGGTGCGCGGCGACTACGATTTCGCCGGCAAGCGCTTCGAGTTCGACCCGCAGAGCGTGGTCTATCTGTCGACCGACGCGGCGGCTGTGCGGCTGGACCTGACGGCCACGCGGGACGATCCGACCCTGACCGCCGAGGTGCACATCCGCGGCACCGCGCAGCGGCCTGAGATCACGCTGACCTCGACGCCCAGCCTGCCCAACGACGAGGTGCTGAGCCAGGTGCTGTTCGGGCGCACGGCCTCGCAGCTCTCGCCGCTGGAGGCCGCCCAGCTGGCCTCGGCGATCTCGGGCCTTGCGGGCGGCGGCGGGCTGGACGTGGTCGGCAACCTGCGGACCTTCGCCCGGCTAGACCGCCTGGCGCTGGGCGGCGGCGATGCTTCCGGCGTCACAGTTTCCGGCGGCAAGTATCTGACCGAGAATGTCTATCTGGAACTGACCGGCGGGGGCCGCGAAGGTCCTTCGGCGCAGGTGGAGTGGCGGGTCAAGCGGACCTTGTCGATCATCTCGCGGCTGGGCGGCCAGGACGCCGGGCGCCTGGCGATCCGCTGGCGGCGCGACTACTGAGACAGATGAAACCCCGCTCACGCCGGCGAAGGCGGGGATGAGCGGATTAGAGTTAGGCCTTCGAGCGCGCGTAGGTCTGTGTGCCGCGCGTGATCACGGTGTCCGACGGTAGGATCGCCTCGATGCCGATGTCCTCGGCGCGGGTCAGCCGCTCATAGATCGGCGCGAATTCCTGCAAGGTGGCGTCGAGCAGGGCTTGCAGCGAGGGAACCACGAAATAGACCTGCTGGAAGTCGTCGATCCGGTAGGGGGTTCGCATCACCCGCTCCAGGTCGAAGACCAGGCGGTTGGGCGAGGGGTCGTCCAGGGCGAACAGCGACTCGGCGCGGCTGGAGACGATGCCCGCGCCATAGATCCGCACGCCTGCGGGCGTCTGGAGGAGGCCGAACTCGACCGTGTACCAATATAGCCGGGCCAGGTTGGGTAGCTGGCCGAGCTGCATGGCGCGCTGGCCGCCTCGACCGTAGGCGGCCATGTAGTCGGCGAACACCGGGTCGGTGAGCATCGGGACGTGGCCGAACACGTCGTGGAAGATGTCCGGCTCCTGCAGGTAGTCGAGCTCGTCGGGCTTGCGGATGAACTGGCCGGCCGGGAAGCGGCGGTTGGCCAGGTGGTCGAAGAACACCTCGTCGGGGACCAGACCGGGCACGGCCACGACCGTCCAGCCGGTGAGCCGCTGCAGCTCGGCGTTGACGCGGGCGAAGTCGGGGATGCCGGCCCGGTGCAGGTCCAACGCCTCCAGGCCCTTGAGAAACGGGTCGCAGGCGCGGTTCGGCAGCATGGCTGCCTGGCGCTCATAAAGGGTGATCCAGACATCGTGCTCGGCCTGGGAATAGGCCTCCCAGCCCTGGTCGATGGTCCAGTCCGGCCGCGCCCCAGGAGGCGGGCCTTGCGTAAAGCCGTCTGCGCTCATGGGCGCAGAATGGCGGGTTCGCTGGGGAAGTTCCGTTCGCAGTTCCGCGCGCAGGCGCGGTCGCCCGGCAAAAGATTGCGTTTAGTGGCTGATCCGGGGCCGGAGCTTGTACTGGCCCTCGCGGAACGACTCGAAAAGCATGGTCGCCTGGGGGTGGCCGACCGGCTGACCGGTGTCGTCGGGCACCAGGTTCTGCTCGGAGACATAGGCCACGTACGAGCTCTCATCGTTCTCCGCCAGAAGGTGGTAGAACGGTTGATCCTTGTGGGGCCGGATGTTCTCCGGGATCGACAGCCAGTATTCCTCGGTGTTCGAGAACGTGGGATCCACGTCGAAGATCACACCGCGGAAGGGATAGACGCGGTGACGAACAACCTGGCCGATCGCAAATTTGGCGCTCTGCGTGTTCATGTTTCGAATCTACCTCCCTTCTCCTGACCGGAAGGTGAACGTAACGCTCATCACCTTTCGATCAAGGCCAAGCCTTCGCAGCGGCGAGCAGGCTTGCTAGCGCGCTGGATCTGAAGTTCGCCTGATGGTGGGATCAAGCGCGGAGCGAATTTCAGATCCGAAAAGCGCGCTAGAAACATACACTTGCTAGTGCCCTCATCGCTTCCGAAGTTCATCCGAGCCTGCCATAAGCGCTTGCGAACTTCGGAATCGGGGCACTAGACTCGACCTCGAAGTGAGGCGCACGCCTACCGATGCGCCTGCGAGGGACGGAAACCGCCCATGACCGAGGCGCCGAGCGCGCCCGCCGCCGCGACTCGCGGCCGGGAGCAGCCTGAGAGCGAGGTCGCCTGCTATGGCGCCCTCGACCTGGGCACCAACAATTGCCGCCTGCTGATCGCCACCCCCGCGGGCAATGGCGGATTCCGCGTCATCGAGGCGTTTTCGCGGATTGTGCGCCTGGGCGAGGGGCTGACCAATTCGGGTCGGCTGTCCGAGGCGGCCATGGAGCGGGCGCTGGCGGCGCTGAAGGTCAGCGCCGAGAAGCTGCGCCGGCGAAGGGTCGCCAAGTTGCGCGCCATCGCCACCCAGGCGTGCCGGATGGCCGAGAACGGGCCGGAGTTCATCGAACGCGTGTTCGCCGAGACGGGGCTGCGCCTGCAGATCATCGCCCCACAGGAGGAGGCGCGGCTTTCGGTCGCGGGCTGTCTGAACCTGATCGACCGCACGGCCGACGCGGCCCTGGTGGTCGACGTGGGCGGCGGCTCGACGGAGCTGTCGTGGGTCGACCTGAAGGGCGCGCCGCCCAGCGGCATGCCGCCGCTCAGGGCGTGGCTGTCGGTGCCGATCGGGGTGGTGACGCTGGCTGAACGGTTCCCTGAAGGGGAGGCGGCGACGGAAGCCTGGTTCCGCGAGATGGTCGAGACGGTGAAGACCGAGATCGCCGCCTTCCGACGGGCCGACGGCCTGCGCGAGGTGTTCGACGCCGACCGGGCGCACCTGATCGGCACCTCGGGCGCGATCACCAGCCTGGCCGGGCTGCACCTGGAACTTCCGCGCTATGACAGGAACCGTGTGGACGGCATCTGGATGACCCGGGGCGACTGCGACGCCGCGGCCGGGCGGCTGCTGTCGCTGAACGCCCGCGAGCGGGCCGATCAGCCGTGCATCGGGCCGGACCGGGCCGATCTGGTGCTGGCCGGGGCGGCGATCCTGCAGGCGGTGCAGGAGCTTTGGCCGTGCAGCCGGGTGCGGGTGGCCGACCGGGGCTTGCGGGAGGGCATCCTTTTGTCGCTGATGGCGGACCGCAGCGTGCGGCGCCGGCGGCGTCGGCGCGGACGCAGAAGCGGGGACCCGCGATGACCGAACCGCCTCGCAAACGCA
>JBBQTP010000200.1:0-5619 GCA_038213205.1 Caulobacterales bacterium
CGCATGGCGATCCTGGAGGACGCCGTGCGGCTGCCGATCGCGGCGAAGATGAAGGAGCGCTCTCTCTCAGCCGTCATCGGCCAGATGCCCGCCCAGGACGCCAAGAAACTCACCGAGTCCCTGGCCCACCGCTTCAGCAAGGCTCAGACGCTGGCCCAGGCCGCCACCGCGCAGGCCGATGCCGCCGCCGCCGCGACCCCGCCGCCGGCCGATCCCAACGCCAAGACCCCGCCCGCCAAGGCCAAGCCGAAGCGCCAGGCCGCCAAGGCTCCGCCGCGCAAGAAGGCGCCCGCCGAGGCCCAGGCCGCGGCGGATCCGGCGCCGGCCAAGCCTGCCGCCGCCGCCGCGCCAGCGCCCGCCGCCGCGGCCGCGCCGCCCAAGGCGGGCTAGTCCTTGACCCTGCGCCAAACCCTGCGCGCAGGCGTCGCGGCGATCGCCGTGGCCACCGTCGTCGCGCCCGCGGGCGCGACGACGAGCCGTGGTGGGCCCACTTTGGGTGGCATCGAGGTGCATGTCGCCCAGGCGCAGGACTTCAGCCGCGTGGAATTCCACGGCGCGCCGTCCGCCGACATCAAGACCGACGGCGCCAACCTGATCCTGACCTTCCCGCGCGACGCCGATCCGGACATTTCGCGGCTGCGAACCTCGCCGCCGAAATGGATCAAGACGGCCGAGAAGCGTCACGTGGACGGCCGACTGCAGGTGGTGCTGACGCTGAGCGATGACGGGGTCGCCAAGACCGGCGTCGCCGATGGCGCGACCTTCGTCAACGTCTTCCAGAAGCCGCCGCCCACCGAGGCTGAGCTCGCCGCGCTCCGGGCCAAGAACGCCCCGCCGCCGCGCCCCAATCCGATCCCGGTCGGCGGTGTCGTGCACATGGAGCCGCGTGTCGGCGCCGGCCAGGTCAACTTCACCTTCGCCTGGGCCAATCCGACCGGGGCGGCGGTGTTCCGCCGCGGCGACGTGGTCTGGATCGTATTCGACGCCCCGGCCACCCTCGACGTCAGCCGCGCGCCGCGCGGCCTGACCCAGTACGCCGGCGTCCAGGCCGTGAAGGGCGCCGACTATTCCGCCATTCGCATCGAGGCCGCCCATAACCTGCCGGTCTTCGCTACCGCCATCGGCTCGACCTGGACCATCTCGCTCGGCCCCGGCGACCAGTCGCAGCCCAGCCTGGTGCACGTCACCAAGGACGAGGCCGAGGGTCCCGCTTCGCTGAAAGCCGCCGTCGCCGGGATCACCAGCATCGTGCAGTTCACCGACCCGCAGGTCGGCGACACCCTGAGCGTGGTCACCGCGCTCGGCCCGCCTAAGGGCCTGCCGCTGCGGCGCGAATATATCCAGATGGCGCTGCTGCCCTCGATCCAGGGCCTGGCCATCGAGCCGCACATCGAGGACATGACCGTCGTCCGCGACGGCGACATCGTCCATATCAGCCGCCCGCTCGGCCTGGCGCTGTCGCCGACGCCTGGCCTGCAGCAGGCCGCCAAGCTCGACATCGACGCGCCCAAGCCCGCCGGCCTGCCGGGCCTGATCGACTACGTGAACTGGCCCAAGACCGGGACCCACGGGTTCCACAACCGCTACAACACCCTGTTCAGCGCCGCGGCCATCGAGAGCGCCAACCACGACAAGGGCGGGCCGACCGGTGCGCGCATGGCGCTGGCCCGCTTCCTGGTCGGCTCGGAGCTGAGCTTCGAGGCGATCGGCGTGCTGAACGACCTCGCCCGCTCCAGCCCGCAGGTGATGGAAACCCCGGAATTCCGCGGCCTGCGCGGCATCGCCCGCGTCCTGGCCCGCCGCTACAAGGAGGCCGAGGCCGACTTCTCCTCGCCGGTGCTGGCCGAGGATCCGTCCAGCGCGCTCTGGCGCTCCTACGTCGCCGTCCAGCTCGCCCAGTGGGCCGAGGCCCGCACCCAGTTCGCCAAGGGCTCGGAAGCCTTCCTGCAGTTCTCACCGACCTGGAAATCGCGCTTCGCCCGCGCCGACGCCCAGGCCGCGCTGGCCCAGGGGGACATGCAGAGCGCCGATGCGCGCATCCACCTGGCGCTCGCCGACAAGACCGACGTCTACGAGGAACTCGCCACCCGCCTCGTCCAGGCGCGCATGTTCGAGATCGAAGGGCGCAGCGACCGGGCTCTGAAGATGTACACAGCCATCGCCACCGTGCAGATGGAATCGCTGTCCTCGCCCGCCCTGCTGCGCGCCACCAAGATCAAGCTCGAGACCGGCAAGGTCACCCCGCTGCAGGCGGCCACCGTCTACGACGGCCTGCGCTACCGCTGGCGCGGCGACGCGACCGAACTGGAGACCATCCGCGCGCTCGGCCGACTCTATCTGAGCCAGGGCCGCTACCGCGAGGCGCTGGAGGCGCTGCGCTCGGCCGGCACGCGCATGCCCGACCTGCCGGAGGCCCTACAGCTGCAGTCCGACCTGGCCGCGGCCTTCCGCTCGCTGTTCCTGGACGGCAACGCCGATGGCCTGGAGCCGATCCAGGCGCTGGCCCTGTTCTACGACTTCAAGGAGCTGACCCCGATCGGCTCGGACGGCGACCTGATGGTCCGCAAGCTGGTCCGCCGGCTGGTCGACGTCGACCTGCTGCCGCAAGCCGCGGACCTGTTGAAATACCAGGCTGACAACCGCCTCGACGGGGTGCCGCGCGCCCAGGTCGCCACCGATCTGGCGGTTATCTACCTTATGGACAAGAAGCCCGAGCAGGCGATCCAGGCGATCAACGGCTCGCGCACCACGGTGCTGCCCGCCGCGCTCAACGCTGAGCGGCGGCTGATCGAAGCCCGCGCCTGGGCTGGGATCGGCAAGTATGATTCCGCCATGGAGATCCTCGACAAGGACGCGTCCAAGGAAGCCCAGGACCTGCGCGCCGAGATCACCTGGAAGCAGAAGGACTGGGCCAAGTCCGGCCCGCTGTTCGAAAAAGCGCTGGGTCTGCGCTGGAAGGACCCCACCGCGCTCTCCGCCGACGAGGAAGGCAAGCTGCTCCGTGCCGGCGTCGCCTACAGCCTGGCCGGCGACGACGTCGCGCTGACGCGGCTGTCCGGCCAGTACGGTCGCTTCTTCGAGGCCGCCCACAATCCCGAAGCGCTGCGCATCGCGCTGACCGGCATCTCGACCAACCACCTGAGCGTCGCCGACTTCAGCCGCGTCAGCGCCGACAACGAGGCCTTCACCGGCTGGGTCGCCAAGATGAAGGACCGTTTCAAGCAGCGACCCGCCCCAGTCGGCACCGGCAAGGCCATGGCCGCGCCGCCGGCCAAACCCGCCGCGCCCGCCAAACAGGCCGCCGCCGCGCCGCCGAAGGCCGCCGCCAAGGGCTAACCCGCCGTGCGCGCGGCGGGCGCAGCAAGTTTTTGACGCGCGCGCCCAAACACCGCAAAATGTCAGCGCTGGCGGTTCGCCGGAATTTCACGCTGAATTTGAATTAAATATAATAAAAACAGACATTTGAAGCTAGATCGCGAGTCGCGATGATTGCCGCTGGCGCCGAGAGCGTCCGGCGCCCCGGCTCACGGCTGCAACATTGGTGCAGGGAAACCCTGTTATCCGGGCCCCGCAGAACTGGGAGAGAAAGACCATGAAGCGCGCACTTCTGGCCGCCGCCGCCATCCTGATCGCCGGCGCCGTAACGGGCCTTTCCGCGCCCCTCGGCGTCGCGGCGGACACCGGCGCCACGCCGCAGCGGGTCGACGATTTCCAGCTCACCGACCAGACGCGTCTGGCCCAGCGCCTCTACTACTTCGGCTATGAGCCGGCGATCGTGGTGATGAGCCGGGTCAACGGCTCGGCCTATTCCAGGGCGGCCTCGGCCGCGCTCGAGCAGATCAACGCCGCCTACAAGGCCAAGGGCGTTGTCGTCTGGTCGTTGGACTCCAGCCTCGCCGACACTCGCGACGCCGTTGCCGCCGAAGCCAAGGCCCAGAACCTGAGCGTGCCGATCCTGATGGACGAGCAGCAGCTGGTCGGCGAACAGCTGGGCGTCCGCCGCGAAGGCGAGGTCTTCGTGATCAATCCCAAGACCTGGGCCGTGGCCTACCGCGGCGACATCTCCGGCGCCAAGGCCGCGCTCGACACCCTGCTGGCCGCCGGCGCGCCGCGGGTCACCAAGGCCGCCTACACCGCGCCCGGCGCCTCGACCGGCAAGCTGATCGCCTTTCCCGAACGCGCTCACGCCGCGGAGTTCGGGGCCATCTCCTATTCCAAGGCGATCGCCCCGATCCTCCAGGAGAAGTGCGTCTCCTGCCACGTGAACGGCGGCATCGGCCCGTTCGCGATGAACAGCTACGAGACCATCAAGGGCTTCGCCCCGATGATCCGCGAGACGGTGCGCACGCGCCGCATGCCTCCCTACTTCGCCGACCCTCACATCGGTATCTTCAAGAACGACCAGGGCCTGACCGCCGACCAGACCAAGCTGCTGGTCCACTGGATCGAAGGCGGCGCGGTGCGCGGCGATGGCCCGGACCCGCTACTGGCCAATGCGTCGAAGCATGCGCCCGACTGGCCGACCGAGCTCGGCAAGCCCGACGTCGTGATCAACCTGCCGGCCTTCAATGTGCCGGCCAACGGCCTCGTCGAATACCAGAACCAGGTCGTGGACAATCCCTTCCACGAGAACACCTGGCTGAAGGCCATCGCCATGAAGCCGGGCGACCGCCGCGTGCTGCACCACGTGGTGTCCAACCACATCCCCGGTCCCGACCAGCCGGCCAACGCCATCCCGGGCGGCTCGGTGGGTTCCTATACGCCGGGCGCTCAGCCGCAGGTCATGGCCGACGACTCCGGCGCGCCGGTGCCGGCCGGCGGCAAGCTGCACTTCCAGATGCACTACACGACCATGGGCAAGGAAACGACGGACCTGACCCAGGTCGGCTTCTACACGCTGAAGGCGCCGCCCGAGTACATCAAGCGCTCGACGGTGATCTCGACCTTCGCGCTCTCGATCCCGCCCGGCGAGGCGCGCCACCAGGAGATCGCCTACCTGACCTTCCCGGCCGACGCCTACCTCTACACGCTCTATCCGCACGCCCACTACCGCGGCTACCACGTGGAGCTGAAGCAGCAGACGCCGGACGGCAAGGAAACCATGCTCCTGTCCCTGCCGAAGTACGACTTCAACTGGCAGCGCGACTACGATCCGGTGAAGCCGATCCTGGTGAAGGCCGGGACCAAGCTGATCGCCACCTGGGTCTACGACAACTCCGAGCACAACCCGGCCAACCCGGACCCGAAGCGCACCGTCACCTGGGGCGAGCAGACGCCCGACGAGATGATGTACTTCCGGGTCAACTACCGCTGGGCCGACGAGACGGTGAGCCACGTCCGCAACGACCTGCAGACCAGGCTCTACAGCTCGCAGATGATGGGCTCGCTGGATAGCAACGTGGACGGGTTCATCCAACCCAACGAGCTGAAGGGACCGCTGGCCGGCCTCAAGGCCCGTTTCGCCGAGCTCGACACCAACCACGACGGCAAGCTCGATCAGGCGGAACTGTCCAAGGCCATGCCAAGCCGGCGCATGGCCCGCTCGAAGCAGGAAGCGCCGGACCTATAAGGGCCCGGTCCGTACTCACCCGCTCATCCCGGCGAATGCCGGGATGAGCG
>JBBQTP010000201.1:0-5581 GCA_038213205.1 Caulobacterales bacterium
TATATCCGCCAGATACACGCAGGCCGTATCGGCGGCCTGAAGATGCTGTCGATCCGCGAGCACCGCTTTCCCTTCCTGCCGAAGGTCGGCGACTGGAACCGGTTCAACCGCAACACCGGCGGCACCATGGTCGAGAAGTGCTGCCACTTCTTCGACCTCATGCGGCTGATCACCGGCTCGGAGGCCGTGCGTGTCTACTGCTCCGGCGCGATGGACGTGAACCACAAGGACGAGACCTACGGCGGCGAGACGCCGGACATCCTCGACAACAGCTTCACCACGGTCGACTTCGCCAACGGCGTGCGCGCCATGCTGGACCTCTCCATGTTCGCCGAGGGCGCGGAGAACCAGGAGGAGATCACCGCGGTGGGCGACAAGGCCCGCCTCGATGTCTTCATCCCCGAAGGCGCCCTCGTGTTCTCGCCCCGCGTCGGCTTCCGCAATCCGAAGACCGTATCGCGCGAGGTCGTCGAGACCGATGAAGCCGCGCTGAAGGCCGGCAGTCACCACGGCTCGACCTTCTACGAACATCAGAAATTCAACGCCGCGGTGCGAGGCGCGGGCCCGGTGGAGGTGACCGCCGGCGACGGGCTGGCCGCCGTCGCCATCGGCGCGGCGGCGGAAATCAGTGCGCGTGAAAAACGAGCCGTCGACATGGCCGAGCTCGGGCTCTGACCAACAGAAGAATTTTCGGGGAAAACGTCATGACCAACCACCGCTTCACCGGCGCCGGACTTCGCAGCCTGCTGCTGGCCACCGCCGCCCTGGTCGGCGGCGCCCATGCCGGCGCGGCCTATGCCGCGGACGCCGCCGCCTCGGCTACCGTCGAGGAGGTCACCGTCACCGCCCGCTTCCGCGAGGAATCGATCAGCAAGGTGCCGATCGCGATAAGCGTGGTCAGCGGCGACCAGATCGCGGCCCGAAACCTCAACAACCTGCAGGATCTCTCAGCCGCCGTGCCGTCGGTGGAGTTCCGCCCGGGCGCGTCCAACAAGGACCGCACGGTGTTCGTCCGCGGCCTGGGCACCATCACCACCTCGCCCGGCGTCGAGCCCTCGGTCTCCACCGTGCTGGACGGCGTGGTCCTGGCCCGGCCCGGCCAGTCGACGCTGGACCTGGTGGACGTGGAGCGCATCGAAGTGCTGCGCGGGCCCCAGGGCACGCTGTTCGGCAAGAACGCCTCGGCCGGCGTCGTCAACATCGTCTCCAAGAACCCCACCGAAGAGGTCCACGGCTACGTCGACGCCTCCTACTACACCGGCGAGGAATACCGCCTGAAGGCCTCGGTCTCCGGCGCGATCATCAAGGACAAGCTACAAGGCTCGATCTCGGCCCTCGGCGCGCACTTCGAGGGCAACGTCAACGACGTGCTGCGCCACTCCAAGGTCAATGGCTACGACCGCTCCGGCGTGCGGCTGAAGTTCACCGCCGAGCCCACCGACAAGCTGAAGATGACGCTCACCGTCGACAGCTCGCAGAGCAAGGACGACACCCCCAACGGCGTCTTTGTCTCCACCCAGCGCGTCGCTTATCTCACCGGCGTGGTGACGCCGAACCCGGCGCTCGCCACCTTGCTGTCGTCCTACGGGATCAACACGCCGAACTCCGACAACAAGGATGTGGTCGCCGGCACAGGAACCTTCGTGAAAGACCGTAACGCCGGCTTCGGCCTGCAAAGCGATTACAGCCTGGGCGGCTTCACGCTCACCTCGATCACCGGCTACCGCACCTGGAAGAACCACCAGCTGCAGGACTTCGACGCCCTGCCGATCCCCACCGCGACCTTCCCCGAAGCGCGCGACGACGGGATTGTCGACTTCATCCAGCGCAGTCAGGAATACCGCATCACCTCGCCCAAGGGCGAGGTCTTCGACTACGTCGCCGGCCTCTACTACATGGAGGCCCAGACCAAGGAGATCTACCAGCGGTCGCTGACCCGCATCGTCGGCGGCGCGACCCGGAACGACAGCGGCGTCGCACACTACGGCGCCGACGGGAAAAACTACGCAATCTACGGCGAGGGCAACGTCAACTTCACCAAGGATCTGCACATGATCCTGGGCGCCCGCGGCATCCGTGACGACCTCTCCTATTACCACGACCGCCTGGCCACGACGCTGGTGGCGCTGACCGGCATCCGACCCGAGCACCACTCCAAGGGCTCCACCAGGAAGGACGGCTGGAGCGGCCGGGTCGGCCTGCAGTACGACCTCTCAGACCACCAGATGATCTATGTGACCGCCTCGCGCGGCTACAAAGGCCCGGCCTACAACGCCTTCTTCAACATGCAGCCGACCGACGAAATCTCGCTGAACGCAGAGACCTCGAAGGCCATCGAGGTCGGCATCAAGGGCAGTGCCTTCGACGGCATGCTGTCGGGCAGCCTGGCGATCTACGACGAGAAGTACGACAACTATCAGGCCAACTTCACCGACCAGACCGGCACCCCGCCGGCCCTCGTCACCCGCCTGATCAACGCCGGAAAAGTGTCGTCCAAGGGCATTGAGGGCGACGTGACGGTCAGGCCGGTCCACGACTTCCGCGTCAGCCTGTCCTTCACCAGCTCCGACGCCAAGGTGGATGCGTTCAACTGCCCCGTCGGCGCCCCGGTGAGTTGCAACATCAACGGCAGGCCCCTGCCCTTCGCACCCAAGTCCAAGGTCTATGTGGACGCGGAATACACCTCGCATGCGATCAACAACTACGACCTGCGCTTCTTTACCGACTACAGCTACCAGTCCCGTACCCAGTTCTCGCTCTCCGAGACCCCGGACACCGTCCAGAAGCCCTACGGCATATGGAACGCCGGCGTGTCCCTGGTGGGCCTGACCAACGGCTGGACCGTGCGCGGCATCGTCAAAAACATCGCCAACCAGCACTACTCGACCGCCATTGGCTACAGCGCGCTGGCCGGCGTCGTGCGGTTCGTGCCGCGCGATGACGACCGCTACGCCGGCGTCGTGGTCCGCAAGGATTTCTAGCACCCCCTCAAGGGTCGGCTGGCAATTTGCCAAGCCGGCCCCCGATGCGTGAAGATTGGGGGTGAACATGGCGGCCAGGAGAACGACCATGGGCTACGAGCCGCAACGCGAGCAGTTCGCCAAGGAAGGCTACGCCGTCTTCGAGCGCGTGCTGGAGGGGGAGCTTCTCGACCTCCTGCGCGAGCATTGCGCCGCGTTCGTCGCCCGCGAGGACGCCCGCATGGACGCGCGCGGCGTAGACGCGCTCGGCATCAGCCATCGCGGCAAGCGCTACTTCGCCAACGAATGCCAGCGCGAGGAGCCGGCGCTGCGCAGGATGCTGTTCAGCGAGACCATGGCCGACGTCTGCCGCGCCACCCTGGGCGACGATGCCTACTTCTTCTTCGACCAGTACGTTGTGAAGGGGCCCGAGGTCGGCCTGCCGTTCGGCTGGCACCAGGACTCCGGCTACGTGGTCGGCAACGGCGGACCGTTGGACCATGCGCCGTACCTGACCTGCTGGTGCCCGTTGGACGACGCCACCATCGAGAACGGCACGGTCCGCGTCCTGCCGTTCTCCGAAATGCCTCTCAGCCGCGACTGGATCCTGCCGCACGAGCGCCAGCCCAAGACCAACGACCTGGTCGGCTGGAAGGGCAATGAGGCGGGCAAGGTGCTTGAGGTCCTGGCTGGCAGCGTGGTCGCCTTCTCCAGCCATCTGCTGCACACCACCGGCGCCAACATGACCGACAAGATGCGCCGCGTGTACCTCGCCCAATATACCCCCGAAGTCATGCTCAACCCCGGCACGCGCAAGCTGCGGCGCAACGCCATCCCGATCGTCCAGAACGGCGAACAGGTCACGCGTGGCTGAGCTGGCCGCAGCGGGGGAAGCCTTCCCGGGCGCCTCCGGCGTCAGCGCCAACCGACGCTGGCTGCTGCTGGGCCTGCTGATCGCCGCCGGCATCCTGAACTACGTCGATCGCCAGGTGATCGCGGTCCTCAAGCCCCTCATTGAGGGCGACATGGGCTGGAGCGACGCCGACTACGGCAAGCTCGCCTCGCTGTTCCAGCTTTCGGCCGCGATCGCCTACGTCGGCACGGGCTGGATCGTCGACCGCCTGGGCGTGAAGTGGGCGACCCCGGCCGGGGTCTTCGCGTGGAGCTTGGCGGCCATGAGCCACGGCTGGGCGATGACCATGGGCCAGTTCTCGATGGCCCGCATCGCTCTGGGCGCCACGGAGTCCATGGGCACCCCGGCCTCGGTCAAGACCATCGGCGCGCTGTTCTCCGCCCGGATGCGCTCTCTGGCCTTCGGCATCTCCAACGGTTCGGCCAATGTCGGCGCCATCGTCACTCCGCTGATCCTGCCGATGCTGGCCCTGGCCGTCGGCTGGCGCGGCTCGTTCATCCTGGTGGGCGCCATCGGCCTGGTCTGGACCGCGCTCTGGCTCATCGCCACGCGCGGGGTGCGTTTCACGCAAGGCGTCAAGGCCACCGTCTCGGTCCGGAGCACCGCTGCGGGCCTCAAGACCCTGCTCACCGACCGCCGCACCTGGGGCCTCGCCGGCGCCAAGGCGCTCTCCGACCAGGTCTGGTGGCTGCTTCTGTTCTGGGCCCCGGACTTCTTCCACCGGGTCTTCCACCTGAGCGTCAAGGACCTCGGCGCGCCGCTGGCCGTCGTCTACACCCTGGCCGCGCTCGGCTCGCTCACCGCCGGCTGGATCGCCTCACGCCTGCTGGCGCGTGGCCTCAGCATAAACACCGTGCGCAAGGGCATGATGCTGGTCTGCGCCCTCTTGGTGACGCCGGTGCCGCTGGCGCTCTACCTGCACAATGAGTGGGCAGCCGCGGGCTTGCTCGGCCTGACGCTCGCCGCCCACCAGGGCTTCTCGGTCAGCGTCTTCTCCACCATCGCGGACATCATCCCCAAGGCCCGGGTCGGCACGGTGACCAGCTTCGGCTCGCTCTGCGGCAACCTCGCAGGCATGGGTATCGTACTTCTGGCCGGCGAAGTCCTCACCGCCGGCCTAGGCTACGCCCCCCTGCTGATCATTGCGGCCTGCAGCTATCTGGCCGCGCTCGGGTGGCTGCAACTCTGGCTTCCTCGGCTTACTGTCGCTGAAGACACCGTAGTCTAGCGCGACGGCACGTAGGCCGACCGTGTCGACGCGCTTGAGGAATCTACGTCCCGCCGATTTGTGGAAGAGCCTCACCCCGCCGGGGCCGGCAGGTCAACTCGGCCAGCCCGCAAATATCCCTTCCCCAATGCGGAGATCACGTGGCCGCGGTTGCGGCGGCCCTATCGTTGTCGGCCTGAGCTCGCAGCCAGACCCATCGGTCTTCGACAAAGTGTCGCCCGCGCCACCGAACACGCCGTCCTGGCCCGTCCTTATCGTCGCGGCCCGCCATGGCGGAGGCCGACCCTGCGCGGGGCTTCGATGAAGACGCCATTCCCCCCGGACGGCCCCCGCCGCCAGCCCGCGTCAAATTTGCCCTGGCCCTCCCGGCGCGATGCTGCGAAAGCAGGGCCGGTTTCTGGAGGGACCCGAATGAGCAGGGTTCTCATAATCGGCGCGGGCGGGGTCGGCTCGGTCGCCGTCCACAAGATGGCGATGTGC
>JBBQTP010000202.1:0-5567 GCA_038213205.1 Caulobacterales bacterium
CAGACGCGTCGATCTCGCCCTTGCGCAGCCGGTCGCCGGAGACGCCGGAGGCTTCGGCCAGCAGGCGCATGGCCAGCTGCTCGGCGGCCATTTCCAGGGAGAAGAAGGCCACGACCCCGCCGCGGACGGTCTTCTTCGAGCCGTCCGGCTGCGGCTCCCAGGCGTAGTTGCGGGCCACATCGAAGGCGATGTTGCAGGCCAGCGACGACTTCCCCATCGACGGGCGCGCGGCGATGATCACCAGGTCGGAGGGGTGCAGGCCGCCGATCTTGTTATCGAGGTCGATCAGGCCGGTGGAGAGGCCGGCCAGGCCGCCGTCGCGGCTGTGGGCTTCGGCGGCCATGGTCACGGCGCCGTGCAGGGCGTCGGCGAAATTGACGAAGCCCTGGGAGACGCCGCCGGTCTCGGCCAGGGAATAGAGCTGCTGCTCGGCCTGTTCGATCTGGTCGCGGGCAGAGACTTCCGAGTCGCCCTGGCTGGCGACGTTGGCGATGTCGCCGCCGATGCGGATCAGGTCGCGGCGCAGCGCCAGGTCGTAGATGGCGCGCGCGTAGTCCGGCGCGTTGGCGGCCGGCGGGGCGCGGTCGACGAGGTCGGCGAGGTAACGCACGCCGCCCAGTTCCTCGAAGCCCACGTCACGCCCGAACTGTTCGGCCAGCAGGATCGGTTCGGCGAGCTGGCCCTTGCGGATGTGGCCCTCGATGGCGGCGAACAGGCGCTGGTGGAAGGGCTCGAAGAAGTGGCGGGCCTGCAGCCAGTCGCCCAGCCGCTCGAACGCGGCGTTGTCGTAAAGCAGGGCCCCCAGCAGCGCCTGCTCGGCCTCCACATTGGCTGGGGCATGGGGGATGGTGACGTCGTTGGACACCGAACGCAGGTCGAGAGCAGGAACCAAAGCCATGGGTTACCGGTAGCCTAAGGCCGGCCATGCGATCAGTCGGATTTCACCGCCCGTCCACACTTTCCAGTGAGCCTGTGGACGAAGCTCAATCGTCCGTATGGCGAACGAAAAAGGGGCGGCCCGATGATCCGGCCCGCCGCCTTCCGCTGACGGTGAAGGGTTAGATCACCAGCTGTAACTGGCGCGGGCGTAGAGGAAGCGTCCCTGGAAGCCGAACGGTGAGTACTCGGGGAACGCGGCCACGCCGTTCGAGCTGAGCGTCACGCCGTTCAGCACGTAGGGCGGGGTGGTCGGATAGGTGTCGAACAGGTTGTCCGCGCCGACCGCCAGCTGCAGGGCCTTGGTGACGTTCCAACGGGCTTCCAGGTCGATCAGGGTCTTCGGCTGCAGGACGTAATCGCCGGCCACGACGTTGGTGTTCGCCGGCTGCAGCAGCTTTCCGTAGTACTCGACCTTGGCGGTGACGCCGAACGGGCCCTTGGTCCAGTCGGTGACCAGGTTGGCTTTCCACTTGGGCTGGCCGTCGGTGAGCGTCGCGGTGCGGAAGTGCGGCAGGAACACCGGCGCCGGGTTGAGCGCCGACAGGATCGGCGTGGCCTGGACGCGGGTCAGCTTGGTCGCGTTGTGCGACGCGCTGGCGGAGACGTCGAACTCACCCCAGGCCGGATCCGGCCGCCACTGGTAGGCCGCCACGGCCTCGACGCCGCGGGTCTCGCTATCGACGCCATTGGTGAAGAACCGCACGCCGCCGATGTCGTTGACGCCGGCCGCCTTGAAGATCGAGATCACGTTGGCCTGCTGCAGGATGTCCGACAGCACGATCCGGTCCTTGATCTTGATGTAGTAGGCGTCGAGGGTCAGCGAGAAGGCGCCGTTCCTGAACACGCCGCCGCCCGAGACGTTGGTCGAGCGTTCCGGCTTCAGCTCGGTGGCCCCGATCAGCTTGGCGCGCGGATCGCTGGGCGGCAGCAGGATGGTTTGCACCGGCAGGCCGCCGACGAAGTTGGTCGAGGTGGTGGTGATGAAGGATTGCTGCAGCGACGGCGCGCGGAAGCCGTTGGAGACGCTGCCGCGCAGAGCGAGGTTCGGGTTCAGGTCGTAGCGCGCGCCGAGCTTGCCGGTAACCACGTCGCCGAAGTCGGAGTAGTTCTCGTAGCGAACCGCGCCGTCGAGATCGAGCGCGCCGAACTTGCTCTCGGCCTCGAGGTAGACCGACTCCGACGTGCGGCTCTTGTCGGTCGCATTGGCCGGGCTGAAGCCGGAGAACGACTGCGCGCCGGACCCGCCCAGAACGCCCGGCTGGGTGAAGAATCCACCGTTGATGAACGACGCCGGCTCACCCGCCTTGATCTGATAGTTCTCGCGGCGGATCTCGAGCCCGGCCGCGAGGTTCACGGCCTGGCCGGACAGGTCGATCAGCCGGTTGAGGCCGAGATTGCCCACGGTCTGCTGGTAGATCAGCTTGCCGGCGTCGAACTCACGCGGGCTGGTCGGGCCGATCGAGGCGTTCAGCGAGTCGGTCACGCCGAAGTGGAACTGGTTGCGGCCGTAGACAATGCTGGCGTCCCAGTCCCAGTCGCCGGCCTTGCCTCGGGCGCCGCCGGCCAGGCTGGCGTCGCTGACCTTGCCTTCGATCTTGGGCAGGAAGCCGTCGGGGTAGACCGCCAGGATATTGGAGCCGGCGCTCTGCTGGATGGCGCGTCGCACGTTGGCGGCGGAGAAGGCGTCGCGGAACTGGTAGCTGCCCCACCCGTAGAGGTGGACGCCATTGCTAAGGTCGTAGCCGGCGTTCGCATAGCCGGTCCATTGGTCGACCTTGGGGTCGCCGTACCAGTTGTCGTAGCGGTCGTAGGTGAGCTCGCGCGGATCGAAGGCGCCGGCGACGCCGCCGACGAACGGATACTGCTGGCGCGGGTCGGGGCCGGCGCGGGTGGTGTGCGCCTGCACCTTGGCTTCCGCCGTGAGCGTCAGGAAGCCGGAGCCGAACAGCGGCAGGCCCTGCCAGCCGGTGATGGTGGTCGTGCCGCCGTCGTTGCGGTGCTTGTCGGGCTGCAGCACGAGGCCCGGGATCGGGGTCGCGCTCGGGCGGGTTTTCACATCGGTGTCGTACTGGCCGTAGGTGATGGCGGCGTAGCCGCCGGAGCTGGCTTCACGCAGGCGCAGGTTGATCACCCCGGCGATGGCGTCGGAGCCGTACTGCGCCGAGGCGCCGTCACGCAGAACTTCCACCGAGCCGATGGCGGCCGAGGGGATGGTGTTGAGGTCGACGGCGCCGGAGCCGTAGCCGACCGAGCCGTTGAGATTGACCAGCGAGGCGGCGTGCGCGCGCTTGGAGTTGATCAGCACCAAGGTCTCGTCCGGCGCCAGGCCGCGCAGGGTCGCGGGACGCACGGTGTCGGTGCCGTCGGTGACGGCCGGACGGGTGAAGTTCAGCGAGGGCAGGGCGAAGGACAGCGCCTGGGCCAGTTCCGTCGTGCCGCCGCGCGCCAGTTGCGTGGGGCTGACCACGTCCACCGGGGCGATGGTCTCTAGCCGCGAGCGCGGTTCGGCGCGCGAGCCGGTGACGACGAGTTCTTCGACGCTGCCAGGAGCCGCATCAGCGGCGGCGTCGGCCAGGGTGGCGAGATGTGGCTGCGCCAGGACGCTGGACGCAAGCAGAGTCGACGCCGCTGACGCGGCGAACAAAAAGATACGGAATTTCATGAAAGTCCTCTGGACGGCGCGCCGCACTTAATGCGGCCGCCCGGTTACCCAACCGCCGGATAACTAGGTGGCTTCGTGCCAAATTTGAATGGCAATTCTGCCACATCGGACGGTCAAACGGCGCGAAAGCGGAAAACAGCGTTCGGCACGATATGGCCAAGCCGTCGCATCCACCGCGCAGGGGGGCGATCCTGCCAATCAGGCTGGCCGGTGGCGCATGCAAAAGGCGCGGGAGTCGCCTCCCGCGCCTTCGCTGATCTTACCTGATGCCTGGTGTCAGGCCGTGGTGTAGTCGCCCTCGTGGGAGCCGGCGCCGCCCTCCAGCAGATCGGCTTGCGCCTGCTCCTCGGCGATGCGGTCTTCCTCGAACTGGCTGTCGATGATGTTTTCGCCGCGCGCCTGACGCTCGGCCTCGTCCGCGGAGCGGGCGATGTTGAGCGTGACGGTGACGGTGACTTCGGCGTGCAGGCGGATCTTCACCTCGTGCATGCCGAGCGTCTTGATCGGCTTGTCGAGCACGACCATGGCGCGATCGACCTTGGACGAACCCTCGGCGTTGACCGCGTCGGCCACGTCGCGGCCGGCCACGGAGCCGTAGAGCTGGCCGCTTTCGCCGGCCTGGCGGATCAGGACGTAGACGGTCCCGTCCAGCTTTTCACCGGCGCCGCCGGCGGCTTCCTTGGCCTTGGAGTTGCGCGCCTCGATCTCAACCCGCTGGCCTTCGAAGACCTTCAGGTTGGCGGCGTTGGCGCGCAGCGCCTTGGCGCGCGGCAGCAGGAAGTTGCGGGCGAAGCCGTCCTTGACGTTGACCACGTCGCCGAGGCCGCCCTTGCCTTCCACACGTTCGAGCAGAATGACTTTCATGTGCCTGGCTCCCTTACTTCACGACGTAGGGGAGGAGGGCGAGGAAGCGGGCGCGCTTGATGGCCTTGGCCAGTTCGCGTTGCTTCTTGGCCGACACCGCGGTGATCCGCGAGGGCACGATCTTGCCGCGCTCGGAGACGTAGCGCTGCAGGAGCTTGACGTCCTTGTAGTCGATCTTCGGGGCGTTGGCGCCGGAGAACGGGCACACCTTGCGGCGGCGGAAGAACGGGCGGCGGGCGCCGCCGGCGCCGCCGGCGGGGGGCGCAGTGTCCTGCGCTTCAACGGTGGTTTCGTCGGTCATCAGAAGGCTCCTTCCTTGGGCCCGAAGTCGTCGCGGCGCGGCTCGCGTTCGCGGTCGCGATCGCGGCGGGCGAGGATCGGGGAGAGCTCCAGCTCCAGCTCTTCGACGCGCACGGTCAGATACCGCAGGACGTCTTCGTTGATGGACAGCTGACGTTCCATTTCCTTCACCGCGTCGGACGGCGAGTCGATGGACAGCAGGGAGTAGTGACCCTTGCGGTTCTTCTTGATCCGGTAGGTCAGGTTGCGAAGACCCCAATACTCGATCTTGGCGACGGTGCCGCCGCCGGCCTCGATCAGAGCTTTCATGGTGTCGTTGAGGGCTTCAGCCTGTTGCGGCGAGATATCCTGCCGCGAAATGACGACGTGCTCGTAGAGCGCCATAGTTTCCTTCTTCCATTGGGAGGGCGGCGCTACCGGCGGCGGAAGGCCCGCTGGCGACGATGGATCTCTGGCGCGGCGGCCGGGAGTTTCCCGAACCCTTTGGTGTTCCGCGAGAGACCGCTCTCCGTGAAGAGGCGGGCTGATAGGGGAAAATGGCGGCTGAGGCAAGGGTGCAGGGGGTGGGCGTCGCTCGCCGGGTGGGCTTGGACCGCTTCTGACTTGAGGTGAACGCTCGTGAAGTCGGCTTCCCAGCGAACAGCCAATGTCCGCTATCGACCGAGGCCGTGGAAAAACGCGTGTGACGCCGCGAGCGGAGCGAGCGGAGTTGTTGGGCGGTCGGTTCTGAGGCGTCGCTTTGCTGTGGCCGGAGGTCCGTGTGAGGGGCGCGATCAGGCCCTGATCGCCGCCATGAGTGGTC
>JBBQTP010000203.1:0-5490 GCA_038213205.1 Caulobacterales bacterium
CTATCCGCGTCACGGCCCGACCATGGAATGGGACGTCGCTGCCGGCCAGGCCGTGCTCGAAGCCGCCGGCGGCCGCTTCACCAAGCCGGAAGGCGAGGCGTTCCTCTATGGAAAAGCCAGCGAAGGCTTCCGCAACGGCTGGTTCGTGGCCCGGGGCGGCTAGAGAGCCGCCTGCGAAGGCAGGTCGGATGAAGGGACGCTCAGGCTTCGGTGATTTCGAACTGCAACACCAGCTTGCCGAGCAGCGTCGCGAGGGCGGCCTGCTCTCCTTCGTCCAGGCCGGCCAGCAGCCTAGACTCTGTGGCCATGTCCTCGCGGAAGGCCGCCTCAGCGCGCCGCCGCCCCTCTTTCGTCAGCTCGACCAGGAGGCTGCGCGCGTCGTGCTCAGAAGGGGTGCGCAGCACCAGGCCGGCTTCGGCGAGGCGGGCCAGGCGGTCAGTAAGGCCGCCCGACGAGATCATCAGCGAGCGGAATAGCTCGGTGGGGCGAAGCCGGTAGGGTGGGCCGGACCGCAGCAGGGTGGCCAGGACGTCGAACTCGCCGACGTCGAGGCCGTGCCCGGCGAACACCGCTTCGATCCGGGGCCGAGAGGCCAGGGTCAGCCAGCGCATGCGACCCAGGATCGCCATGCCCATGGTGTCGAGGTCTGGCAATTCTGCCGCCCACTGCTGACGCCGCGCCTCGATGCCGTCGGAAGAGGGTTTCGGGCTCGGCACAGGGGCTCCTCGCGAGGTGTGGGTCGAGGATACGCGCATTCATCTTGACGTCGAGATAAATGAAGTTATCTTGACGTCAAGATAGTTGGAGTACGTGATGTCGAATACCGATCCCAAGGTTGATGCTTACAGCGAGAACGCCGAGGCCTTCGCCAAGCCGATCATGGCGCACCTGCGTGGCCTGATGCGCGCGGCCTGTCCCGATGTCATCGAGACGATGAAATGGGGGATCCCCCATTTCGACTACCGGGGCGAGATGATGTGCATTTTCGCCGCCTACAAATCCCATTGCGCCTTCAGCTTCTGGAAGGACTCGCTGATGAGCGACGCGCGGCTCAGGGCCAACGCCGGCCTGCCGGCCGTCAAGCGTTTCATGGGCAAGCTGACCACGCTCGCCGACCTGCCCTCCGACGCCGAACTGACCGCCTGGATACGGGAAGCCATGTCGCTCAACGAGCGCGGCGTGAAGCTTGCGCCCCGCAAGCCCGCCGATGCGCCCAATTCCGTCGTCGGCGTGCCGGCAGCGTTCGCCGAGCGGCTCGCCGCCATCCCGTCCGTCAAGGCCGTCTTCGACGCCAAATCGGCCTCGTTCCAGAAGGAATACAACCTCTGGATCGGCGAGGCGAAGACCGACGCCACGCGCGACAAGCGCATCGACGAAGCGCTCGCCTGGATCGCCGAAGGCAAAGGCCGGTTCTGGAAATACGCCAAGTCATGATTTTCATCTGCGAGACCTGCGGAACGCATGTGCATGCGACGCAACAGCCCGCGGACTGCCGGATCTGCTCGGACGAGCGCCAGTACGTCGGCTGGAAAGGACAGGTCTGGCTGAGTCCGGACGCTATGCGGCGCACCCACCGCAACCGTCTGGAGGACGACGGCGGCCTGCTCGGCGTCGGCGTCACGCCGGCCTTCGGGATCGATCAGCGCGCGCTGATCCTGCCCACGGACCTTGGCAATATCATGTGGGAAAGCGTGAGCGTTGTGACGCCCGAGGCGGTTGCCCGGCTGAACGCCCTGGGCGGTATCGCGGCCATCGCGATCTCGCACCCGCACTTCTACGCGGCCATGGCCGAATGGAGCGAAGCGCTCGGCGACGTTCCGATCTTGCTGCATGAGAAGGACGCGGCGTGGGTGCAATGTCCGACCCGCAATATCCGCTTCTGGTCGGGAGCCCGTCACGCGCTCTCACCGACCGTAACCCTGATCCATTGCGGTGGGCATTTCGCCGGCAGCACAGCGCTTCACTGGCGCGTCGGACCCCGGCCGGGCGGGGCCCTGTTCCCCGGCGACGCGGTGCAGGTGGTCGCCGACCGCCGCCACCTCACCTTCATGTACAGCTATCCGAACTACATCCCGATGAGCCACCGCTCGGTCCGCTACATCGAAGGCCAGCTGGCCGCGGACCGGTTCGAGGACATCTACGGATACACCTGGGGCCGAAACGTAATTGGCGACGGCAAGTCCGCAGTAGCTCGATCGATCGAGCGCTTCGTCGGGTCCGCGATGGCGCCGTCGCCCGCGTGACGAAGCCTGCCGGTCCGCTTGATCAGGTCTTCTGAGGGGCGTTCGCGTCGTCGACGGCGATCGGCTCGGGAGCCGTCGACGCGTCGGTCGGACCAGCGACTGCGGCCACCGGCGCCACAGGCTCGGTGGCGCGCAGCACGTGGTGCGGGCCCAGGATCAGATAGCCGCCGAATCCCGCGAAAAACGCCAACGCCGCCAGCAGCAAAAGCGGCTGCACGATCGCCCGCAAGGAGGTCGGCTGGACGGGGCGGAAGGCAGTCGCGGTCATCGTTGATCTCCTCAAGGGATCTACGGATATCCAACACCGTCGGACGCGTTCGGTTGCCGAAAGCTTAACCTTGGGGCTCCGGATTCGACGCCCGCTGCGTTCGGCGCGAGACTGTGGCGAAACAGCTGGGAGAACCTCTATGGCCTTCGAAGCGGTCGACTACGAAAGCATCACCCTTGAGCGCCGCGGAGAGGTGGCGATCCTGACGCTCAATCGCCCCGACCGGCTGAACGCCATCAACCGCGCGATGATGGCCGAGATGCCCGCCGCCGTCGCCGCTGTGAAGGCCGACGACGAGGTCCGCGTGCTGGTGGTCACCGGCTCCGGCCGCGGCTTCTGCGCCGGCGCCGACCTGCAGGGCTTCGGCCCGGTCGCCACCGGAAAGCCGCCGGTTCCCGCCAATCAGGCCGAGCGGCTGGACGAGATGGGCTGGGTCGGCCGCTGGGCGATGATGTGGGCGGGGCTCGACAAGCCGGTGATCGGGGCGATCAACGGCGTGGCCGCGGGGGCGGGCATGTCGACGGCCCTGGCCTGCGACGTGCGCATCGGCTCCGAGCATGCCCGCTTCAAGAGCGTGTTCATCGAGCGCTCGCTGTCGCCGGACTCCGGCCTCTCCTTCTTCCTGCCGCGCGTGGTCGGCTACGCCGCCGCCGCCGACATGATCTTCACCTCCCGTGCGGTCGGCGCCGACGAGGCCCTGAAGTTCGGCCTGCTGAACCGCCTGGTCCCCGCCGCCGACCTGCTCGACGCGGCGGTCGCCTACGCCCACGAGATGACCCGCTGGCCGCCGGTCGCCCTGCGCGCCTCCAAGCGCGTCCTGCAGCATAACATCGAGGCCGGGCTGGAAGAGGCCTTGCGCTACGAGACCGCGGGCCTGGCCTTTGCTCGCAAGGCGCCGCACGACGTGGAGGAATCCCGCCTGTCATTCATCGAGAAGCGCGAAGGCGTCTACACGGGCAGCTGAATTGCGGTCATAAGGCGCGCATTCGTTTTAGGAGCATTTCCCATGGCGCTCGATACGGCCGCTGAGCAGAAGACCTTCCGCTGGGACGATCCCCTCGACCTCGCCTCGCGCCTGTCCGAAGACGAGCGGATGATCTGGGAGGCCGCGCGCAGCTACGCCCGCGACAAGCTCCTGCCCCGCGTCGTCTCGGCCTATGCCGAGGAGCGCTTCGACCGCGAGATCATGACCGAGATGGGCGCCCTGGGCTTCCTCGGCCCGACGCTTCCCGAAGAGTATGGCTGCGCCGGGGTCAACCACGTGGCCTATGGCCTGATCGCCCGTGAGATCGAGGCCATCGACAGTGGCTACCGCTCGGCGATGAGCGTGCAGTCCTCGCTGGTCATGTACCCGATCTACGCCTTCGGCTCGGAAGAGCAGCGCAAGAAGTACCTGCCCGGCATGGCCAAGGGCGAGATCATCGGCTGCTTCGGCCTGACCGAGGCCGACGGCGGCTCCGACCCCGGCGCCATGCGCACCGTCGCCAAGAAGGTCAGCGGCGGTTACGCGCTCTCCGGCTCGAAGATGTGGATCACCAACTCGCCGGTCTGCGACGTGGCCCTGGTCTGGGCCAAGCTCGACGGCGTGATCCGCGGGTTCCTGGTGGACCGCGGCTCCAAGGGCTTCGAGACGCCGAAGATCATGAACAAGCTGTCGCTCCGCGCGTCAGTCACCGGCGAGATCGCGCTCGACGACGTCTTCGTGCCCGAAGACCAGATGCTGCCCAATGTCTCCGGCCTGAAGGGCCCGTTCTCCTGCCTCAACAAGGCCCGCTACGGCATCGCCTGGGGCGCCATGGGCGCGGCCGAGTTCTGCCTGCACGCCAGCCGCGACTACACCATGACGCGCACGGTGTTCGGCAAGCCGCTGGCCGCACGCCAGCTGATCCAGAAGAAGCTCGCCGACATGCAGACCGAGATCGCGCTGGGCTTCGAGGGCGCCCTGGCGCTTGGGCGTCTGATCGACGAAGGCGCCTGGGTGCCGGAAGCCATCAGCCTGATGAAGCGCAACAACTGCGGCAAGGCCCTGGCCATCGCCCGCGAAGCCCGCGACATCCACGGCGGCAACGGCATCTCCGGCGAGTATCATGTGATGCGCCATGCGGCGAACCTGGAGACGGTCAACACCTACGAGGGCGCCCACGACGTCCACGCCCTGATCCTCGGCCGCGCCATCACCGGCGAGAACGCCTTCTAGCGCAGGACGCAGGCGGCCAGGCCGTCGCGCGCCACGGTTCCGGCGGCCGCGGCGATGTGGCCGCCGCGCTTCTGCACATAGGGCCCGGGCCTGGCCGCCTTCCAGGCCAGCGGCTTGGGCACGATCGCCGCCAGCCGCGCGGCCTGCGGCGCGGTGAGCTTCGCGGCGTTGACGTGGAAGTTGGCCTGGGCGGCGGCCTCGGCGCCGTAAATCCCCGGCCCCCACTCGATGGAGTTCAGATAGACTTCCATGATCCTGGGCTTGCCCCAGATCGTCTCGATCAGCACCGTGAACCAGGCCTCCAGGCCCTTCCTCACGTAATCGCGGTGCGGCCACAGGAAGACGTTCTTCGCGGTCTGCTGGCTGATCGTCGAGCCGCCGCGCAGCCTCTTGCCTCGCTCATTGGCCGCCGCCGCCTTCTGCATGGCGTTGAAGTCGAAGCCGTGGTGCTCGCAGAAGCGGCTGTCCTCCGCCCCGATCACGCTGCGCACCAGGCTCGGCGATATCTGGCTGAGCGGAACCCAGCGCCGGTCGAAGCCGTGCCCCTGGATCATCCGCTCGACCATCAGCCAGGTCATCGGCGGCGGCACGAAGCGGTAGATCGCCACCACCGCCACCGGCCCGATCAGGATGAACACCAGCACCAGGGTCACGACCCACCGGAACAGCCGCCCGATCAGGCCGCGGCGGCGGGCGGGTTGTCTTGCGGGCTTGGGGCGTTGAGCCACTCAGGCGCGTCCTTGCCTTGACCTAGCGGGGCCGTGATAGCTGGCCTCAGATAT
>JBBQTP010000204.1:0-5407 GCA_038213205.1 Caulobacterales bacterium
CAGTCGGTGAAGATCCGCTCGGTGCTGACCTGCGAGACCAAGGTCGGCGTCTGTGGCGCCTGCTACGGCCGCGACTTGGCGCGGGGTACTCCGGTCAACATCGGTGAAGCGGTCGGCGTCATCGCCGCCCAATCCATCGGCGAACCCGGCACCCAGCTGACCATGCGGACCTTCCACATCGGCGGCACCGCCCAGGTGGCCGAGCAGTCGTTCTTCGAAAGCGGCAACGACGGCGTGGCCAAGTTCAGCGGCGGCAACACCGTGATGAACGCCCAGGGTCACCTGATCGGCATGAGCCGCAACCTCGCCCTGACCGTCATGGTCGATGGCAAGGAACGCGAAACCTACAAGCCCCCCTACGGCGCGCGCCTGCGCGTCAAGGACGGCGAGAAGGTGAAGCGCGGCCAGCGCCTGGCCGAATGGGACCCCTACACCACCCCGATCATCACCGAAGTCGCCGGCCGCGTGCGGTTCGAAGACCTCGTTGAGAACATGTCGGTGCGCGAAGAGGCCGATGAGGCGACCGGCATCACCAACCGCGTGGTCATCGACTGGCGCGCGTCGACCAAGGGTTCGGACCTGCGTCCGGCCATGGCGGTGATCGACGAGAGCGGCGCCTACATGCGCATCTCCAACGGCGGCGAGGCCCGTTACCTCCTGCCGGTGGGCGCGGTTCTGTCGATCGGCGACGGCGACGAAGTGAAACCGGGCGAAGTCATGGCCCGGATCCCCACGGAAAGCGCCAAGACCCGTGACATCACCGGCGGTCTGCCGCGGGTGGCCGAGCTCTTCGAAGCCCGCCGTCCGAAGGACTGCGCGGTCATCGCGGAGATGGATGGCCGGGTCGAGTTCGGGCGCGACTACAAGAACAAGCGCCGGATCAAGATCACGCCTGAGGACGGCGGCGAACCCGTCGAATTCCTGATCCCGAAGGGCAAGCACATCGCCGTCCACGACGGGGACATCATCCGCAAGGGCGAGTACCTGATCGACGGCAATCCGGATCCGCACGACATCCTGCGCATCCTGGGTATCGAGGCGCTGGCCGAGTTCCTGGTGAACGAAATCCAGGAGGTCTATCGACTGCAAGGCGTGCCGATCAACGACAAGCACATCGAGACGATCGTTCGTCAGATGCTGCAGAAGCTGGAAATCCTCGAGCCGGGCGACACCGGCCTGCTCAAGGGCGACCATCTCGACAAGTCCGAGGTCGACGACGAAAGCGAGAAGGCCATGGCCCGCGGCGGTCGCGCCGCGATCACCCAGCCGGTCCTGCTGGGCATCACCAAGGCGTCGCTGCAGACCCGCAGCTTCATCTCGGCGGCGTCCTTCCAGGAAACCACCCGCGTGCTCACCGAGGCTTCCGTCCAGGGCAAGGTCGATACCCTGGAAGGCCTGAAGGAGAACGTGATCGTGGGCCGCCTGATCCCGGCCGGCACCGGTTCGTACCTGCGCAACCTGCAGCGCATCGCCGCCAAGCGCGACGAGGCCCTGACCGCGAGCCGCGAAGAGGCGATGGAGCCGCTTCCGGAAGTTATCGCCGTCGAGGCCGAGGCCGAGAAGGTCGAGTCCTAAGGAACAGTCTCTCCAGACTGCGCGTAGCGGGCGGCCCGGGAGCAATCCCGGGCCGTTTCGTTTGCGGCCTCAGACCATGCTCCGCGCCGCGCCGCGCCCTGGCGGTCGCCGCCTGAGCCTCTGCTCCGCAAGCCAGACTCAGTAGGGTAGGCCCTTTGCCTTGGAGGGCTGCCCTGAGTCGCCCATCGGATCGCCGGCGCCTGGCGTGCCGGCGCCTTCCTTGTACTTCTTGTAGGACTCCTTGGCCGCCGCGGCGCTGTCCAGCAGCGCCTTCTTGGCCGGCGACATTCCCAGGCCGGCCTCCAGGTAAGGCGCGTCCTTGGCGCCCTTGCCGAGCTTCTCCTCGCAAAGGTCGCGCTCGGCGCGGTTCAGACCCACCGCCAGTTGGTTGGCGCAACCCGGGGCGCCCTGGCGCAGCGCCGTGCGCACATCTCCCGTCGGCCCGGCTGGCTGCGGCGCCGGGTGGATGGCGACCGGGGCCGGGCGCGGCGGTGCGGCGCTTGGGGCGGGCGGCGAGGGGGGTGCGATCGGCGCTGTCGGCGCGTCGGGCGCAATGAACCGCTGCGGACGCCGATGCAGGCGGATCGGCGAGGGCCGGGCCTGTCTGCCGGCCACGGGCGGCGGGGTGTGGGGCATCAGCAGGATCGGGATGATTGCCGGCGGCGGACCGCCTTGCTCAATCGGCATACCCAGCATCGGCCGCTGCAACGCCAGCACGACGACCACCGCCAGGTGGGCGGTGACCGAGGCCGTGACAGCCCAGCTTGTGCGGCGGCGGTTCGCCGTCTTCATCCGATGCGTCGTCCCTAACCTTGGCGCACAGGGTAGCGCACCCGCGGTGATTTCGTGGCGTCGGCGGCGTTTTTAAGGCCGCAACGGGGGCAGGACGCGCGCGGCGCGCTTGCTGGGTTTGTGCACGACCGGGCCAACCAGGCCGTTCATAGGTCCGCCGACATTCGGCTCGCCGTCATAGTCGGCCGGCAGGGGCGGACCGGGCCGCGCGATCGGCCGTTCCAGCTCTGCGCGAGCCGCCAGCTTGGCGGCGCCGGCCTGGTCGTAGGCCGCGCGTTTCTCCCCGGAGAGCGGCTGAGCCAGGAAGGTCTCGTCATGCGCGCCGCGGCCCAACTGCTCCTGGCAGCGGGCGCGCTCGTCGCGGCTCAGGACAGCGGAGTTGCAGCCGAGTGCCGTGCGCAGGGTCGCGCGGATCGCGTCGGCGGGCAGGGGCGAGCCCTGCGCCGCTTTGGTCTGGGCGGGCGAGGCAGCGGCTTCAGGGATCGCCGCGACAGGCTTCGGCGTCGGCAGGATCACGGGGCGCACCGGCGTCTCCACTGGCAGGTTCCGTGAGGTCCTCTGGTGCAGGCGCACCGGCGTGGGCTTGGCGCCGCCCGGCGCGCGCGCTGGCGGCGGCGTCCTCGGCATCAGGAGCACGGGAATGATCGCCTCCGGGGGTCCGGAAGGCTCCACCGGAATCGTCAGGGTCGGCCGCTGCAGCGCGACCACAGTCAGGACCGCCAGATGCGCCGCCACGGAGGCCGCGAGCGTCCAACTCGTCCGATGGCCTCGCCCCGTGGCCATCCGGCCTGCTTCCCCTCGCCAGCTTCGCCGTAGAGAGGGTGGCCCCCACGGCGATTTCGTGGCTGAAACCGGGCGGCCGTTGGAGGGCCCGCTCAAAGGGCCAGAAACGTTGACGAGGGGGCGCTTCGCGACTATGTAGCGCGCTCTTTCGCGGCCGGGATTCGTCCCTGTCCCGATGAGCCTCGTCCGTCGGCACGCAAGACATCTGCGTTCCGGCGGGTTTTTGCGTTCAACGGGCGGCTTCGAAAACCACGAATATCAGGACCTTAACTGAGGCGCCTCGGCCAAACGGCACACGCCTCCACGCAAGCGAGAATAGATGCCGACAGTCAACCAGCTCATCCGCAAGCCGCGCCAGGACAAGCCCTCGCGGAACAAGGTCCCGGCCCTGAAGGGTTGCCCGCAACGCCGCGGCGTTTGCACCCGGGTCTATACGACGACCCCGAAGAAGCCGAACTCGGCGCTGCGTAAGGTCGCCAAGGTGCGCCTGACGACCGGCATCGAAGCGGTGTGCTACATCCCCGGCGAAGGCCACAACCTGCAGGAGCACTCCGTGGTGCTGATCCGCGGCGGCCGCGTGAAGGACCTTCCCGGTGTCCGCTATCACATCCTTCGCGGTGTGCTCGATACGCAAGGCGTCAAGGATCGTCGCCAGCGTCGTTCGCTCTACGGCGCCAAGCGTCCGAAGTAAGGAAGAAGAAGAATGTCCCGCCGCCGCCGCGCAGAGAAACGCGTAGTCCTTCCGGATCCGAAGTTCGGAGACCTCGTCCTGACCAAGTTCATGAACATGGTGATGTACGAAGGTAAGAAGGCCGTCGCTGAGAACATCCTCTATGGCGCTCTCGATATCCTGGAAGCCAAGCGCAAGGACCTCGGTCCGCTTGAGACCTTCCATTCCGCCCTGGAAAACGTCGCGCCCGCGATCGAAGTGAAGTCCCGCCGGGTCGGCGGCGCCACCTATCAGGTGCCGATGGAAGTCCGTCCGGAACGCCGCAAGGCGCTGGCCATCCGCTGGATCGTCGCCGCTGCCCGCAAGCGTGGCGAGAACACCATGACCGAGAAGCTGGCCGGGGAACTCCTGGACGCCTCCTCGAACCGTGGGGCCGCCGTCAAGAAGCGGGAAGACACCCACAAGATGGCCGAAGCCAACCGGGCCTTCTCGCACTACCGCTGGTAAGCCCTCCACACTGAGCTTTCCGGCGCGGGCGGTTTGCGATAAACCGCCCGCGCTGTCGTTCAGGCCCTTCCGGAGCCCCTGGGCTCCAACCTTTGCCTTTTGTTCTGGAATGTGACGGTCGTCACGCTCCGGGACAGCCCTTTTCCAAGAGCTCTCCGTTATGTCCCGCGCTCATAAAATCGAAGACTACCGCAACTTCGGAATCATGGCCCACATCGATGCGGGCAAGACGACGACGACGGAGCGGATTCTCTATTACACGGGCAAGAGCCACAAGATCGGCGAAGTCCATGACGGCGCGGCCACCATGGATTGGATGGAGCAGGAGCAGGAGCGCGGCATCACGATCACGTCGGCCGCGACGACCGCCATCTGGAACGGCCACCGGCTGAACATCATCGACACCCCCGGGCACGTGGACTTCACCATTGAAGTCGAGCGTTCGCTGCGAGTGCTCGACGGCGCCGTGGCCGTGCTCGACGGCAACCAGGGCGTCGAGCCGCAGACCGAAACCGTCTGGCGCCAAGCCGACCGCTACAACGTGCCCCGCATCGTGTTCGTCAACAAGATGGACAAGATCGGCGCTGACTTCGAAATGTGCCTGCGCACCATCCGCGAGCGCCTGGGCGTCAAGGCCGTGCCGATCCAACTGCCGATCGGTTCGGAAACCAACCTCAAGGGCATCGTCGACCTGGTCCGCATGAAGGCCGTGGTCTGGGATAGCGAAGGCCTCGGCGCCAACTACCACGACGAAGAGATCCCCGCCGACATGAAGGCCGAGGCTGACGAAGCCCGCCACTTCATGATCGAAAATTCGGTCGAGCTCGACGACGACGCCATGGAAGCCTATCTGGGTGGCGAAGAGCCCTCGATCGACGTCATCAAGAAGTGCCTGCGCAAGGCCGTGCTCACCAGCGCCTTCTTCCCGATCCTCGCGGGCTCGGCCTTCAAGAACAAGGGCGTGCAGCCGCTGCTCGACGCGATCGTCGACTACCTGCCGAACCCGCTCGACGTGCCGGCCATCCACGGTGTCGATCCGCGCACCGAGGCCCAGCTCTCGCGGCGCGCCTCCGAGGAGGA
>JBBQTP010000205.1:0-5326 GCA_038213205.1 Caulobacterales bacterium
CTACACGCCGTCCGGCCGCTCGATCCAGAAGACCGGCATCGAGCCGGACCTGGAGGTGGCGGCCAACAAGGAAGAAGCCCAGGCGATCGCCAACCGCGCCTTCGGCTTCTCCGAGGCCTCGTTCAAGAACGCGCTGAACGCCGACGAGGGCAAGGCGCGCAAGGGCGCCCACACCCCGGCCGAGGCGCCACCGGAAACCTTTGACGCCAAGAAGGACTTCCAGATCGCCCGCGCCGAGGACGTGCTCCACTTTGGCTCGGTCGCCGCCACGCCGAAGCTGCCCAAGCCCACGGCCCACCTGGCCGAGGTGCTCGGGACCAAGGCCCGCGTGGCCGAGGTGAAGGCGCCCACGCCCAGCCCGAAGTAACGGCGCAGGCGCGTCGGTCCGGCTCGCGGGCCCCGATCGCGCGACCAAGTGTCAATCTGAGGCCATGAGAAGCCATCGTTAACCCTGTTTTGGGACTCTCCTGCCGAGGAGCACCATTTCCGTGGCTACGATCGCACTGCCCCGCATTCCGTTTCCGGCCCTGCCGGCCATCCCGGTCGGAGCGATTGTCGGCAATCGCTTCGTCCGGGTCGGCGCGGCCGCCGTGGCCCTGGCGGCCGCCGCGGGCGCGCTGGCCATGCTCGCCGGTTCCGGTCACCGCGATCCCACCGCCGTGCGCGTGCCGCTGAGCAGCGCCTTCGGCCATGCCCCGCCCGGCTGGCGCGATGCGCTGGCGCCACTGCGCGGCCCGGTGCGGATCACCCAGGACGTCATCCGCCTTTCCGAGCGCCCGCTGGCCCCGCTGGCCGGCGTCACCTGGAACCACCCGACGGGGCGGCCCCTGCCGCCGCTCGCGCCCGGCGCGCCGCTGCCGCCCGCCCCGATCAGCGGCTTCTTCGCGCCTGGCCCCGCCGGGCCGCTGCCGATCATCGCGCCGGACGGCCGCACGCCCTTCGAGGCCTATCGCCGCCCGTTCATCGCCAACGGCCAGCCGAAGATCGCCCTGATCGTCGGCGGCCTGGGCCTGAACAGCCGCGCCACCCAGCAGGCCATCGAGACCCTGCCGGCGGAGATCACCCTGTCGTTCTCGCCCTACGCCGAGGGCCTGCAGGGCTGGATCGACATGGCGCGCGCCCATGGCCACGAAGTGATGCTCGAGACCCCCATGGAGCCAGTGGACTATCCGGACAACGATCCAGGCCCCTACACCCTGATGGCCGCCGGCCAGCCGCCGGAGAACCTGAAGAAGCTGGAATGGGCGCTGGCCCGCGCCACCGGTTATTTCGGCGTCACCAACTACCTGGGCTCGAAGTTCCTGACGTCGGACACGGGCTATCACACCTTCGCCGCCGCCCTGCGCGGTCGGGGCCTGGCCTTCGTCGACGACGGCTCGGCGGCCCTGCGCCACGACGGCGGGGTGGCCCGCGGTTCGGCTGAACGGGTGATCGACGATCAGCTGTCGCAGAGCGCCATCGACCAGCAACTTGTCGCCCTGGAAGCCGGCGCCCTGCAACGCGGCCAGGCGATGGGCGCGGGCTTCGCCTATCCAGTGACCCTGGAGAAGGTCGCCCAGTGGTCACGCACCCTGGGACAGCGTGGCTTCCAGCTCGCCCCTGCATCGGCTTTGACCCGGCCATGAGCTAACCCCTACAAGGGGTGGGGATGGATCAGGACCTCAGCCTCTATCGGCCGAATGTCGGCGTCGTGCTGTTCCATGCCGACGGCCGCGTCTGGCTGGGCCAGCGGATGAACACGCCCGGGCCCTACAACTGGCAGTTCCCGCAGGGCGGCGTCGACCCCGGCGAGGATCTGGAGGCGGCCGCGCGGCGCGAACTCTCTGAGGAAACCGGCGCGACCCACGCCACCCTGCTCGGCCGCACCGAAGGCTGGGTCGCCTACGACTTTCCGCCGAACCACGGGGGCTCCAAGGCCCTGCGCGGCTGGAAGGGGCAGAAGCAGGTCTGGTTCGCTTTCCGCTTCGATGGCGAGGACGCCGAGTTCAACCTCTCCGCCCATCCGCCGCCGGAGTTCGACGCCTGGCGATGGGCCCATTTGGCTGAAGCCGCTCAACTGATTGTGCCCTTCAAACGCGCGGCCTACGACCGGGTCGTCGATGCCTTCGGCGCCTTCGCCGCTGCCCCAAGTCCGAAAGCGTGAACCCTCCCCCCATGAGCAAACAATGACCACCATCGTCATGGTGCACGGCGCCTTCTGCGGCGGCTGGTCCTACGAGGTGTTCCGCACGCCGTTCGAGGCTCAGGGGCTGAACGTGATCGCGCCGGATCTCCGCGGCCACGGCGCCGGCGAGCCCGATCAGGCGGTGATCGGCGTCTCGATGACCGACTATGCCGCCGACATCGCCAAGCTGTGCGACAGCCAACCCGAGCCGCCGGTCCTGATCGGCCATTCCATGGGTGCGCTGGTGGCGCAGCTCGCCGCGCGGCGCTCGAAGATCCGCGCCCTGGTGCTGCTGGCGCCCTCACCGCCGTGGGGCGTCGCCGCCTCCAGCCTGGAGGAGGCCGCTACCGCTTTTGGCGTTCAGTTCATGGGCGCCTTCTCCTCCGGCGCCCTGCAGCCCGAACACAGCCTGATGCGCACCTACAGCCTCGACCGCATGAACCGCGAGGACCGCGAAGCCGCCATCGCCCGGCTGCGGCCCGAGAGCGGTCAGGCGGTGCGCGAGACGCTGAACTGGTGGCTGGACCCGTTTATGACCACGAGCGTGGGGCCCGGGCCGATGGCCGCGCCCAGCCTGGTGCTCTGCGGCCAGCGCGACCTGGTGCATTCGCCGACCACGGCCAAGGCGGTGGCCGAACGGATCGCCGCCGACTTCGAGGTAATGCCGGGCATGAGCCACTGGCTGGTCGGCGAGCCCGGATGGGAGATCGTGGCGAGCAAGGTGCTGGCCTGGCTCAAAGAAACGGTCAGCCTCGCCGCTTGAGCGCCAGACGGATCAGGCCACCCAGCGAGACCAGCGCCCAGGCGCCTTCCATGGCGGTGGCCGAGAGATTGAAGCTGGCGGTCAGCAGCGAGACCAGGATCAGGCCTGCGCCGACGAAATTGACCCACAGAGATAACGCCCGCCTCGGATCGACTCGGCCCAGCGCCGCGCCCGCGTAAGCCACCAGGATGATGAGAACGCCGACGAGCCCGCCGGCGTCCTGCCAGCTCATGGGTTTTTGCGTTCCTGGTAGTAGATTTCGCCGGTTGCGAACTTGGCGTTCAGCGAGCTGTCGTCCGGCTTGGTCCAGGTCGAGAAGTTGATCGCCGTGGACGAGGTGGCGTCCAGGTGTTCCCAGGACTTCCGCACGCGCTTGATGCCGTCGGGGTCCACGGCCACGTAGTTGGCCTGCAGGAGCAGTTCCGGCTGGTGCAGGAACGACCAGATGTTTACGGCGCTGACGATCGGCGTCTCGGCGCCGATCGCGTAGTGCACTTCGCCGCGGCAGACGTCCTTGTTGACCCCCGGCGGCGAGATCATGATCGTGTAGTTCTTATCGCCACCCAGCGGCATGGTGTAGGTGCCGTCGCGGCGGTTGAGCCTCAGGCCCAGCGTCGGGTTCTGCTTGACCAGGTCGGCGAGGCTCGCGCCGCGCACCATCGGCACGCAGACCTTCTCGACAACGTTCAGCACCACTGCGCCATCGCCGGTGGTCGGCACGGCCGGCGGAGCTTCCGCGACCGGAGCGGGGGCTGGCGCGGCTGCACCCGGCGCGGCCGTGGTTGGCGCAGCGGGCGCTGGCGCGGCGGCTGGCGCCGGAACCGCGGTGGTGGGAGCTGCGGTGGTGGGAGCCGCGGTGGTGGGAGCGGCCGCGGCAGGGGCGGCGGCGGGCGGAGCCGGCGTCGGGGGCGGCGCGGGAGCGGCGGGTGTCTGGGCCTGGGCGGCCGTTACGACCGCCGCAGTGGCGAGCAGACTGGCGAGAGCGATGCGCATCAAACGTTTCCCCGGAACTTCAGCGGGCCATAAAACGGGAGCATGGCGCCATAGGCAAGGCCCCGCCATGGCAAATTTACAGCAATAAATTCAAGATGCCTCAATCGCGTGCTCTGCGAGCACCGTGAAGCCGTCAGGTGTGACATCCGCAAACCCGCCGCGCACCTCATAGACCGTGACCTTCCCGTCGTTGTGAACCGTCACTGGTCCTTCTTTCAGAGCGGTCATGAACGGGGCATGACCCGCCAGGACCCCGAAGTCGCCTTCCGAGCCCGGCGCGTCCACCTGGTCGACCAGCCCGGAGAACAGCTCGCGCTCCGGGGAGACCAGGGAAAAGTGCAGTTTGTCGGCCATCAGGCTGACGCTTCCGCAGCCAGGGTCTCGGTCTTCTTCACCGCGTCCTCGATGGCGCCGACATTGTAGAAGGCGGCTTCAGGCAGGTGGTCGTACTCGCCGTCCACCACCGCCTTGAACGAGCGGATGGTGTCTTCGAGGCTGACCAGCACGCCGGGCGTGTTGGTGAACTGCTCGGCCACATGGAACGGCTGCGACAGGAACTTGGAGATCTTCCGGGCGCGCGCGACCGTCAGCTTGTCCTCTTCCGACAGCTCATCCATGCCCAGGATGGCGATGATGTCCTTCAGCGCCTTGTAGGCCTGCAGGGTCTCCTGGACGCGGCGCGCGACATTGTAGTGCTCTTCGCCGATCACTAGCGGGTCCATGATCCGCGAGGTCGAGTCCAGCGGGTCCACGGCCGGGAAGATGGCCTGGGCGGCGATGTCGCGGCTCAGCACCGTCGTCGCGTCCAGGTGGGCGAAGGAGGTGGCGGGCGCCGGGTCGGTCATGTCGTCGGCCGGCACGTAGATGGCCTGCACCGAGGTGATCGAACCCTTGTTGGTCGAGGTGATCCGCTCCTGCAGGTTGCCCATCTCCGTGGCCAGCGTCGGCTGATAGCCCACGGCCGACGGGATACGGCCCAGCAGAGCCGACACTTCGGCGCCGGCCTGGGTGAAGCGGAAGATGTTGTCGACGAACAGCAGCACGTCCTTGCCTTCTTCATCGCGGAAATATTCGGCGATGGAGAGGCCGGTCAGGGCCACGCGGGCGCGGGCGCCGGGGGGTTCGTTCATCTGCCCGTAGACCAGGGCGCAACGCGAGCCTTCCGTCGAGCCGTTGTTGGCCTTCGGGTCGACGTTGACGTTGGACTCGATCATCTCGTGATAGAGGTCGTTGCCTTCGCGGGTGCGTTCGCCCACGCCGGCCAGAACCGAATAACCGCCGTAAGCCTTGGCGATATTATTAATCAACTCTTGCATGGTCACGGTCTTGCCGACGCCGGCGCCGCCGAACAGGCCGATCTTGCCGCCCTTGGTGTAGGGGCACATCAGGTCGATGACCTTGATGCC
>JBBQTP010000206.1:0-5211 GCA_038213205.1 Caulobacterales bacterium
GGGGTCCATGACGTTGCCCTTGGATTTGCTCATCTTCTTGCCCTCCGCGTCGCGGACGAGGGCGTTGATGAAGATGCGTTTGAACGGGACCTGCCCGTCCATGAAGTGGATGCCCTGCATCATCATCCGGGCGACCCAGAAGAAGATGATGTCGAAGCCGGTGACCAGGGTGTGGGTCGGGTAGAAGCGGCGCAGATCCTCGGTCTTCTCCGGCCAGCCAAGGGTGGAGAACGGCCAGAGCGCCGAGGAGAACCAGGTGTCCAGCACGTCCTCGTCCTGGCGCAGCGGCTCGTCGCGGCCATAGAGTTCGCGGGCCTCGCGTTTGGCCTCGGCCTCGGTCTCGGCGACGAAGATCTTCCCGTCGGGTCCGAACCAGGCGGGGATGCGGTGGCCCCACCAGAGCTGGCGCGAGATGCACCAGGGCTGGATGTTCCGCATCCACTCGAAATAGGTCTTCTCCCAGGCCTTGGGCACGAAGACGGTGGAGCCGTCCTCGATGGCCTTGATGGCCGGCTTGGCCAGCGCCTCGGCGTTCACGTACCACTGGTCCGTCAGATAGGGCTCGACGACGACGCCAGAGCGGTCGCCGTGCGGGACGGTGTGGCGGGTCTTCTCGATCTCGCGCAGCAGGCCGAGGCGTTCGAATTCCTCGACCACCCTTTTGCGGGCCGCGAAGCGGTCGAGGCCGCGGTATTCCAAGGGCGTGTTGTCGTTCAGCTTCGCGAAGTCGTCGAAGATGTTGATCATCGGCAGGCTGTGGCGCTTGCCGACCTGGAAGTCGTTGAAGTCGTGGGCGGGCGTGATCTTCACCGCGCCGGAGCCCTTCTCCGGATCCGGATATTCGTCGGCAATGATCGGGATGGGTCGGCCCACGATCGGCAGGCGCACGGCCTTGCCGATCATCGCCTTGTAGCGCTCATCGGAGGGGTTAACCGCGACGGCGGTGTCGCCCAGCATGGTCTCCGGGCGGGTGGTGGCGACGACGATCTCGCCGGAGCCGTCTTCCAGCGGATAGGCGAAGTGCCAGTAGTGGCCGTCGACCTCGCGGGCCTCGACCTCCAGGTCGGAGATGGCGGTCTGGAAATGCGGATCCCAGTTCACCAGGCGCTTGTCGCGGTAGATGAGCTTTTGCTTGTAAAGGGTCACAAACACCTTGCGAACTGCCGCCGATAGCCCCTCGTCCAGGGTGAACCGTTCGCGGCTCCAGTCGCAGGACGCGCCCAGGCGCTTGAGCTGATTGACGATGGCCCCGCCGGACTTGGCCTTCCACTCCCAGACCTTGGCCACGAAGGCGTCGCGGCCGAGATCGCGGCGCGACTGGTTGCCGGCCTCGGCGAGCTGGCGTTCGACCACCATCTGGGTGGCAATGCCGGCGTGGTCGGTGCCGGGCAGCCAGAGCGCGGCCTTGCCCCGCATCCGCTCGAAGCGGATCAGCACGTCCTGCAGGGTGTTGTTCAGCGCGTGGCCGATGTGCAGCTGGCCGGTGACGTTGGGCGGCGGGATGACAATGGAGAACGGCTCGGCGGCCGGGTCGTCGATCGGCGAGAATCCGCCCGAGGCCTCCCAGGCGGCATAGAGGCGCGGTTCGGCGGATTTTGGGTCGAAGGTTTTCTCGAGCATAGGTCAGCAATCGGTTTGGGCGGTGCATACACACCCGCTCATCCCGGCGAAAGCCGGGACCCAAGCTGAGCCGAAGGTTAGCCCTGAACACCCGCGGACCCGCGAGCGCCGCTTGGGTCCCGGCTTTCGCCGGGATGAGCGGGTTATTTAGGGGGCTAGCGTACTCGGCCGCGGGCGATGCGTTCGACTTCGGCTTCGACGGACTGCTGGACGATGGTCGGCAGGTTCTCGTCAAGCCACTGCTGAAGCAGCGGGCGGAGCAGTTCGCGGACCACGTCCTCGAGCGTGCGGTCGCCCTTGGGCATGGCAATGGCGGCCGACAGGGCGCCGAACGACGAGGCGGCCGCGGTGGCGACGCTCTCGCTCACCAGGGCCTCGACGGGGGCGGGCTCAATGGCCGGTTCCGGCGCGGTGAACACGTCGAGATCGCCGTGGGTCTCAACCTTTTCGGTCAACTCGAGAGCCTCTTCCTCATGAACGGGTTCAGGTTCCGGCTCCGGCTCCGGCGCGGCGGCCTCGACAGGCTCCGGTTCAGCAGCGACGGGCTCGGGTTCCGGCTCGGCCGCGGCCTCGACGGGCTGCTCGGCCACGGGCGCGGCTTCGGCGCCCTCTTCCGCCGGCGCATCGTCTTCGGAGATGATCCGCCTGATGGAGGCGAGGATCTCCTCCATGGTGGGTTCTTGAGAGGTTTGTTCCGACATGGGCCGCCGCCGAGGGAAGAATTGAATCCGTTACAACCCAGCCTAGACCATTTTCGGCCGAAGGGGAGGCTTCGTTAGAAGTCTACTTCTTTGCCGGTGCCCTGGCAGTTGCGCTTGTCGTCGCAGGCGCAGGCTGCAGACCGGGCGAAATCGGCCCCTCGAGGGACCGGCCGGCGGTCATCGGGATCGGCGGGACGCTCAGGAGGCGGTCGATCACGGCGATCGGCTCTTCCCACGGCACATAACCGAACGCGAAGCGCAGCTTCCGGTAGTTGCGCTTGGGATCGTACTGGGTGACGGCCGGGATCAGGTCGCGGGCCTCCAGCCGGCCCATGGACGACAGGACGCTGGCTGCGGCCAGGTACTCGTCGTGCTTGGCGGCGGTGGCGGAGAGCTCGTCGTTGCGCAGTTCCTGCTCGGCGTTCAGCACGTCGAGCGTGGTGCGCAGGCCGAGCTGCTGCTCCTGGCGGGTGCCCTCGGCGGCGATGGCCGCGGCGCGGACCGCCTCGTCCGTGGAATCGATGTTGGCGCGCGCGGCGACCAGCTGATTCCAGGCCGAGGTGATGGCCTGCAGCACCTGGCGACGCTGGGTCTCGATGTTGATCCGGTCGGTGTTGTTGCGCTCCACCGACTGGCGGATGCGCGAGGAGGTCAGGCCGCCAGTGAACAGCGGCACGGTGAACACCGCGGTGCCCTGGACGTCGCGCGAGTAGCGGCCGGCGTCGATCGGCTGGGCGGAGCCGACGTAGCCCAGAGAACCGCGGAGCGAGACGCTCGGCATCCGCTCGGCGCGGGCGCCGGCGACGCGGGCGCGGCTGGCCTGTTCGGCGAACTGCTGGGCGCGCAGCTGCGGGCTGTTCTTCTCGGCGATCGAGAAGGCGTCGTCGGCGTTGACGGGCAGCAGGAAGGCCAGCGAGGGCTCGGCCTGCAGGTCGCCGGGGTTCTGGCCGACCACGGCGGCGTAGTTGGCGCGGCTGATGGCCAACTGGGCGACGGCGCTCTGCTGCAGGGCCTGGGCGGCGCGCAGGCGGGCCTCGGACTGGGCCACGTCGGTGCGGGTCAGCTCGCCCACGTCGAAGCGAGCCTTGGACTCCTCGAGCTGCTTTCGCAGGACGGTGACGTTCTCCTGGCGGATGCGCACGCCTTCCTGGTCGCGGCGGACGTCCACATAGGACTGGACGACGGTGAGCATCACCTGGGCCTCGACGCGGCGCAGGTTCTCACGGCCGGAGAGGATGTCGGCCTCGGCGGCGGAGACCGCCGCGGCGGTGCGGCCGCCGGTCCAGATCGGCTGCGACAGGCTGATCCCGGCGTTGGCGGTCTCGGTGTGACTGGTGCCCGAGCCGACGACGGGGGCGCGGGTGTCCGGAATGCCGTCGCCGTTGGTGTCGATCAGGGACCCGCGCGCCGCGCGGGGGGTGCGGATTTCGGTGTAGGTGGCCGAGCTCTGGAAGGTGAGCTGCGGGCGCCAGCCCGTGCGGGCCTGCAGCCAGTTCTCGTCCAGCACCCGCTGCGTCGCGCGCTGCGCCTGCAGGGACGGATTAGTGTCATAGGCCAGCGCGATGGCGTCAGCCAGCGTCTCGGCGTGGGCGGACGCCGCGACGCCGCCGACGGCGCCGACACTAAAGATCGCGGCCAACAGGTGTCCGCGAAGGCTCTTCGACATTCCAAATCCCCGATCTCGGCGAGACAACTCGTTCTATATGCCGACCCTTGGCGCCAAGACCTAGGCCGCGTCACCTTAAGCTTTTTTCACCGCCGGCTTTGCATCCGAAATGTTGCTGCGGCGCCTCGCTAGCTATTCGAAAGCGAAACCGTGTTGCACGGCCATGCCGCCCAGTATGGGGGGAGTCGCGTCGAAAACCTCACGCCGGCCGACGCCGTCCTCGGCGCGCAGGTAGACGATCGCCTTGCCGACGGGGCCGTCGCGCTCGACGACGCCCAGGCGGCCCTTGAGCGCCAGCGCGGCCAGCCACGCGGCCGGGGCGCGGCCCACGGCGCCTTCGCAGACGATGAGATCGAAGGGCCCTCCTTCAGGGGTTTGCGTCAGATCGTCGCCGTCGGCCCGAACCACCGCCAGGCCCATATGTTCAAGCACCGCGGCAGCATAGGGGGCGGCGATGGCCAGCACGCGCTCGCCGGGCATGGGGCGCAGGGCCTGCATCAGCTTGCCAAGGTCACGGGGCTTCAGAAGCGAACGGCCGGGCGCGTATTCGGCCTCCATGTCGGCATAGGCGAGGTAGGCCTTGGCCGGCGGCAGCAGGGCGGCGCGGTCGATCTCGCGCATGGCGTTGTGGATGCGCAGGTCGGTGACGTCGGCGGTGCGCACCTGGCTTTCCACCATGTTCACCCGGGCTGCGGCAAGGTCGGCCATTGCGAGGTCCTTGGGAGAGGCGAGGAGATGTCGCCGGCTTATAGGTCTGCCCTGCCCGCCAAGGCAATCGCGGGCGTTGCCCCAGCCCGGGGGTTCTGTTAGCGCTCCGCCCCCATCGGGTGACGACTGCCGTCGCCCGACGCTATATTTAGACTTCGAGCCCCGGCGGGGCTCCTGGCGGCCTGATGGCGGAGTGGTTACGCAGCGGACTGCAAATCCGTGCACCCGAGTTCGATTCTCGGTCAGGCCTCCAACGTTCTCCCCTTAGAAGACCCGAAGCCCCGGCTCGCTGACACCGAACGCACAGCAACGGTCGCTATCCGAATTCAAGGTAAGCGGTGTGCTGGCCCCACCTTTCGCTGAGGCCGCGGTCCAGTGATGGTGACGATCCCCTTGGGTGGATCGTTTCATGTCTAGTTTTGACCCTACGCTTGACCCTAAGCCGGCGCCGTTCCGCCGGCTGGAAGTGCTGACGGGCGTGGGCGGGCGGCGGCGCTGGTCGTCGGACGACAAGGC
>JBBQTP010000207.1:0-5144 GCA_038213205.1 Caulobacterales bacterium
GGCCGCTGCCGACGAAAGTCACCGTCGCCGCCTTACGCTGGATCTCGAAATCCTCGACCGACTTGGTCGGGTAGATCTTGATCAGCAGGTCATAGATCTGGTCGTTGATGCTCTTGAGGGTCTCGTGATTGATGTCACGGCCCGAGATGTAGAACACGACGTCGACATCGACCGGGTCGACCGCGGTCTTGCGCAGAATGGTGTATTTCGCGAACGACCCGGCCTTGACCACCTTCGTGATCTTGATCTCGGTCTTGTCGCGGACGCGCTTGCACAACTCGGTGATCAGGCGGTCGACCTGGGCGTGGTATTCTTTGCGCTTGTCGGCCGGCAGGCGCAGCACGTTGCCGTCGTAATAGCGCAGTTCAGTGTTGCTCAACGCCACCTGGTGCCCCCTTTCCGTTGCCGACAATCGGTCGATCGCGCGGTTTACAAAATGTCGCCTTATTATCGGGCTAAGGCTCATATAGAGCCCCAAGAGCCGATTTCAAGGGTATCGGTTTACAAAAAACACACTACATACGCCATATGTAAACCGACATGATGCAGGAGGTGGACGATGATTGGACACAAGATCAAGGTCGCGCGCGCCGCGGCCGGACTGTCCCTCCGTGGCCTGGCCGAGGTGATGGGCCGGGTGGTGTCTGCCCAGGCCATTGGCAAGTATGAGCGCAATGAGGACATGCCGGGCTCTCGCGCGCTCATGGCCCTCGCCGACTCGCTTGGCGTGACTGAAGACTACCTTCTTTCGGAGGATGAGATCGTCCTAGAGGGCGTGGACTTCCGGAAGAAAGCCGGATCCTCGGCGCGTGAAGAAGCAACGCTCGAAGCCCGCACGATTCACATGCTCGAACGCTACCTAGCGATCGAAGACCTGCTGCATCTGCGCAGCGTCGACTGGGAGCAGCCGCGCAGCGCGCCGCACCACGTCGGGGACCTGCGGGACGCCGAGGACGCCGCCCGCTCGGTGCGCGACGACTGGGGCCTGGGCAATGATCCTATCCCTCAGCTCGCGGAACTTCTTGAGGAACGCGGCGTGAATGTGATTGCACTTGACCTTGATGACATCGACGGCCTGGCGGCCAAGGTCCGGCGGCGAGGCCGAGACGCGGCCCGCGTCATCGTAATCAAACGCAGCAGTTGGTCGGAGAGGAAACGCTTCAACCTCGCACACGAGCTTGGCCACATGGTCCTGAGCGTGGCCGCTGGCGTCGATGAGGAGAAGGCCGCGCACAGATTCGCGGGTGCGTTTCTAGTGCCGGCAGACGTGCTGCGCGCAGAGGTCGGCGCCAACCGATCGTCACTAAGCTTAGGTGAGCTCGTCGCGCTCAAGGAACGGTTCGGCGTCAGCCTGCAGGCCCTGACCTATCGGTGCAAAGATTTGGGCATCATCAACCAGGCGGCCTTTGCGAAGCTGTTTCGCGTCTTCGCGGAACGAGGCTGGAGGGCTTACCCCTTCGAAGAGCCCGGCAGGATGAAGCCGGAGCTAGAAGAGCCCAGACGGTTCGAACGCCTGTGCTATCGCGCGCTGGCCGAAGGGGTCATTGGTGAAGCGCGCGCCGCCGAGCTCCTGGGCATCTCATCGCGCGAACTGGACGCCCGTCTCGATCAGGTGGCGGCATAGTCCAATGGCGGTCCTGGTTTCCGACACCTCGGTCATCATCGACCTGGAGCGGGGAACGCTGCTGGACGACCTCTTTCGCCTCCCCTTTGAATTTGCGGTGCCCGATCTCCTATTCCGCCGTGAGCTCGCCGGCGCCCTAGCATTACAGTTGCGCTGGTGTTGGTGATCTGAATCTATGGGCGACCATGATTCGGAGGTCATGGGATGTCGGGTGCATCGGTTGAGGCGACGTTGGAGCTGTGGGCGTCATCGCTGCGGGAGGTGAAGGGGCGGATGCGGCCGCTGTTCCGCGAGGCTCGGATGGCACGGTCGGCGGGACTGTTCCTGGACGGCTTGCTGAGTGACGAGCGTCGCAAGACCGGCTGGATGCGGGCTGAGGCGGCGGGGGATCCTGGTCCCTGGCGGCAACAGGCGGTTCTGGGTCGCGGTCAGTGGGACGCCGAGGCGCTGGTGGGGATCGTGCGCGACTATGTGCTGGAGACCCTGGCTGACCCTGACGCGGTGCTGGTGATCGACGAGACGGGGTTCCTGAAACAGGGCAAGGCCTCGTGCGGCGTCGGGCGGCAGTACACCGGCTCGGCCGGCAAGATCACCAACTGCCAGATCGGGGTGTTTGCGACCTATGCGTCGCGCCACGGCCATGCCTTCCTGGACCGGGGGCTCTATCTGCCCAAGGCGTGGACGGACGATCCGGCCCGGATGGCGCGGGCCCATGTGCCGCCGGGCGCGACCTTCGCCACCAAGCCGGCCTTGGCGGGCCAGATGATCGATCGCGCGCTCGCCGCCGATGTCGCCTTCTCCTGGGTGGCGGCCGACACGGTCTACGGGGTTGGTGAGATCGAGACGCGACTGCGGCAGGCCGGCAAAGGCTACGTCCTGGGCGTGGCCAGCAGCCGTCATTTTGGGTCGTGGGACAAGCCGCTCGCCGCCGGCACGGCCGGGGAGATCGCCCAGGGTCTCGACGCCTCAGCCTGGAAGCGGCTGTCGGCCGGCGAGGGAACCAAGGGGCCCCGGCTGCATGACTGGGCCTATTGCGAGCTCGCCGACCTCGACGCCGCCGAATACGACGAGGCCAGATCGGGCCTGTGGACCCGCGGCCTGCTGATCCGCCGCAACATCGCCGACGGCGACCTGGCCTTCTTCACCACCTGGTGTCCGGCCGGGACCAGCCTCGACACCCTGGTCAAGGTGGAGGGCCACCGCTGGTCCATCGAGGACAGCTTCGAGACCGCCAAGAACGAGCTTGGCCTCGATCACAACGAGACCCGCTCCTGGCACGGCTGGCATCGCCACACAGCCCTGGTCATGCTGGCCTTCGCCATGACCGCCGCCATCCGTCACCATGCCAACCTCCAGACGCCCCCAAAAACGAAAGCCTGGAGGGCGCGGATGCGGCTTCAACAGAGCTGATCCGCTGGTCGACCCAAGAAATCCGCCGCATCGCCAATCGGCTAGCTCAGCAGCAGATCCAACCCGCAGACGTCATCGCCTGGTCTCTATGGCGAAGAGCCCATCAAGCGGCGGCTCGACGAGCTCACATCCAAATGCGACTGCAACTGTAATGCTAGGCGATCGGCTCATTGCGCTCGGATTGCGGATCGAGGAGCTGACTTCAGTCGAATTGACGCGCGCCACGACGGTTCGTCGAGAAAGGAAGGAGCTCTCTACGCCCGACACCTTCGCGTTCGCCATCGCAGAGGGTCGACAGTGGCCCTTGCTAACAGGCGATGGCGGCCTTCGGCGTCTCGCGGCGGAGTGCCAGGTGGCCTTTCATGGCGTCCTTTGGATTTGCGACCAGCTCGAAACGGGATCGCACGTGCCGCGGCCAAGACTACACGCCGGCCTGACCGCACTCTCGTCTCATCCCCGTTGCCGGCTGCCAGCCGCTGAGGTGCGCCAGCGCCTCGATCGATACGCTGAATAGGGTCGCAAACCGTCTGATCCGGACGAGACCGTGCCTAAATAAAATGAAGGCTGCAAGGAGCCCGCGCATCGCGCGCGGCGGAACGCGCCGTCGAGTGGCCGGCGGCGCCCCAAAGGCGCCCGCCAGGGGCGGACCCGCAGGAGCCGCGAGAGCGGCGGGACCGAGCACGCCCGCCGGCCGCTCTCCGAATCCGGGGCGTTGCGGGGTGTCCCCGCTCGAAGGGGTCGGCCGAGACACCTATTGGCTCGACCGCAGGGGAGCCCTTCCCCCATAGGCCTCTACCCCTCCACGCAGGCCTCCAGGACATAGGCGTCACCCTCGCGGCCAGTCACGCGGGCGACCTCCTGGACCCGCCGTCCGGCCGGCGCGCGGGCGATATGGATCACCAGGTTGATCGCCTGGGTGATGGCCCGGTAGGGGATGCGTTGGGTTACCTCCCCGATCAAATCCTCCAGCCGCGTCAGGCCCTCCATGGCGCTATTGGCATGGATGGTCGCCAGACCGCCGGGATGGCCCGTATTCCAGGCCTTCAGCAGGTCCAGCGCCGAGCCGTCGCGCACCTCGCCGATGATGATCCGGTCGGGCCTCAGCCGCAGCGTGTCGCGGACCAGGTCGGTCATCGTGACCTGCGGCTCCGTCCGTTTGGTCAGCATCTGGATCTGGTCCGCGGCCGAGCACTGCAGTTCGGCCGTATCCTCGATCAGCACCACCCGATCCTCAGCGAAGGCGGGCTCGGCCAGGATGGCGTTGGCCAGCGTCGTCTTGCCCGATCCAGTGCCGCCGACGATCAGCATGTTCTGCCGTGCGACCGCCGCCGCTCGGATGATCGCCGCCTGGGCCTCAGTCATCATGCCGCCGGCGACATACTCGTCCAGGATGAACACCACTTCCGGCCGCTTGCGAATCGCGAAAGCGGGACTGGAGACCACGGGCATGAAGGCGCCCTGAAAGCGCTCCCCGGTCAGCGGCAGGGTCGCGCTGACCCTCGGGTGATCACGGGTGACCACCTCGCCGGCGTGATCGGCCAGCAGGCGCAGGATGCGGTCGGCGTCAGCCGCCGCAAGGTGCTCTCCGGTCCACGACCGCCCCTCCCCGATCCGGTCCACCCAGATCTTGCCGTCGGGATTGACCATCACCTCGACGACCAGGCGCTCGGCAAGCGCGCCGGCGATGACCGGGCCCATCGCCTGGCGCAGGGCCGCGACCTTGCGGTCGGTTACGACAGGATGGTGCTGCGACATGGCGCTCTCCACGGACTTGGGTTGGATGGGGGCGAAGGGTCCACTACAGGCTCCCGTCGTCATCGCCGGGCCGCAGGGCGGCGATCGGCTGGGGCGCCAGGTAGTCCTCGGTCAGATGCCCCTCAGGCGCGTCCGCGGCCCCCTTGCCTGCGCAGGAGCGCGCTCGGGGCGGCGAGACACCCGCGAAGCCCTCTGGAGCGGCCACCACGGCTCGCACACCCTTCCAGTCGATCGAGGCCCGCCCGGGCAGGTCGGCGGCCTCTGGGCGCTGCTCATAGGCCGCGGGCACGCCGTTGAAATAGTCCCCCGTCCGCGCCTTGAAGAACGGCTCCTCGTAGTAGCGAATCTTGTCGGC
>JBBQTP010000208.1:0-5005 GCA_038213205.1 Caulobacterales bacterium
CGGCCAGTGCTTCTGCTCCTCGGCGACGACCGAGCGGATGGTCTTCACCGTCTCCAGGATGTTCGCGCCATTGCGTTTGGAGACGTCCAGCGCCACGGCCTGCTGGCCGTTGTAGCGGGTGATGAAGGCCGGCTCCTTGAAGGTCCGGCGCACATTGCCGATGTCGCCGATGGTCACCAGCCGGTCGCCGTTCTTCTTGATCGGCAGGGCCAGGATGTCGGCGGGCTTCTGCACCACGCCGGGGATTTTCACGGCGAACTGGCCGGCACCGGAACGCAGGTTGCCGGCCGGCACCAGCTGGTTGTTGCGCGCGATCACGCCCGCCAATTCGCTGGCGGTGACGTTGTAGGCCTCCATGCGCAGGGGATCGATGGTCACGTCCAGCATCCCTTCGCGTGCGCCGCTCTCGAAGGCTTCCTGCACGCCGGGCGAGGCCTCGAGGCGCTCCTTCAGGCTCTTGGAGATGCGGGCGAGCTCGCGCTCCGGCGCCTGGCCGTGCAGCACCACGCCGATGATCGGGCGATCGGCGAAGCTCTGCTCCTGGATGATCGGCGGCTCGGCGTCGGGCGGGAAGCGACCGCGCGCTAGGTCGGCCTTGGAGCGGACGTCGTCCAACGCCTTCTGCTTGGGAAAGTCCGGCTCGAACTCCAGGGTCACGACCGCCAGGCCCTGCCGGGCCACAGCGTTCATGTGTTTGATGCCCTGGATGGTCTGCAGCTGGACCTCCAGCGGCTTGACCAGCAGGCGCTCGGCGTCTTCCGGGCTGACGCCCGGGAACGGCACGATCACCGAGATGTAGGGCAGGTCGATATCCGGCTGCGCCTCGCGCGGCATGGCGAGGTAGGAGAAGAAGCCGAAGATGCAGGCGATCAGGGTGACGCCCAGCACCACCTTGCGCCGTTTGATGGCTCCGTCGATCAGCGCACCGATCATCTCATTTCTCCCGAGCCATTCCGCCGGACAGGCTCAAAATCTCTTTCACAAAGACCGTTTCACGACAGTGCGGGCGGTGGGCCCGCAGTGAAACGGCCGGCCGGACGCCTAAGGCGCCTGGGCGACGCGAACCTTCTGGCCGTCGGCGACGTAGGACTGCCCGACGACGATCAATTGCACCGGCCCGTTCAGGCCCTTCACCCACAGGCCCTGCGGGCTTTCCTCGACCACGGTGATCGCGGCGAAGGCCACGCGGCCGTCGGCGGCGACATAGCGCACGCCCTGGCGGCCGGCCGAGTCCAGCACCAGGGCCGACACGGGCGTCAGGTGCGCCGGGCCCGAACCCGTGCCGATATGCATCTCGGCCGAGAGGCCCGAGCGGACCCCCAGGTTCGAGTTCGGGATGGCGATTTCCAGATGATAGGTCCGGGTCTGCGGGTCGGCTTCGCGGGCCACGTAGCGGATGCGGCCCGAGAGCACCTGGCCCGACACCAACCGCGCCGAGGCCGGCGCGCCGACCTTCAGGCTGGCTGCCTCGGTCTCTGGCACATCGCCGACCACCAGCAGGGGGTTGAGCTCGATCATCGTGCCGCACGGCTGGCCGGGCGCCAGATAGGCGCCGACCTCGGCGTCGCGGTGGTCGAAGACGCCGGCGAACGGCGCCTTGATGTTCACCTGGCCGAGCGCGATCTCGGCCTGGCGCACCGCCGCGGTGGAGGCGTCGAGCCCGGCCTGGGCCTGCAGCACCTGGATCGGCGAGCGGAAACCCTTTTTGGCCAGTTCGGAATTCTGCTGCTGTGTCAGCTCGGCCGACTTCTTGGCCGCTCGGGCCTGGTCGAGGCTCGCCTGGCGGGCGTCCACCGCCAGCCGGCAGAGCACCTCGCCCTGCTTCACCGCCGTGCCCTGCAGCACCGGCGCGCCAGACACTACGCCGGCGGTTTCGGAACGCACCACCACCGTCCGCGTCGCCTGGGTTCGGCCGCGCACCACCAGGTCGTATTGCCGCTGAACCTCGGGAACCAGCTTGACCTGGACGCTGGGCGCACCGGTCGGCGGCGCGATCTTGGCCTGGGCTGTTTCGGAGTGGCCGATGCCCAGCAGACTGCGCACGATGAAGTAGAGGGCGACGACCCCCACCACCACAACCACAAACAGGTACTGCGGCTTCAACTGCATCAAGCTGTTCCCAATCCCCTACAGCTCGCGCGAATCAGCAAAACCCACACGCGCAGCCCCCATTTTAGGGGTTATCGACGCATCTGATGGCGCCGTTACGCCAGCGCAAATGAAATCGCGGACAGGAAGGCGCGGGGCCGGTTATGCTGGTTCGCAACAACTCACACGAGCATGTAGCCGCTGTCTGCGCAGCGTGACTCCATGTCTCAGCTTACAAAGTAAGGGATAACCGCAGGTGAAATATCTTCACACCATGGTTCGCGTCACAGACCTCGACGCCTCGCTGGCGTTCTACTGCGACAAGCTGGGTCTGGTGGAAATTTCGCGCACCGAGAATCAGGGCGGCCGCTTCACGCTGGTGTTCCTGGGCGCGCCCGGCGACGAGGACGCGGTGAAGGCCGGACGGGCGCCTACGGTTGAGCTGACTTTCAACTGGGACCCGGAAGCCTACGAGGGCGGCCGCAACTTCGGACACCTGGCCTACGCCACCGACGACATCTACGCGCTCTGCCAGCGGCTGAAGGACAAGGGCGTGGTTATCAATCGCCCGCCGCTCGACGGGCGCATGGCCTTCGTCCGCTCGCCGGACAACATCTCCATTGAGCTGTTGCAGGCCGGCCCGGCCCTGCCGCCGATCGAACCCTGGGCCTCGATGCCCAATGTCGGCGCCTGGTAGCAGGGGTAGAAAACTGGCCGCAGGGCCCTTGGCTTCTCGGCTAAGCGGCAACCGCAAGGACCACGGAGCCGCCCGCGGGCGCCAGAGCGTCAGGCGGCCTTGCGCCAGGCGCGCGGCGAGACGCCGAACGCGCGCCGGAACGTTGCGTGGAAGTGCGACAGGTCGTTGAAGCCGACGCCCAGCGCGATCTCGGTCACCGGCTCGCGGGTGTCCAGCAGCCGGTCGGCCGCCGCGCGCAGCCGCGCGCCGATCAGATATTGGTGCGGGCTGTCGCCAACCACGGCGCGGAACACGCGCACGAAGTGATAGCGGCTGAGATTGGCCCAGCTGGCCATCTCGCCCAGCGTCACCGGCTCGCCGTAGGCCTGATCCAGCCGCCGCGCGACGGCCAGCACCCGGGCCCGCTCGGCCGGTGCGATTGCGGCAGGGGCGGCGCCGCCGGCCAGCCTGAGCGCCTCGCCCATCAGCTCGATCACCCCGTCCTCGGGCAGGACGCCGGCGGCGGCCTTGCGGATCGCGCCGTAGAAGGCGGTGGCCCGCCGAGATGCCGGCAGCACCGCCACCTCGAAACTCGGGTCCTCGAAGCCGCAGTCGTTGGCGACTTCGCGCAGGGTCTGCGGGTTCAGCGCGATCACCGCGCGGCGGTTTCCCGCCGTGTCCAGGTGGCGGCAGCTGAAGGCCTCACCGCCGTTGGCGAACACGATCGAGCCCGGCGCCGCCAGCCCGCGGCCGTTCTGCGCGCGATAGTCGAACACTCCGGAGATCACCGCGCCGATCGCCGGCCCCGCATAACGCCGCTCGGGCACGGTCCCGTCTGGCCCGGCCTGGCAGCGCGCCTCGCCGGCGGCATAGGAGGCGGTGGTGGTGGAGAGCGTCGGACCGCCCAGTTCGAGGCAGAGCGGGGCGGCGTGTACAGACTTTGGCACGGGGCTTGGCCCTTGAACGGAAACGGCTGTCAGCGCCGACAGATCACGGGTCGGACAATCGCGCAAGAAACCCCAAGCGCCGCTGTCGCCGCGCGCCCAGGATGCTCAAGACGAGGGCGGCTCAACCGTCCGTCTGCGTGAGTATCTAGATGAAACGACCCGATTTCGCGTTCCTGGCCGTGCTCGGCATGGCCGTGGGGCTGATCGGCCTGGGCGTCCTGTCGGTGATCGCCCACGACGTCGCCTTCCAGTGGGAGCCGGTCCCCAAGACCTGGCCGGACCGCGCCGCGATGGGCACGGTCTCGGGCCTGATCCTGCTGGCGGCGGGCGGCTTGCTGCTGCCGCCCCGGACGCGGGCCTGGGGCGCGCTCATCGCCGCTGTGTTCATTGGCCTCTGGGTCATCGTCCTGCATCTGCCCCGCGCGGCGGCCAAACCCATCGACTTCGCCAGCTGGAATGCGGTCTGCGAGGCGCTGGCCATGGCCAGCGGGGCTTTCGTCGCCTTCCGCGAACTCAGTGGCCAGTCCGCGAGGGTCGCCATCTGGGTGATGGGCGGCTGTTACGTGGTCTTCGGCTGCACCCATTTCCAGTACGCCACGTTCACCGCGACCATGGTCCCGGCTTGGCTGCCGATGCGTATCGGCTTCGCCTACCTGACCGGCGCGATCCATGCGCTGAGCGGACTTGCGTTGCTTCTAGGCGTCCGGCGCCGTTGGGCGGCGGCTATCGAAGCCGCGATGATGACCTCCTTCGTCTTGCTGGTGCATATCCCCCGGGTCGCGGCCCATCCCGGCGACCGTTTCGAGCTCACCATGCTGTTCATCGCCGTCACGCTCAGCTCCGCCGCCTGGATCCTGGCCACCTCGCGCGCTGTGGCCGTGGCCCCGACTCCCGTTTTGGCGAGGGCCTGACCGTGGCCGACGGCAACCTCCACGCCCGCAACCCCGACGGCCCGCCCGTCACTCGTTACCTGGGCCGCGCCGCCTTCAACGGCCTCAGCGCCAGCCTGGTGCGTAACCAGGCGGGCGTCTACGACACCGGCGTCTGGTCCGACCACCGGGTGTTCGTGCAGACCTCCCGCGAGCTGGTCCGCGCCCGGTGCCGCCTCGACGGCAAGAGCCTCGACCACATGCAGTCGTTCGGCGACGTGACCATCCAGCCGGCCGGCGTCTCCGGCGTGTGGGAGGACCACGGCTCCTGCGAGCTGGTGTTCTTCCAGATCACGCCCGGCTTCCTGCGCGCCGCCGCCCATGACCTGCAGCTCGACCCCGACCGCGCAGACCTGACGCCGCGT
>JBBQTP010000209.1:0-4962 GCA_038213205.1 Caulobacterales bacterium
AGCGACACGTTGCCGGTCACACCCAGCATGGCGAAAATCCGCGCCTGGACGCGGAAGGCCGGGCGGCGGCGGTGCGCATCCTCATAGGCTTCAGGCAGGGCGAGCGCGATGCGGCGCAGGTCGGCGGGTGTGACCATCCGCCCAGGGCATGATGCCGTCGCCACGCGCCAGGGCCTCCTCTAGACCAGCCGGCTCCGGCTACGCGCCGCGCCGATGAAGCTGGCGAACAGCGGGTGCGGGTCGAAGGGCCGGCTCTTCAGTTCCGGGTGGAACTGGACGCCGATGAACCACGGATGGTCAATCCGCTCGCAGAGCTCCGGCAGGACACCGTCGGGCGACAGCCCGGTGAACTTCAGGCCCGTGCTCTCGATGGCCTCGCGGTAGCCGATGTTGACCTCGTAGCGGTGGCGATGGCGCTCGGAGATGGTCGGGGTCCCGTAGATTTCGGCCACCCGGCTGCCGGGCGTCAGCACCGCCTCATAGGCCCCGCAGCGCATGGTGCCGCCGAGTTCGCCGCCTTCGCTGCGGAACTCCCTGTCGTTGCCCTTGGTCCATTCGGTCATCAGGCCGACGATCGGCTCGGAGGTGGGGCCGAACTCCGAGGAAGACGCCTGGTGGATGCCGGCCAGGTTCCGCGCCGCCTCGATCATAGCCATCTGCATGCCGAAGCAGATGCCGAAGTAGGGAATGCCGTGCTCCCGGGCGAACCGGACCGAGCGGATCATGCCCTCCGAGCCACGCTCTCCAAAGGCGCCTGGCACCAGCACGCCGTGCACATTGGTGAGTCGCTCGGCGATCATCGCCTCTTCGGTCTCGAAGACCTCGCCTTCGATCCACTCCAGCTTCACCCGCACGTTGTTGGCGACACCCCCGTGGATCAGGGCCTCGATCAGGGATTTGTACGCGTCGGTGAGCGCGGTGTACTTGCCGACCACGGCGATGTTCACCTCGCCGTCCGGGTGGCTGAGCGTGTGGGCGATGCTTTCCCACCGGGTCAGGTCCGGCGCCGGGGCCACGGCCTTCAGGCCGAAGACGTCCAGAACCTCCTCGTCCAGCCCCTGCTCGTGATAGTCGAGCGGCACCGCGTAGATGCTCGATGAATCCATCGCCTGGATGACGGCGCTGGGCCGCACGTTGCAGAACAGTCCCAGCTTCTTCCGCTCGCCCTCCGGGATCGGCATCTCGCAGCGGCAGAGCAGGATATCCGGCTGGATGCCGATCGAGCGCAGCTCCTTCACCGAGTGCTGCGTGGGCTTGGTCTTCATCTCGCCGGCCGTCTTGATGTAGGGCAGAAGCGTCAGGTGGATGAAGCAGGCGTCGCCCCGCGGCAGCTCCTGGCCGAGTTGGCGGATGGCCTCGAAGAACGGCAACCCCTCGATGTCGCCCACCGTGCCGCCGACCTCGACCAGGACGAAATCGACGCCCTCGCCCGGATCGCTGAGGATAAAGTCTTTGATCTCGCCGGTGACGTGCGGGATCACCTGGACGGTGGCGCCGAGATAGTCGCCCCGCCGCTCCTTCTCGATGATCGTCTTGTAGATCTGGCCGGTGGTGATGTTGTCGTTGCGCGTGGCGTTGACGCCGGTGAACCGCTCGTAGTGGCCCAGGTCCAGGTCGGTCTCCGCCCCGTCATCGGTGACGAACACCTCGCCGTGCTGCGTCGGGCTCATCGTGCCCGGATCGACGTTGAGATAGGGGTCGAGTTTCCGAAGGCGGACCTTGTAGCCGCGCGCCTGCAACAGGGCGCCAAGAGCGGCGGACGCGAGACCTTTACCCAAGGAGGAGACCACGCCGCCGGTGATGAAAATGTACCGGGCCATGGGCGTCCAGAGTAGCCGCGATTCGGACATCCGGCGCGCGGCGATTCGCGTCTATCCCCAGGTCATAGCGACCCAGGGCCCTTACTTTTTCGCGGGCGCCGTCGGCGCGATCGCCGGCTGGACAGGCGCGGCTTGCGCCGGCGCCGATTGGGCGGCCGGTAGCGCGCCGAACGGGCTGTTGATCGTGGGCGTGGGGGCCTGCAGCGGCGACGGCGCGCTACCGGCGGGGCCGGGCTGGGCGGCGCCGGCCGGCGGCTGCGGGGCCTGCCTGGTCAGTTCGGCCGGGTTGATCGCATTGACCTTCAGCCGATCGACAACCGAGGACGCGCCGCGCTGACGGCCGGCGACGATGGTCAGCAGCAGGGCCAGGACGAAGAACACAGTGCCGAGAATCCAGGTCGTGCGGGTCAGCAGGTCGCCCGCACCGCGCACGGACATCAGCGAACCCGTGCCACCAGTGACCAGCCCGCCGCCCTCGGAACGCTGAAGGAGCACCACGACGACCAGGAACAAAGCAACGATCACCTCGATGACCAGCAGCAGGTTCAGAAGCATCAGACGACTTTCCAGGCAGCACGGCGGGCGGAAGTTACTGGGCCGAAGCTAAACCCGGCCGAAATTGCAGCGGGGGCTCTATCACCGCGACCGCCGTAAGACCATAGCTAGTGCGCCGCACGCCCCAGTCCAACCCTTGGCCAGCCCCGATGATTCTGGACCCCAGCCACCTCCCGATCCTCGAGACCGAGCGCCTACGACTGGACCCATTGCGGCCGTCCGACGCCACGCACATCTACCCGATAATGGGCGACCCCGAGGTCATGGCCTATTGGGACGTGGCTGAGATCGACGACCCCGATATCGTCACCCAGATCATCGCCAGCCAGGTCGAGCGCATGCAGGTCGGCGAGGCCATGTACTGGGGCATGCGGACCTTGGCGGATGGCGGCTTCCTGGGCTCGTGCGACCTCTCCGATATCGACCGCTGGCACCATCGCGCCGAGGTGGGGTTCATGCTGGGCCGCGAGGCCTGGGGCCAGGGCTACGCGCAGGAGGCCATGCAGGCGGTGATCGCCTTCGCCGGCGTCAGCGGGGTGCGCAAGCTGGCGGCCCGCACCCACCTGGGCAACCGCCGCTCCGAAGTGCTGCTGCAGAAACTAGGCTTCTCCGAGGAAGGCCTGCTGCGCGGCCACATCCTCAAGGACGGCGAACGCCGCGACTGCCGCGTGTTCGGGCTTCTGCTCTAACCCTTCAACTCTGCCACGGACCTGGCGATACGCCGGGCGCGGGTCTCAGGCGCCTTAGCCTGCGCCAGCGGGTCGATGTGGCGGCGCTTGTTGGAATGGGACAGCTTCTCGAACACGGTCTTGGCCACTGGCTCTGCGTCCAGCGCGGCCTGGAAATCGGCCGGGACGTCGAGCACACGCGGCTGGTCGTCGAGCACGATCTCGACCTCCAGCTCGTCGCCGCCGTTCACGCCCGAAGCCGCCCGCACATCGGCGCTGACCCCCACCATGAAGCGGCCACCCATCACGGCGACGGTGTTGCGATAGGTGTAGCCGTTCAGGGTCACCTTAACCGGCGGCCGCTTGCCAGCGCCGAGGCCCTCCACCACGTCATCGGGCACGTGGATCCCGGTGATGTTTTTCCCGCCCTGCAGGATCGTCGTGCGGAATTTCATGCCGCGATCCTAGACCGCCTGGATGATCGCGAGGAAGTCCCGCGCTTTCAGGGAGGCCCCGCCCACCAGCGCGCCGCCGACCTCGTCGGCGTGCAGGATTTCGGCGGCGTTGGCAGGCTTCACGGAACCGCCATAGAGGATCGCGACCGCGCGCCCGCCCTCACCGAACATCTCCACCAGCGTCGCGCGGATAGCCCGGTGGACCTCCTCGATCTCAGGCGTGGTTGGCGTGAGCCCGGTGCCGATCGCCCAGACCGGCTCGTAGGCCACGGAAAACGGCGTCCCCGCCAGTTCGGCCGGCAGCGAGCCGCGCACCTGCCCGGTCACGACCGCCAGGGCCTCGCCGCCCTTGCGTTGCTCCAGGGTCTCACCGACGCAGACGATCGGCTCCAGCCCCGCGCGCAGGGCGGCCCGTGCCTTCGCCGCCACAGCTGCATCCGTTTCGCCGTGCCCCGCGCGTCGCTCGGAGTGGCCGACGATCACCAGAATCGCACCGGCGTCCGCCAACTGTTCGGCCGCCACCTCGCCGGTGAATGCGCCCGAGGCCTCCGCGTGACAGTCCTGCCCGCCGACCTCCACGGCCGTCCCGGAGAGCGCTGCCGCCATCGGCGCCACCAGGGTCGCAGACGGGCACAGCGCCACCCGCGCCCGTGTCGCGCCGATCCCGGAGGCCACCGCCCTCGCCTCGTCCAGGGACGCGGCCAGGCCGTTCATCTTCCAGTTTCCAGCGATCAGCGGCTGCGGCCCGGGCATCGGCCCTCCCTTGTTTGTGAGCCCCTTGGGACTGGGTTGCGCGGTTAAGGCAAGCCGCGACGGCTGTCACGCGCCCAGAGGCACATGCTTGCCCGAGGCATGGCCCCTCAATATACCGGCGCGCACGCCCGACCCCGGGAAAGGACCTAGATGCTCACTGCTTTCCGCGCTTTCGCCAAATCCTGGGTGGCCAAGATCATCTTCGGGCTGCTGATCCTGTCGATGGGCGCCTTCGGGATCAGCCGCTACGGCTTCCAGGCGATCAAGGGCGACGAGGTCATCAGCGCGGGGTCGCGCAAGATCGACTCCAACGAATTCAAGCGCACCTACGACGACTACAAGAAGGGCATCGAGCAGCAGAACGGCGGCCAGCCGATTCCGCAGGATGTGGCCGAGGCCAACCACCTGGACCAGATCGTGCTCAACGGCTTGGCCACCCGCGAGGCGTTCTCCGAACTGCTGAGCAGGATCGGCGTGCGGCCGTCCGACAAGCTGATCCTGGAGCAGATCGAGAAGATCCCGGACTTCTTCGACCCGATCACCGGCCGCTTCGACAAACAGACCTTCCAGCGCCTGCTGGCCAACCGCAACATGACTCCGAAGATGCTGGACAAGGAATTCCGCGACCAGCGCGCCGCCCAGGACTGGGCGGCCGGCATCAAGAACGGCCTGGCCGTGCCGCGCACCTATGGCGCCCTGGGCGCCGCCTTC
>JBBQTP010000210.1:0-4951 GCA_038213205.1 Caulobacterales bacterium
CGAGGGCGACCAGACCCACCCGGCAAACTTTGGCCGACTCTGCTCCAAGGGTGCGGCCCTGGGTTCGACCGTCGGCCTGGAAGGGCGGCTGCTGCATCCGATGATCGGCGCGCGGCGGGCGTCGTGGAACGAGGCCATCGCCCGCGTCGCCGGTCGGTTCTCCGAGACCATCGCCCGGCACGGCCCGGACTCGGTGGCCTTCTACGTCTCCGGTCAGCTGCTCACCGAGGACTACTACGCCGCCAACAAGCTGATGAAGGGCTTCATCGGCTCGGGGAACATCGACACCAACTCCAGGCTCTGCATGGCCTCGGCGGTGGTGGCTCACAAGCTGGCGTTCGGGGCCGATCTGGTGCCAGGCTGCTATGACGACGTGGACCTCGCCGACCTGGTGGTGTTCTCCGGCCACAACGCCGCCTGGACCCATCCGGTGCTCTACCGGCGGATGGAGACGGCGAGGGCGCGCGGCCAACGCCATGTGGTCATTGACCCGCGCCGCACTGACACCGCCGAGGCGGCGGATCTGCATCTGCCGCTGGCCCCGCAGAGCGACGTGCGGCTGTGGAACGGTTTGCTGGCCGATCTAATGCGGCGCGGCGCCGTGGATCGCGGCTACATCGCCGCCCACGTGGCGGGGTTCGTTGAGGTGGAGGCTGAGCTTGGCCGGGTCGACCAGTCGGTCTACGCCGTGGCGGCCGACTGCGGCGTCGACGCCGACGACCTGGAGACCTTCTTCCGCTGGTTCGCCGAGACGCCGCGCACGGTCAGTCTGTTCTCGATGGGCGCCAACCAGTCGGCGCACGGCGTCGCCAAGGGTTCGGCGATCCTCAATGTCCATCTGGCCACCGGCCGTATCGGCAAGCCCGGCGCCTGCCCGTTCTCGATCACCGGCCAACCCAACGCCATGGGCGGCCGTGAGACCGGCGGCATGGCCACGACATTGGCCGCCCACATGGATTTCGACGAGCCGTCCCGCGCGCGGCTGGCCCGGTTCTGGGGCGCGCCGCGGGTCGCCTCGGGGCCGGGCCTCAAGGCTATCGACATGTTCGAGGCGGTGGCCGACGGCCGGATCAAGGCGATCTGGATCATGGCCACCAATCCTGCGGTCAGCCTGCCGGACGCGGACCGGGTGCGGGCGGCGCTGCAGTCCTGCCCGTTCGTCGTCGCCTCCGACTGCATGGCCGAGACCGACACCTTGGCGCTGGCGCATGTGAAGCTCCCAGCCTTGGCCTGGGGCGAGAAGGACGGCACGGTCACCAATTCGGAGCGGCGCATCAGCCGGCAGAGGCGGCTGTTCGATCCGCCGGGCGAAGCGCGAGCCGACTGGCGGATCATCGCCGATGTGGCGACCGCCATGGGCTTTGGCGACGGCTTCGGCTGGCGCGGCCCGGCCCAGGTGTTCCGCGAGTGGGCGCGGCTGAGCGCCTACGAGAACGCCGACCGGATGCTGAACCTCGGTCCGCTCGCCGGCCTGACTCCCGATGTCTACGAGGCTCTGGAGCCGATCCAGTGGCCGGTCACCGCTGAGGGCGGCACGGCGCGGCTGTTTGCCGACGGACGGTTCCAGACACCGGACGGGCGAGCCCGCATGGTCGTTGCGGCCGCCGGCGGGCCGGCTGAGGCGCCTAGCCCGACCTTCCCGCTGTCGCTGAATACCGGGCGCGTGCGCGACCACTGGCACACCATGACCCGCACCGGCCTGGCGCCGGAGCTCTGCCGCCACGCGCCGGAGCCCTATGTGGAGATCCACCCCGCCGACGCCGCGCCTTTGGGGATCGGCGAAGGCGCGCTGACCCGGGTGCAGACCGCTCAGGGTGAGGCGGTCGCCGTGGCCAGGCTGAGCGACCGCCAGCGGCCGGGGTCCGTCTTCATGCCGATGCACTGGACGAACGCCTACGCGCCGTCCGGCCGGGCCAATCCGCTGGTGGCGGCGAAGCGGGACGCCCGCTCGGGACAACCGGAATTCAAGCACACGCCGGCTCGCGCGCGGCCCTATCGCGAGACCTGGCGCGGCTTCCTTCTGGCGCGCACGGCTTGGCGGGCGCCGGAAGGCCTGGATCTGGTCTGGCGGCGCATTCCGCACAGCGCGTGCAAGCTCCACGAGTTCGCCGGCCGCGGCGACGACCGCGAGCGCGCCGTCCTGTTGAGGGCGCTTACCGGCAAGCTCGGCGGCGATGTTCTGCGCTTCGACGACGCGGCGACCGGCGTGCTTCGCGAAGCCTGGCTGGAGGGCGATCGCCTCAACCGGGTGATCTTCTTCACCACCTCCGGGGTGCTGCCGCCGCGCGACTGGCTGGCCGAACTGTTCGCCGCCGATCGCCTGACGGCCAGCGACCGCGTGGCCCTGCTGATAGGCCGCCAGCCGGACGTGGCGCTGGAAACCGGTCCGGCGCTCTGCGCCTGCCGCGGCGTACGCGCCGGCCGGATCGAGACCGCTATCGCGGAAGGCTGCGCGACCGTTGACGCCATCGGCGAGGCCACCGGCGCCGGCTCCGCCTGCGGCTCCTGCCGCCCGGAGATCGCCCGCCTGCTCGTTGCCGCCAAGGAAGGCGTTCGCCATGCCGCATAACATCAAATCTCCTGACAGATCGGGCCGGGTCCGTCTGGTGGGCGCGGGGCCTGGTGCCGCCGATCTGCTGACCATCCGGGCGCTGCGAGCCATCGAGACTGCCCAGGCGGTGCTCTATGACGCCCTCATCGCACCGGAGGTGCTGGCGCTCGCGCCGGCCGCCTGCCTGAAAATCCAGACCGGCAAGCGAGCGGGCCGCGCCAGCATGGCCCAGCAGACCATCAATCGCCTGATGCTGCGCCTCGCCCGCCGTGGGCTCGAGGTGGTGCGCCTAAAGGGCGGCGATCCGTCGATCTTCGGCCGGGTTGGCGAAGAGGCGGCCTTCCTGCTCGCCCACGGCGTCGAGACCGAGGTCGTGCCTGGGATCACAGCAGCCTGCGCCGCAGCCGCCCAGTTTGGCTTCCCGCTCACTCATCGGGGCGAAGCGCGCCGGGTGCTATTCTCCACCGCTACCGTGACCAACGGTGCGTTGTCAGACGGTGGCTGGACGGCGGCGGCGGACCCACAGACGACCCTGGCGCTCTACATGGGCCGCGACCAGATCGCCGCTGTCGCCGAGCGTCTCACCGGCCAGGGACGGTCCGCCGCCACCCCAGCGATCGCTGTCGAGAACGCGGGACATCCCAACGCCCGGGCCATCGCCAGCACGCTCGGCGGCTTGGCCGAGGCAGTGGCGGCGGTCGGGCCCACCGGGCCAGTCGTGCTGCTGATAGGCGAGGTGGCGGCTCGCGCGGACGTTCGTCTCGCTGACCGGTGCGACCATGGCCAAGCCTTCAGGAGCCAGCGGTTATGAGCGACACCCAGCTGTTCGCCTTCGAAAGCGATTTCGTGGCCACTCTGCGATGCGTGCCGATGGCCGTGCGGCTGAAGCTGGATCGCTGCGCGATCAAGCTCTCCCTTCGCCAATGGAGCCGGTTCACCCGTGACGACCGGCAGCGCCTGCTGGAGGCGCCGTGCCGGGCCCCGGCGGAGGTCGCGGCCTACCGCGAGGCCCTGGTCGCCCTGATCGCCGTGCGGGCGCAGGAGGCGGCCAAGCCGCTCGCCGACCCGCCGGCGCCCCTGTGGGAGGAAGCTTCCGCGCCACCGCCGATGGTGACCACCTTCGCCAGGGCCGCGGGGGTGACGCCGCCTTCGAACGCTGCCTGGCGGCGGCTGGGCGAGTTGCAGCGTTTCGCGCTGATCAAGCTGACCCGGGACAACCACGACAACGTCAACTTCGTCCCGGCCATGCGCGAGTTCGGCCTCACACCCGGATGACGCGCGCTTTTTGCGTCTTCCGGCCAGAGTGATCCATGCGGCGCCCTGCGCTTTCCTAACCGCCGGTAGCGGCGAGCGAGGGGACTGTCGGCCCCTGGCGCAAGGGCGACGCAGGCGGGCTTCATGCGGGCGCGTCGCGATAGCGGAGCACCGCGTCGCCGAGCGCGGCCTTCAGCGGCGCCAGCCAGGGCTCGTAGGCCTTCCACTGATCCAGGCTGTCGCGGAAGATCGGCTGGCGCACCTGCTCGGAACTCGGTGTCCGTACGCTGCGCTGGGTCTGATGGAACGCGACGCAGGCCGGTTCGAACGGCAGACCACAGTGGTCCAGCAACCGCCGCACGCTGCCGTCCAGGTCGTCGACGACGTCCTCGTGATGCACCCGCAGGACGCGTCCAGGCAGCACCGCGTGCCAATGCGCCATCAGGTCGAGGTAGGTGCGGTAGTAGCGGGCGATGTGCTCGGCGCTGTAGGTGAATTCCTGCCCCTGGGCGAACAGCTGTTTCAGGTTCGAGAAGCAGCAGGCCATGGGCTCGCGCCGCGCATCGATGATCCGCGCGTTCGGAAGCATCAGGTGGATCAGGCCGATGTGGCGGAAGTTGTTCGGCATCTTGTCGATGAAGAACGCCTTGCCGGTCCGATAGACCTGCGTATCCGTCAGATAGGTCTCGCCCAGCCGGCGGACATCGCTGGCCGTCAGGTCCGCGAGCGAGCCGGGATATCGCGGATGATCGGGGTCCGGATCGCGGCCCTGGAGGTCGAGCGTGAACCGCTGGACGTTGGACAGCTCCTGCGTCCCTTCGACCTGCGAGTGCGAGGCCAGGATCTGCTCCAGCAGGGTCGAGCCCGCGCGCGGCAAGCCCAGCACGAAGATCGGGTCGGGCCGCGGATCTCCCCAGCCGTGGCGCTCGGCGAAGAATGCCGGCGTGCAGACGCGAATCTGTTCGCGACTGTTGGTCTCCATGACCTCGGGCCGGTAGTGGCTCTCCGACGTCTTGAGCGCATTGCCGCGCTCGTAGAACGACCACGACTGCGCATGCTCGCCCCGGTCCTCCAGCGCCTTTCCGAGCGCGAAGCAGAGGTGATAGCGGTCCTGCAGCCCGGTGGTCGTCGCGGCTTCCTCATGCC
>JBBQTP010000211.1:0-4913 GCA_038213205.1 Caulobacterales bacterium
AAACCGAATCGAGATCATGTTCGGCAGGCTCAAGGACTGGCGGCGCGTCGCAACCCGATACGATCGATGCCCGACCGTCTTCCTGTCCGCCATCGCACTCGCCGCTACCGTGCTCTTCTGGCTATGAGTCCTGAGCCTAGGCATGAGCTTTTTGCCCCCTGATCCGCCGCTGGAAACCTCGCCTCGGACCCCCAAGGCCTCGGCCGACAGCGTGCTGGCCGCACCGCGCACGCCGGTGACGCGCTGGAATCGCCGCTATCTGATCGCCGGCGCGGCGGTACTCGCCGCCCTCGTCGCCACTGGCTTCTGGGTCGGGTTCGGCGGGGCGGGCAAGGGCCCGGCCAAGAAGCCCGACGCCCAGAGCCAGAACGATGTCGGACCCTCCACCCCGGCCTTCTCCGACAAATACGCTAAGGGCTACGGCGACCCTGCAGTCCAGGCGATCGGCGCGCCCGGAACCGCGTCCCTCCCCCCGCCTGGGACCCAGCTCGGCCCCTTGGGGGCAGCCCCGCCGCCGCGCCCGGTCGATCCCGCCGTGCAACAGGCACGGCAACAGGCCGAAGCCGCGCGCACCGCTTCCCCGTTCTTCGCCGGCGCGACTGTGGGGCCGCCGCCGAGCGCCCCCGCTGCCCAGGCCGCGCCAACGCCCGTCGGCTTCGCTCAGGCCAGCGGGCCGCCCCTGCCCGCCGCCGCCGCAACTTCGGCGGCCGACGTTCAGCCGACCAACGGCCAGGGCGCCAAACAGCAGTTCGTAGCCAACGCCAAGCTGGACGATTATCTCGCTAAACCGCTGATCGGGCCGATCAGCCCGTGGGAGGTGAAGGCCGGAACGGTGATTCCGGCCGCCTTGCTCACCGCGATCAACTCCGACTTGCCGGGCGAAATCATCGCCCAGGTCACCGAGCCGGTGTACGATCACATCACAGGCCGGACCGTGCTGATCCCCCAAGGCTCGCGCTTGATCGGACAGTACGACAGCCAGATAGCCTCCGGTCAGGCGCGCGCCCTGGTCGCCTGGAACAGGATCGTCATGCCCAACGGGCGTTCGATCAACATCGGGGCCATGGAGGGCTCGGACCTCACCGGCGCCTCGGGCCTTCACGATCAGGTGGACGGCCACTTCTGGCAGATCGCCCGCGGGACCCTGCTTTCCACCGTGTTCTCGGTTGGCGCCGCCTCCGCTCAGGACGCCTCGGCGCGCTCCTCTGGCAGCCTGGTGTTGAACAGCGCCAGCAGTGGGGTCTCCAACGAGGCCACCCAGGTGGGCCAGCAGATCACGTCCCGGGATCTCAATCGGCAACCGACGATCAAGGTCCGCGCCGGCTGGCCGCTCCGCGTGCTGGTCAACAAGGACATGATCCTGGCGCCCTACCCATAGGATGGCGGATTGGCTCGGACGCGCCCTGCAAGCTGGGTCTCTTCCTCCCGGCCGCGCTGCACCAACGGATGGTGGACGCCAACCGCGACAAGCCCCGCGGCGCCCTGCAGGCCGACTATGCGTCCGCCTTCGTGGCCCTGCTCGACGCCCTCGATGGCGGCGACGATGTCATGTTCGCCGCCGTGCGCGGCCCAAAGCGTCAGGTCACCATCCGCTTGAGCACGGAGCTCTGTGAGCGCCTGCGCGGGCGCTCAGCTAGCCTCAATCTCAAGATCACCGACTTCGCCTGCGCGGCGATCGCCCGCAGCCTGCCCCAGCCCTGAAGGAGACCGCCATGGCCAAACCCCCGCACAAGCTCGCCCTGCCTGAGATCGACCTTGAGGAGAAGGTGGTCGAGGTGAAGGTGCGATTGAAGGGGCCTGCGGCGGTCGAGCTCTCCGATTATCAGCGGGCCTACAAGGCGCTGAACGGCAAGCCGATCGAGTTGGAGCCGATGGTCGCCGGGGTGCTGCACGCCTTCATCGAAACCGACCGGGGCTTCCAGGCCTGGCGCAAGGCCGAGGCGGCGCTCAAGCCAGAGACCGGAATCAAGGCGAAGGGGGACTGAGTCCCTTGTCCACCCTCCGATTCCCGATTCGGAGCAACCCACCTGGAGGGCCTTAAGAGCGGGTTTTCAGGCGGTATTTCGCCTTTGGCGTCGTTCCCCCGCCCGCAGACTCGTCCCACGATCCACCCTGCCGAATCGCGCGCGTGCGCGGACGATCGGCGAGCCCTTGCCGAGGTTCCGATGACTTAGCCCGATGAGGCCTAAAACGGCGAAAGCCCCCGGCGGCAACCGGAGGCTTTCGAGAATTCTGATCTACCGCGGACAGGCGGGTTGATGGGGAAAAACTAGGCGTCGTCGGATTCGTCGTCAAGACCCCAAACGCCTTTTCGCGGCTGATCGAGAGCGCTCTCGCCGCCCAGGCCTCGTCCAGCCCGAAGGACGACCGATGCCCTCTTCCTGAACTCGACTTCGCCTGACCGTGCGGCCCTGCCGGCGGTCCACCTGCGCCTCGCGGCGCGTCTCCTGCCCGGCGTCGCCGGGCCTCCGAGGATCCACACCGTGACCTAAGACGAGACCCTAAAACGGCGAAAGCCCCCCGTTGGCGCGGGAGGCTCTCGGAAATCGCAGAGGCCGTTTGTGACGAGCGGCGAAATAACTGGTCCAGAATAGGCGGCGTTGAAAAACCCGTCAAGGACCGGCAGGGATTCTTTTGTCCCGAATCTGACGATCTCAGCCCGTGGATCGGCTCGTCCCAACTTGAAGGGACAACCATGCAGACCGCCCATTCCGAGGAATGGCGGCCCGGCTTCGCCAAGCGCGCGGACAACTTCTCCGACGTGTGCGCCCAGGCGGACGGCTGGCGCTGGAGCCCGGGCGAGTCCATCGCCCGCGTCGCCGGCGCCGTGCTGAAGGGCACGCCCACCCTGACCATCCCGCAGCGCATGACGCTGCTGCTCTATGTCGAGCATCTGAACCAGGACCGCCTCGAGGCGAACGTCGCCTGCGTCTGGCCGTCCACCGCGCTGATCGCCGACTATCTCGGCTGCAGCCAGAGCCAGGCCCGCGCCAACCGGCGCGCCCTGGAGGCCGCAGGCTACCTGGTGCGCGACTACACCAAGGCCAATCGGCCGGCCGGGGTGGAGGCTTATGATCTGCGCCCGTTGATGGCGAGGCTCGGCGAGCTGGAGGGGATCGACGACGGGATCCGCGAGGCGATGGAGGCCCGCAGGGCCAGCTATTCCGAGAACGTCGTGTTCCCGACAAGATATAGCGCCCGGGCGCCGGGATTCCGGCGCCTAGAACAGTCCCAGGATAACCTCGGTTATTCTGTACGAAAGAGTCGCAAAGACACGGCTCCGCCGCGACATGATTCCGTTCCGCGATCGGCTGCGCCGCACGAGAACACCAAAGGTCGGAACGACTCGGGCTCACGCCAGCGAAACCGCACGGACAGCGTCATTAGCTCTTCGGGAAGAGCTGCGGTTTCGGTCGGTGCTCCGTCTGACCCGTCGGTGTACGCAGAAATGGTGCGCCAGGAGCTGAAGACCGCCGCCCTGGTGTGTCCCCGCCTGGCCCCGCTGGTCACCCCTGCCCTCCTCGCCAACCCTGACAGCGCCTCGCCAGAGGACCTCGCCCGGGTGGCGGCGGCGGCCCAGGACTTCCTGCCGCAGCCGGAGCGGAACAACGACCAGACCACCCTTTGGGGCTGGCGCAAGCACGGGATCCGCGTGCTGGTCATGCTGGCCATCGCGCTGGAGGATCCCGACGTCCGCAACCCCTGCGGCTACTTCGGCAAGCTGTCCGGCGCCAGTAAGGGCGCGGCCGACCTGCGGTTCAACCTCGGGCGGATCTTGAAGGCGAAGGGGCCGCCGGCCGAGGTGGATGACGGCGAGGCCCAGGTCCACCGCCTGGCCGAGGATCTGGTGGCGCCGCCGGGGACGGAGGACCCGAAGTGGTTGGCGATCGCGGTAGAGCTTCGGCGGATTCTGCGTGAAGGCAAGTTCGGCAGCTGGTTCGCCCGCGTCGGTTTCGGGGGCTTGACTGACGGGATCCTGACGCTCACCACGCCCAGCGGCGTCGCGGCCGATCGGATCAAGGCGGATTTCATCCCCGACATCCTGTCCGCGGCGGCAGCGGCCGATGTCTTCGTGGAGCGGGTGATCATCACCCTAAGGAAGACGTGAGGCGCCTCGAGACAGGTCCAGCCCCTGGGCTAGTCCGCCGGCGTCCCCGACCGGATCAGCGCATTGAACCGGGCCCGCTCCTCGGCCGCCATGGCGAAGCCGAGGCTGGGATAGTCGGCTTGGATGACCTTGCGCACACGGCCGTCGGCCGCGAGCGTGAGCAGAAGCGCGAAGGCCGGGTTGAACCGGCGTCGCGGCCAGCCGAGGTGGGCTTCCAGCTCCGGGGCATGGCCGCTGTCCAGCTCCAGCGCCGCTTTGGCGATCTTAACCGCGTCGCCTCGCGGCGAGGTTTCGTTAACAACGGGATCGAACAAGGCGTAGAGCGCGTAGCTTGGGATGATCCGCAGCAGCGGATAGCCCATCGCCTTCGACACCGTGGCCAGGCCGTGCATTTCCAGCTCGGCGCCCGCGTCCTGCAGGTCGCGGGCGCTCGCCTCCGGAAAGGCCGCCACCATCGCCTCGTACTCGACCGGGTCTTCGAGCCCCGCCTGGGACTGCAGCGACAACCAGCTGGCCAGCGCTGTGGCGTCATCGCTCAGCGCGAGGGTCGGCCGCTTGGCCTCAAGCGTGGTCAACCGGCCCTCGTGATCGTTGACGGCGGCGCTGACCCCCAGGCGCCACCCGGTCAGGTCCTGTTCGAACTGGGCGGGAAAGGTCACCTGGGAAATGCGCGACAGCGCCGCGGTGACCGGGGTGAAGCCCGCGGCGGCCTCGAGGGCCGCCCGCCACAGGGCTCGGTTGATGTTCTGGACGGGCGGCTTGAGCATGGCTTAGCTCTTCAGCATGGAGACCCCGGCCTTGGCCG
>JBBQTP010000212.1:0-4857 GCA_038213205.1 Caulobacterales bacterium
GGGCGTGCGCCACCGAGGCGACAGCCAGGTGGCCGTGGAGGCGACGCTGCACCGCCGGCTCGCCCGCCCCCGCTGGACCGCGTTCATGCGCCCCGGCAAGCGGCTGGCGGAGGGTGACCGGATCGTGTTCGGCGAAAGCTCCGACCGGGCCTGCCTGCTGGGCGCCCTGGACGCCACGCTGACTGGCAAGGGCGAGGGCGGCGAGGTGACGCTCAGCTTCGACCTTTCGGGCCCCGATCTCGACGCCGCCATAGCCGAGCGCGGGGCCATGCCGTTGCCGCCCTATATCGCCGCCAAGCGCGCCGGGGACGCGCAGGACCGGGCCGACTACCAGACCGTCTACGCGCAAGAGGATGGCTCGGTGGCCGCGCCGACCGCTGGCCTGCATTTCACGACGGAGCTGTTCGCGCGGCTGGCCCAGGCCGGGGTCGAGACCGCCTTCGTCACCCTGCACGTGGGCGCCGGCACCTTCCTGCCGATGAAGACCGAGGTGGTGGCCGAGCACCGGATGCATCCGGAGTGGGGCGAGGTCGACGCGGCGACCGCCGAGCGGGTCAATGCTGTGCGTCGCGCCGGCGGGCGGGTGATCTGCGTCGGCACGACGTCGCTGCGGCTGCTGGAATCGGCGGCGGGCGAGGACGGCGTGGTGGCGCCGTTCACGGACGAGACGGCGATCTTCATTACCCCGGGCTACCGGTTTCGGGCGGCGGATGGGCTGATGACCAACTTCCATCTGCCGAAGTCGACCCTGTTCATGCTGGTCTCGGCGTTCGCCGGGCTGGAGACCATGCGGGCGGCCTATGCGCACGCGGTCGCCACCGGCTACCGGTTCTATTCCTACGGCGATGCGAGCCTGCTCTGGAGGGCCGCGTGACGACCTTCCCGTTCGAGATTTCGGCCACCGACGGCCCGGCGCGCACCGGCCTGCTGAAGACGCCGCGCGGGGATATCCGCACCCCGGCCTTCATGCCGGTGGGCACGGCGGCGACGGTGAAGGCGCTGACCGTCGACCAGGTGGCGGCGACCGGGGCGGACATCATCCTGGGCAACACCTACCATCTAATGCTGCGGCCGACGGCGGAGCGGGTGAAGCGGCTGGGCGGGCTGCACCGGTTCATGCGGTGGGAAAAGCCGATCCTCACCGACTCAGGCGGCTTCCAGGTGATGTCCCTGTCGAAGATCGCCAAGGTCACCGAGCAAAGCGTGACGTTTCAGAGCCACATCGATGGCTCGCGCCATGAGCTGACGCCGGAGCGGTCGATCGAGATCCAGGCCGATCTGCTGGGCTCGGACATCGTAATGCAGCTGGACGAGCTGGTGCCGTTGCCGAGCGATGACGCGCGGGTCGCCGAGGCCATGCGGCGCTCGGCGCGCTGGGGCGAGCGGTCGAAGGCGGCGTTCGGGCAGCGTGAGACCCAGGCGCTGTTCGGCATCCAACAGGGCGGGACGTCGCAGGCGCTGCGCCGCGAGTCGGCCGACCGGCTGCAGGCGATCGGCTTCGACGGCTATGCGCTGGGCGGGCTGGCGGTCGGCGAGGGACACGAGGCGATGTGCGCGGTGCTGGACTATGCGCCGGGCATGATGCCCGCCGAGCGGCCGCGATATCTGATGGGGGTCGGCAAGCCGATCGACATCGTGGAAGCCGTGGCGCGCGGCGTGGACATGTTCGACTGCGTGCTGCCGACCCGCTCAGGACGCCACGGCCAGGCCTGGACCTGGGAGGGGTCGGTCAATCTGAAGAACGCCCGGTTCGCCGACGACGACGCGCCGCTGGACGAGACGATCGCCTGCGACGCGTCCCGGAATTACTCGAAAGCCTACCTGCATCATCTTGTGAAATCTGAGGAAATCCTCGGACAGGTGCTGCTGTCCTGGCACAATCTGGCGTTCTTCCAGGCGCTGATGAGCGAACTCCGTGCGGCCATCGCCGAGCGCCGGTTGGAACCTTTCCGGCGCGATTTCAAAGCGCGGCAAGCCCTTCCCACTCACGTTGACCCCACGTGAGTGGACGAGAAGGGCTTTCAAATTAAAGCGGCGACCCTGCAGAGCAGGGTCTAGCGGATCGGGTAGCGGGGCTTCATGTCCTGGGTCGGGATTTCGGTCCCGGTCAGGCCGTGCGAGGGCGTGGCCGGCGGCTCGCAGTTCCTCGATTCACCCAGGCCTTTCAGATAGGCGCGGCGCACCCCGCCGGCGGTGATCGCGGCCTGCACGAAATGGTCGTGCCGCTCGGCGCCGGACAGCCGCCGCACCCAGCCGTGGAACGGAATGGCGTCGGCCGCCGCGCCGGCCACGAAGCCCAGGCCCGCGCCCCGCCCGCGCGCCAGCAGGTCGTCCTCGTCCTTCGCCGGCATGTCGAGATCGGCGCCCAGCGCGTCGTCGAGCGGCAGGACCAGCGCCAGAAGTTGCGTGCATTTCCAGCCCTTTGGCGGCCGCGCATAGGGGTCGGCCATAGCTTCCAGCAGCACAACGGGGACCTTTGTGCGCATCACGTTGAAGTCGCGCAGCGGGGCCTGGGCCGCGCCCTTCAGGCTCGCGCGGTTGGCCTCCGAGGTGGTCTCGACCCGCGGCGAGCCGTTTTCCCGCTCGGTCAGGCAGCCGGCGAGCGACAGGGCCAAGGCGCAGACAAGGGGCAGGGCGAAGCGGCGCATGCGGAGAAGTCTAGCTGACAGAACCGCGGTGTTAAGGGGGGCCGCTCTTGCGTGGGCGAGGCCCGGCGCCTATGGTCCGCGCCGCTTCGCCGAGCAGCTTTCTGACGCGCGCGATGTGGGCCGGTAGCTCAGTGGTAGAGCATTCGACTTTTAATCGAATGGTCGTGAGTTCGAACCTCACCCGGCCTACCAGACTTCGCTCGCTTCGCGAGCTACGTCTCAGCAAGCCCTGCGCGTTCAACGCGACGTGAGAGAAGTCTGCAGTGCCGTAGCCCGAGGGCGAAGGCGGGCTACGACCTTAATGACCTGCGTCGCTGCGCGAGCTACCTCAGGCCGGGCTTTCGCCAAGAAGCGTCTCTGACTAGATTGATCCCCGCTGCGGCGGGCTACGATGGCCCTGTGGCGCGCCTGTTGGGGCCCCATCCGGACGCAGGGTTCGGGCGTCTTCGCAAGAACGTCCTCCCGCCGCAGCGCCTGGTCCTCAGAACTTGGCGCGGACGCCCGCCTCGTAGGTCTGGCCGTAGATCTCGCGCTGGATCGGCCGCGAGCGGGCGCCTTCGTAGTAGGACAGCGGGGTGTCGAGCAGGTTCTTGACGTTGAAATAGCCGGTCCAGTTCGGGGTGATCTGGTAGCTCGAGGCGAAGTCCAGGTTGAGCTTGCGGTCCTGGATGGTGTCCAGCGACTTGTCGCCGTTCAGGCCGAACAGGCTGTGGCCGACATATTCGGCCGAAAGCCGCAGGTTCAGGCCGTATTGCTCGTAGAAGCCGGCCAGGTTCCAGGTGACATGCGAAGTCCCCGGCAGCGAGCCGAACTGGTCCTTGCCCGTGCCGCTGACCGCCCCGGCGTACTCCTTGAAGCGGGAGTCCACCCAGGTGGCGTTGGCGTCGAGGCCGAGCCCGGCGAAGACGCCCGGAAGCATCGTGAACTTCTGATGGTAGGCGACCTCGATGCCGCGGGCGTAAGCCGACTCATTGATGAAGGTGACGAAGTCCCCAGGTACGCCTTGGAAAACCGGGTCGGTGACGTTGATCTTGGCGGAGCGGAAAATGTAGTTCTGGAATTCCTTGTCGAACACGCCGACCTGAAGAATGCCGGCGTTAGGCATGTAGTATTCGAACACCAGATCGAAATTGTTACCCGTTGTGGGTTTCAGGTCGGGGTTGCCGGCCGCATAGACCGGCCGCGGAGAGGCGGTCAAATCGACCGCCGCATTGCCGCCCGCCTGGGTGAAACCTGGCCGGGCGATGCCGGTCGAATAGGTAGCGCGCACCAGCATGTCGGGCTGGATCTGGTACTTGAGCTGCACTGTCGGGAAAACGTTGGTGTAGCTCTTGCTGTGGTTGACGAAGGTGATGGTGTCGTTGCCAGCGGCGTCCGTCGTGGTCAGGAAGTTGCCGTAGCGCGCGTCCGTCTTCTCCACCCGCGCGCCAGCCAGCACGCCCAACTTGCCTATGCTGGTCGTGTACATGCCGTAGGCGGCATAGACGTTTTCGCTGTCGTCGAAATCGCGGCTGCGTGCCGGCGCGAAGGCCGGGGAGTTCGCCCGTACGAACGCGATCATCTTGTAGATGTCGGCGTAGGGGGCCAGCGGATAGCCGCGGCCATCGTAGTAGTCGTTGCCCGCGCCGACGCTGGCGGAGATGTCCGAAAGGTTGCCGGTCGCCTTGCGCACGAAGGCGCCGAAGTCGGTGACCACCTTGTCGCGCATGCGGGCGCTGGCGCCCACCTTGACCTGGCCGCCGTCGCCGAACAACTGCAGCGGGTGGGAGGCGTTGACGACGTAGCTGTATTCCTGGTCGGCGTCGTCTTCGAAGAAGTTGGTCAGCCGCGGATTCTTGTACTGGGTGGCGTCGGTGGAGATGAACGGGACGGTCAGGGCCGCGTCCTGGAACAGGGCGAAGGTCGGATGGTACGGGTCGGCTGTGTTGTTGTAGCGGCCGAAGAAGGTGTCCGTGCCCGAGTAGCGGGCTTCGGTGTAGTAGTTCTCGACATAGGTGGCGCGGCTATAGGCGGCGCGGTAGTCAATCTGCAGCTCGTCGAAACGGTCCTGTCCGCCGACCGCGACGACAGTGTTGCGGTGGGTCTCCTCCAGCAGCACCAGGTCGACCTGCGGCTGGAAGCCGTCGACCACGTTGCCCCTGGCGTCGGGCGCCGAGGGAGCCCCGTCGAAGTTGGCGTAGAAGTGGTTCTTGTGGGCGCGCTCCTTGTA
>JBBQTP010000213.1:0-4780 GCA_038213205.1 Caulobacterales bacterium
TCCCAGGCCCTGCGCAAGGCGGCCGACGAAGCGTGGCGATTTCAGCCCGGGCCGGCGCCGGCGGGCGCGCCATGATCCTGGTCATCGATAACTACGACAGCTTCACCTACAACCTCGTTCATTACCTCAATGAGCTGGGCGCGGAGACGCATGTGGTGCGCAACGACGCCATCACCGCGGCCCAGGCCGTCGGGATGAAGCCGCAGGGCGTGCTGCTATCGCCGGGCCCCAAGACCCCGAACGAGGCGGGCGTCTGCTTGGGCCTGATCGAGGCGGCGCCCGCCGACCTGCCGATCTTCGGCGTCTGCCTGGGCCACCAGTCGATCGGCCAGGCCTATGGCGGCAAGGTGGTCCACGCCGAGGCGCTGATGCACGGCAAGACCAGCCCGATCCACCACAACGGCAAGGGCGTGTTCGCCGGTTTGAAGACCCCCTTCACCGCCACCCGCTACCACAGCCTGGCGGTGCGCAAAGAAGACCTGCCGGCCGACCTGGAGATCACCGCCTGGACCGAGGACGGCGAGATCATGGGCGTCCAGCACAGGACGCGGCCGGTGTATGGCGTGCAGTTCCATCCCGAATCTATCGCCACCGAATGCGGCTATGAACTCCTGGCCAACTTCCTCGACGTCGCCGGCGTGAAGCGCCTGGCGGACGCCTGACCGCCAGCCCCAGGCGCCATAGCCATGTCGGACGCCTTCAAGCCGCTGCTGAGCCTGCTCGCCGATGGCGGCACCCTCGACGAGGACAATGCCGAGCTGTTCTTCGCCGCCTGCCTGCGGGGGGAACCGTCGCCCAGCCAGGTCGGCGCGGCGCTAACCGCCATGCGGATGCGCGGCGAGACCCTGGGCGAGATCGTGGCCTGCGCCCACGCCATGCGCCGCGCCGCCGTGAGGATCGAGCCGCCCTATCCGACGATCGACGTCTGCGGCACCGGCGGCGACGGCCTGCACACCCTGAACATCTCAACCGCCGTGGGCTTTGTCGCGGCCGGCGGCGGTCTGAAAGTCGCCAAGCACGGCAACCGCGCCCTGTCGTCGAACTCGGGCGCCGCCGACGTGTTGACCGAACTCGGCGTCGACATCGCCGCGACGGCCGACAAGCAGCTTCGGGCGCTGGACGAGGCCGGCATCTGCTTCATGTTCGCCCCGGCCCACCACGGCTCGATGAAGCACGTCTCGCCGATCCGCGCCGAGCTGGGCTTCCGCACGATCTTCAACCTGCTGGGCCCGCTGACCAGCCCGGCAGGGTCGCAGCGGCAGTTAGTTGGTGTGTTCGCCGAGCGCTGGGTGTCCCGTCTCGCCGAAGCCCTGGGGGAGCTGGGCTCGGAGCGGGCCTGGGTGGTCCACGGCCAGGGCCTCGACGAGATGACCACGACCGGCGAGACCAGCGTCGCTGAGTTGCGCGACGGCCAGGTGCGCCTGTTCACGGTGACGCCAGAGGCGGTTGGCTTGCCTCGCGCGGCGCTTGCCGACCTGACCGGCGGTTCACCCGCGCAGAACGCCGTCGCCTTGAAAGCCCTGCTGGCCGGCGCCAAAGGCCCTTATCGCGACATCGTGCTGCTGAACACCGCCGCGGCCTTCCTGGTCGGCGACAAGGTCGAGACCCTGCGCGAAGGCGTCGAGCTGGCCGGCCAGGTGATCGACGACGGCCGCGCGGCGGGCGCGCTCGCCACCCTGGTGAGCATCGCCGGTCGATGAGCGACATCCTCCAGCGCATCGCCGCCTACAAGCGCGAGGAGGTCGCGGCCCGCAAGCCGTTGCACCCGCTGGCTGGGCTCGAGGCCGCGGCGCGCGAGGCTTCCGAGCCCCGCGGCTTTCGCGCCGCCCTGCAGCGGGGCCACGCGCCGGGCCGCCTGGCGCTGATCGCGGAGATCAAGAAGGCCTCGCCCTCCCGCGGCCTGATCCGCCCTGACTTCGATCCACCTGCCCTGGCGCGGGCTTATGAGGAAGGCGGCGCGGCCTGCCTCTCGATTCTCACCGACGCCCCGAGCTTCCAGGGCCACGAGGACTATCTGGTGTTCGCCCGCGAAGCCTCCGCCCTGCCCTGCCTGCGCAAGGAATTCCTCGTCGATCCCTGGCAGGTCACCGAGAGCCGCGCCTTGGGAGCGGATGCGGTGTTGGTGATTTTGTCGATGGTCGACGACACGCTGGCCTCAGACCTGATGGCCGCCGCCCGCGAGCACGGCATGGACGTCCTGGTCGAGGTGCACGACGAGGCCGAGATGGCCCGCGCCGCAGGACTGAAAGCCGACCTCGTGGGCGTCAACAACCGCGACCTGCGCACCTTCACCGTCGACCTGGCCGTCACGGAGCGACTGGCCAAGGCCGCGCCGGCCGCAGCCCTTCTGGTCACCGAGAGCGGCATTTCTTCGCCCGCCGACGCCGCGCGGCTGGAAGCCTCGGGCGCTCGCGCCATGCTGGTCGGCGAAAGCCTGATGCGCCAGACCGACGTAGCCCAGGCGACTCGCGTCCTGCTCGACCTCTGAGTCGTCGCTGAAAGGGTCTGCGGCCGGCGCGAGATTCCGCATAAGTATCAACAAGACCGGCCGTAACTTGACATTAATGCGGAACACCTAGAGAACATCGACAAGCGTTTGCGCTTTGTTCTCTAAGCCTCATCTGAGGCGAACTGCCGAGGTCCCGACCGATGCTCACCCGCAAGCAACACGAATTGCTCATGTTCATCCATGAGCGGATCAAGGAAAGCGGCGTCTCCCCCTCGTTCGACGAGATGAAGGAGGCGCTCGACCTGGCGTCCAAGTCGGGCATCCACCGCCTGATCACCGCCCTGGAAGAGCGCGGCTTCCTGCGCCGCCTGCCCCACAGGGCCCGGGCGCTGGAGGTGTTGAAACTGCCGCAGCAGGCGACCATGGCGGCCCCGCCCAAGGGCCGCGCCCCGTTCAAGCCGCAGATCGTCGACGGGGGTCCGGCCATGCCGGTCGCCGCCAACGATACGCGCGACCTGCCGATTCTCGGTCGAATCGCCGCGGGCACTCCGATCGAGGCGATCCAGCAGGAACGCGACCGTCTCCCGGTTCCGGAAAGCATGCTCGGCGCCGGTGAACACTTCGTCCTGGAGATCCAGGGCGATTCGATGATCAACGCCGGCATCCTGGACGGCGATTTCGTGGTCATCCGCCGCGGCGATACGGCCACCTCCGGCGACATCGTGGTCGCACTGGTGATGGGCGAGGAGGCAACTCTGAAGCGCCTGCGCCGCAAGGGGGCGTCCATCGCTCTGGAGGCGGCGAACCCGGCCTACGAGACTCGCATCTTTGGGCCCGATCAGGTCGAAGTTCAGGGAAAACTGGTCGGATTGATCCGCCGCTATCACTAGGCGATGAAATCGTGCAGGCTCACCACCAGCCCCCAGCGTTTGGGGCCGGGCGTGCGGGCCAACGTGCGCCTCCTGCAAAAAGACCCCTGCACTTCCGCAGGGTCGATAGGGAGAGATCTTTCATGCGTTTCATGACCGTGGCGGCCGTCGCCGCCCTCAGCCTGGCCGCCGCCGCTTGCGCTAAACCTGCCGAAAAGGCTGCCGAGGACACCACCAAGTCCAACGCGGAATCGGCCGCCTCGACCAGCGCCGCCAGCGACGCCGCGAAGGACGCCAGCGCCGCCGCCACGGCGCCGACGCCGGAAGCCGCCAAGGTTGACGCGAACGCTGCCGCGGACGCTTCCAAGATGGCCGCCGCTCACGCCGACAAGGCCGCTGACGCCAGCAAGGACGCCAAGGCCGCCGCGAAGAAGTAGGACTTGGAGGGGGCCTCCATCACCTTGGTGAAGGCCCCCGACCAAGCGTTCCAGACGCGGGCTTTGGTCCGAACAGGTCGAGGCCCAGGTAAAATTTCCCCGATCGATCCGGCGCTATCACTAGGCCGTCAAATCGTGCAAGCTGCGCAGTAGCTCCAAACGGGGGGCCGGGCGTCTGCATTTCTACAGGCGCCCCGATTGTCGTCAGGCTTCGCCTTCGCGGGAAGTCGAACTGGGAGAGATCAAGAAAATGCGCATTATCACGCTGGCGGCTATCGCCGCCATGAGCCTGGCCGTCGCGGCCTGCAACAAGCCCGCCGACAAGCCGGCCGACGCCGCGGCTCCCGCCGCTGACGCCGCCGCCGCGCCGGCCGCAGCGACGACCACGACCACGACGACTGCTCCGGCCGCCGACGCCGCCGCTCCGGCTGCTGCTCCGGCCGCGACGACGACCACGACGACGGCCCCGGCCGCCGACGCCAAGAAGTAAGACTTAAGCGGGAGCCTCGGCCTCGCGCCGGGGCTCCTCGCTGTCTGCAGGCCGGCTAGGCCTGGACGGCGCCGTCGCTGGATGCCGGCTCATCCACAGACGAAGGGTGGTAGTCGAACTCCACCAGATAGACCCTCTCGCCGGGTCCATGTTTGGCGACCTTCAACAGAACCACAACGCCTAGGAAGCCCGACCTGCGCGCCAGGTCCGGGGTGATATCGGCCGTCGAGATCTCGCGGAGCGAAGTGACCTCGATCGCGCCGGGCCCCAGCGGATAGCGCCCGCCGACCTTCACATGGGCCGAGCGCCAGATGCGAACGCTGCAGGTGATCTCGCCGCGTATCACCGGCTCGCGCAGCCGCTTGGTAAACAGGGGGCGCCTCAAGGTTTGTCACACGGACGGCGCTAACTCGGACAGACCGTGAACTGGCCTATGCTGCGGTGGCCAGCGGATCCTGAAGCGCCCGGTAGAGGGTGGCGTGGTGGCATTTGAGGAGAGCGGCGGCGGCCCGAACGGACTTGCCCTCGTCCACCA
>JBBQTP010000214.1:0-4726 GCA_038213205.1 Caulobacterales bacterium
GCAGAAACAGCACTACCAGGCCGCCAAAGATCGCGACGGTGATCCAGTCGTAGATCGTTTCCAAGGTGACGCCTCCCCGACTTGGACAGTCGTGTCCATCCTATGCAGGAAGTTGCAAGAACCGTGCAAGCGCTCCTGCAACCCCCCGCGACCAAATTGCAGTCGTCAAATCACTTGGCGATCACCACAGGGTGCGGACTTGCCCCGAGATATTTACGTAGAGGAAATCGCGCTCGAGCCCCTTGCTCAGCACCGCAGTGACGCCGTGGTCGCGGTTGTTCTGGCCCAGAAAGAATACGCCTAGATTCGGCTTGGGGCGAAGCTTGGCGATCTGCGTGACGTCAACCGGATGGCAGGTGGCCCTCGCATAATCGCCGTGGCAGGCATGCGTCTTGGCGATGGGACGGTGGCGGGAGTCGCACCGTGCTAGAGTCTTTGGATGCGTGAGCCGAGCCGCGACTCAATTCTGAAATTTTGCCGCGCCCTGGGCTGGGGCCTTGCTCTGGCCGTCGTCGGCGCGAGCGGCGTGGCGGAGCTCACGGTTAAGCGCGCGGCCAACGATGCGGTCGAACGTGGCGTGACCGAAAAGCAGATGTTCCTCAGCAAAATCCGCGCCTGCATCCACGATCCCCAGCATCCGCGTCCGTGGCCGGTCTGCGAGCAGGAGGTGCGCGCCGCCCAATGACGCCCGACGCTTGGGTCAACTCGGTGCGGCTGGCTTCGCGATCTTCAGCAGGGTGAACCGGCCCGCCTGGCTCACCACCTCGCTGCCGGCCGGCAAAGGGCGGGTCAGGCGGTGGGCGTCACAGATCAGGATGTAGTCGAAGCGCTGAAGTCGGATCGCGGCGGTGATTTGGTCATCCTGGAACCAGAGTTGCCGCGGCCCGGTGATGGTCGGCTGGCCCCCCTGGGCCGACCCCAGCGCGCCAACCAGCTTGATCGGTTGCTGGGAAGCGTAGGCGAACAGTGGCGCCGCCTCGCCCCGAAGCGGAATCATCAGGGCGCCGAACATGTCGCACATCGGACGCTCGTCGAGGCGGTTTTCCCGCGCCGCGTTTACGAACAAGACCACATGGCCCGGAGGCAGCGGCTTGGTCGCAGTCAGATAGGCGTCGAAATCGTCGCGATGGCGCTGCCAGCCGACGCCGATCACGGCAAGGCGGGTGATCACCAGGAGAACAAGCGCGACTTGGCAGGCTCGATCGAACCGCTCACTGCGCCAGTTGGCGACCAGGGCGCCGATGGTGGTGAAGGCCAGCAGCAGCGGCATGCGATCGGCGATGTACCCGACGCCGAACAGGGTGGGCGGCATGACCGCCACCAACAGGACGCCCAGCGCGATGGCCGGCCAGACGCGGCCGTCCAGGCGCACTCGCCCGCGCACGATCAGAGCGGTGATGATGCCGAGCGCGAGCAGGAAGGACGCTGCGTCAAGCCAGGCAAGCGGGGTCTCGGCGACGCGCCAGATGGTTTCAAGGCGGTACGCGGCGAGCCCGCGCAGCCGGTCGGCGAGAAGGCCCGAGTGCGCCAGCCGCCGGACGCTCTCGTCGGCGTTGGTGAGGCCCTCGGGCGCCTTCGAGGTGGCGCTCTTGGTGAAGAGGATGACCGGGGCCACGGCCTGCGCGCCGAGCGCCATCGCCGAACTCGCCATCGGGCCGAGTTGAAGGCGCTTCTCCTTCCATAGGAAGCCCAGCTCCAGCGTGCCGACCAGGAGGCCATAGAGCGCGAAGGCGACCCCGTGGGTCAGGAAAATCAGGACGGCGAACAGCGAGCCCGCCAGCGCCGCCAGGACGCGGCGGCGGCGCAGCACGATCCACGCGCCGGCCGCCCAGAATACTAGGCCGAGACCCAGCAGGAAGTTGGCGAAGCCCCAGGTGAAGATGAAGCTGTAGAGCAGGGGCACGGCCAGGACGCCGACCAGCAGGGACGGTTTCCCCGAGAGCTGGCGGTTGAAGAACAGGATCCCGAAGTACTGAACGCCGAAGATCACCAGCACGATGATGTGCGCCACCGTCAGCGGTCCGGCGATCTTCATCAGGCCGGTCCCCAGGACGTCGAGGCCGATGTTCGGCAGGATGGCCCAGGCCGACTGGTAGTTCTGCTGCAGGAATCCGTTCGCGTTGAGGTGGGACAGGACGAAATAACGCGACAGGTGATCGTAGAAATCGATCATCGGCAGCACGGGCACGGTCAGGACGGGAATGATGGCGACCAGGAACAGCGCGATCAGGCCGAGGGTCACCGGCCATTGCGCTCCGGCGGCGCCGTCCCGAGCGGGGGTCACGCCCGCCTGGCCCATGGGGTCACTTCTCTGCACTGGCGTACGAACTCCATCGGGACCGCGCGGCGTCTGGGTCAACTGGCCTGACCGACGGTTTCCCGGTCGGCGAACGCATAGGACTTGGACAGGACGAAACTGAGTAGGGGGAGCAGGGTCACCACCGGGATCAGGGCGAAGGCGAACGGCCAGCCGAGCAGGTCCGCGAAGAGGAAGGTCAGGGCTTCGCTGAGGGCCAGGCCGGCGATCGACACGCCCGCGTAGCGCAGTAAGGTTGGGCCGTGCAGCGCCGGTCGCTGGAACGTCAGCCAGGCGTTGCCGAGAAAGGAGATCGAGCAGGAGCAGACGTAGCCCAGGCCGTTGGCGGCCACCGGCGGCAAGCCGATACGGGCATCAGTCCAGAGCGCGATGGCCGCCTGCGCCGCGGTCGCCGTCACGCCGATGATCCCAAACATCGCCAGCTGCCGCAGTTGCGTGTGGCGACCGGCGAGGGACATGGCGCGGTGAAGGATGGTCAAACGGGATTCTCGCTCGAAGTTATCGCCGTAAGGGCAAGTTTTCAGACGCTTTTGCGAAGGATGTAGATCGGCCGGCCCTTGGCTTCCTGATAGAGGCGCCCGACATACTCGCCCATGACGCCGAAGGCGACCATCTGCACGGCGAAGCAGAACAGCACGACGACCATGATTGACGCATAGCCAGGCACGTCGCGACCAAACAACAGCACGCGACCGACCACCGCCACGGCGTAAAGGATCGCCACCGCCGCCGCCCCGAAGCCGATTAGGGTCCACATCCGCAGCGGCACGGTCGAGAAGGACGTAATGCCGTCAACGGCCAGGCGCCAGAGCGCCGGCGAGGCCCAGGAGCTGGTCCCGGCCGCGCGTGCGGGGCGGACATAAGGCACGCCGATCTGGCGGAAGCCGACCCAGGCGAAGAGCCCCTTGTTGAAGCGGTTGCGCTCCGGAAGCGTCTTCAAGGCCTCGACAACCTCGCGGTCCATCAAGCGGAAATCGCCGGTGCTCGCCGGGATCGGATAGTCGGCCATGCGATTGAAGATGTCGTAGAACAGGTTGGCCGTGACCCGCTTCGAGAAGCTGTCGGAGGTGCGGTCGGTGCGCACGCCGTAGATCACGTCGTAGCCTTGTTCCCAGAGCGTCAGGAACTCGAGGATCAGCTCAGGCGGGTCCTGCAGGTCGGCGTCGAGTGGCACGACCATGTCGCCGGTGGCGTTGTCGAGGCCGGCGGTGAGCGCGGCTTCCTTGCCGAAGTTCCGCGCCAGCGGCAGCAGCTTCAGCCGTTTGTCGGTCTTGGCCCGAGCCTTGAGCAGGGAGAAGGTGGCGTCGCGGCTGCCGTCGTCGACGCAGACGATCTCCGCCTGGACTCCCGCCTTGGCCAGCACCTCGTCGAGGCGCGCGAACAGAATGTCGAGCACCTCCGCCTCGTTGTGCATCGGGATCACCAGCGACAGCTTGCGGCCCTTGCGGGCGCGCCGGGGCTTGGCGGCGGACGGAGTCAGCGCGGTCGCGGCGGCGGCTGGCGGAACGGACGGGTCCTGCATATGGATAGCGGCCTATGCTGTTCGAGAGTCGGTCGGCGAACGCCCACTTGTAGCGTGGGCGCCCCGCATCGTCTCGCAGGATGGGATCACGAGCCGCGCGCCACGCGGCTGATGATCGGGATCGGGTCGGCGGCGCGCAGGCACTGAGCTAGCGAACCACCGCTGTATCGCCCAGCACGCAGGGCAGCGTGCGGGCCATGATCGCCAGGTCCAGCCAGACCGACTGGCGCTCGACGTATTCAAGGTCGAGGGTCACGCGGCGGCGCACGGCCTCGGGGGTATCGACCGGACCGCGCGAGCCGTTCACGGCGGCCCAGCCGGTGAGGCCGGGCTTCATGCGGTGCCGGTGGGCGTAGGTTTCGACCAGCTTGGAGGCTTCCGCGCCGTTGGTCAGCATGCCGATGGCGTGGGGCCGCGGCCCGACCAGGGACATCTCGCCGCGGATCACGTTCCACAGCTGCGGCAGCTCATCGAGGCTGGTGCGGCGCAGGAACTTGCCGACCCGGGTCACCCGGTCGTCGTCGGCCGAGACCTGGCGCGTGGCGGCATAGTCGCTGGCCTCGACCCGCATCGAGCGGAACTTCCAGACCAGCACCTCCTCGTTCATGTAGCCGTGGCGGCGCTGCTTGAAGAGCACCGGGCCGGGGCTGTCGGAGCGGATGGCGAATGCGATGGCGACGAGGGCCGGTCCGAGGATGGTCAGGGCGGCCACGGAGAACGTCACGTCGATCACGCGCTTCACCACGGCCTGGCCGCCGCCGCGCCGAACGCCGGAGAGGTGGGCCAGCGGCATGTCCAGCACGCGCTCGTAGGCGGACTGCTCGTCAGCATCGCCGCCCTCCATCAACAGGCTGATCGCGTTGGGGGCCGGCGCCAGTTCGCCGATG
>JBBQTP010000215.1:0-4686 GCA_038213205.1 Caulobacterales bacterium
GTGAAACGGTTGCCCTTGGCGTAGTCGGCCTCGCCCAGCAGGATCGGAGCCACCAGATGGGCGATGTAGCCCATGTCCATCTGGTCATCGCCGTCGACCTTGACCAGCACCTCGCCGCCGCGCGCCACCGCCTCGCGATAGCCGGCCATGGTCGCCCCGCCGACGCCCTGGTTCTGGGCCAGCCGCACCACCACCACGCGCTTGTCCTTGGCGTTGGCCTCGATGAAGTCGCCGGACTGTTCGGGGCAGGCGTCGTCGACGCAGACGATGCCCTGCACCCAGGGCGGAGCCTTGGCGAGGACAGCCAGGATATGCGCCTTGACCCTGTAGCAGGGGATCACCAGCCAGACGCCGGCATCCTCCAGGCTCGGAGCCAGGGCGACGGCCACGCGCCGCCGGTCCTCCGGCAGCCGCTGTGGCGCGCGTGCGATCTTGTCGATGGACGTCATGCGGCTTCCGGTGGCGCCTCGGACCCTCGGGCTAACACGCCGCCAACCCGCTGGCAAAGCGCCGCCCCCCGCCGGTAAGGGGCTATTCTTGCGCCCCAAACCGGCGCCTGTTACGAGCGCGCCTTCGTCGGGAGAGCTCATGGAAGCCGCCACCCACATGTTGCGGACGGGACGGCGCGGCGCGCTGTTCGAATTCCAGATGGCGTTGCGCGACCTGCGCACCTCGGCCGAGCGAATCGACCTGGCCTGGTCGCTGGCCTGGCACGACGTGGTCTCCCGCTATCGCGGATCGATCCTGGGGCCGCTGTGGATTACGCTATCCATGGGCCTTATGGTGCTGGGCATCGGGTTGCTCTGGGGCGAGCTGTTCCGCATATCGCTGCACCAGTTCATGCCGTTCGTGGCCTTCGGTATCGTGTTCTTCGGGACGGTGACCGGCACGATCAACGAGGGATGCGACACCTTCGTCCAGGCCGGCGGGATGCTGTCGCAGACAGCGCTTCCGCTGTTCACCTTCGTCTGGCGCACGGTGTTCCGCAATCTGATCAACCTGGCCCACCATCTGGTGATCGTGGTCGGCGTGCTGATCTATTTCGGCTTCTGGCGGACCGCCAACTATCCGGTCGCCCTGCTCGGCCTGGTGCTGCTGGTGGTCAACGTCGCCTGGATCTCGTTGCTGGTGGCCATCGTCTCGGCCCGCTTTCGCGACATCCCACAGATCGTCCAGTCGGTGACCCAGGCCGCGGCGATCATGACGCCGGTGTTCTGGGTGCCGGACCGCATCCCGCCCAGGTACCACCTGATCCTCGACCTGAACCCGTTCTACCACCTGCTGGAGGCGGTCCGGGCGCCGATGATGGGCGCGGGCGTCGCCGAGCACACCTATCTATTCCTCACCGGCATGGCCGTGGCCGGCTGGGCGCTGGCCTTCTCCATCTTCGCCAGCACCCGGCGCAGGATCGTGCACTACCTATGAAGCCGGCTCCCTCGAAAATTGCACTCAAGAAGCCGCCCCCGGTCTCGATCTCCTGCCAGGACCTGACCCTGCGGTTCCCGGTCTATGGGGTCGACGCCAAGTCGCTGAAGAAGCACCTGGCCAAGATCACCGTCGGCGGAAAGCTCGGCCGCCACCACGGCTCGACCGACGTCACCGCCATCTCCAACCTGAACCTCGAGCTGAAGGCCGGCGACCGGCTGGGGCTGGTCGGCCACAACGGCTCGGGCAAGACCACCCTGCTGCGCGCGCTCTCCGGCGCCTATGAGCCCGATGAGGGGACCATCGAGGTGCAGGGCCATATCGCCGCCCTGCTCGACCTCAACCTCGGCATCGACCCCTCGGCTACCGGCTACGACAACATCCGCCTGCGCGGCCGCATCGCCGGCCTGACGTCGAAGGAAATCGACGAGCGGATGGACGAGATCGCCGAGTTCTCCGGCCTCGGCCCGTTCCTGGCCATGCCGGTGAAGACCTATTCGGCCGGCATGCAGGCCCGCCTGGCCTTCGCCGCGGCGACCGCCGTCGAGGCTGACGTGCTGCTGATGGACGAATGGATCGCGGTGGGCGACGCCGACTTCCAGAAGCTCGCCCACAAGCGGCTGCTGAAGCTGGTCGAGCGGGCCGGCATCCTGGTCCTGGCCAGCCACGACGTGGAGCTGCTGCGCCTCTACTGCAACAAGGTCATGCGCATGGAGGGCGGCGTCGCCTCGCCGGTCACCGACATCAAGAAGCTCGACGAGCTGCTGGCGGCGTAGCCACCCACGTTGCGGCGCAAAGGCCTCCCCTGATAGACCCACCGCAGGGCGGGTGCCCCGGGACATCGACTTGGACGTCATCTTCACCATCGTCTCGCGCAACTACGCGGCCCAGGCGGCGACGCTGATGGAGAGCCTTGCAGTGGCCGAACCGAAGGCGCGGCGGATCGTGGTGGCCACCGACGGCCCGATCCCGGCGCTCAGCAACCTGGCCGAGGTGATCGACGCCCGCGAGTTCGGCGCACCCTACGGAGCCATGAGCGTCTACTACGACGCGCTCGAGCTCAACACGGCGGTCAAGCCCTACGTCTTCAAGACCCTGCTGAGCGCCAAGGGCGCGACCTCGGCCACCTATCTCGACCCGGACATCTACGTCTTCAACCCGCTCGACCGGGTGCGCCAGGGCCTGGCCGAGGGTCAGCTCGCGCTGACCCCGCACCTGACCCGGCCGCTGCTCGGCAGCGCCATGCCGAACGACCATGCGATCCTGCGCTCCGGCGCGTTCAACCTGGGCTTCTGCGCCGCGCGGGCCGAGACCAGGACCATCGATCTGATGGCCTGGTGGGCGGACCGCTGCGAGTTCGACTGCCGGGTGGACCTGGCGAACGGTCTGTTCACCGACCAGCGCTGGATGGACCTGTCGCCGGGCTTCGTGGACAGCCTCTCGGTGCTGCGCCACCCGGGCCTCAACCTCGCCTACTGGAACCTGGAGGGCCGCACGCTGAAGCGGGCCAATACAGGCTGGACGGTCGACGGTGAGCCGCTGGACTTCTTCCACTATTCCGGCTTCGACCCGGCCCGGCCGGACGTCCTGTCGAAGCACCAGGACCGCGTGCGGGTGACCGCGGGCTCGCCGCTGGCCGAGCTGCTCAAGGACTACGCCGCGGCGATGCTGCGCAACGGCCACGAGACCAGCCGCGCCGTGCCCTACGCCCATCTGCGCTTCCCCTCGGGCCGCCTGGTGACCGGGGCGATGCGTCGGCGAGCCCTGCGCGCCGCGCGCGACGGCAAGGACTTCTCCGCCGGCCTCACCGCCGCCGTCGAGGCCTGGGTGGACGCCCCCGATCCGGAAGCCGCCGCCGCCGGCCTGCCGGACGTGACCCGCGTGATGGACCAGGTCTGGCGCGACATCCCAACCGGCTTCCAGCTCGACACCGAGGTCGGGCGTGTGGGCTTCCACCAGTTCTTCGCCGAGCATGCGACGACCCTGGGCGCCGATGCGACCGCCGCCGCCGCCGGCCAGGCCGTGCTGGCCGCCTGGCGCACCGGCCTGCGCGAACCCGACGCCAGCGTCTGGGGCGAGGCGCCGTGGCAGGGACCGGCGTCCGGCGCGCTCGACTGGCTGCGCCAGCCTTCCTCCGACGGAACCCCCCGCGCCGCGAAGGCGCTGCTGGCGGCCCGCGGCGATCTGCGCGGCAAGTTCGCGGGTGACACGCCGGGCCTCATCGCCTGGTGCCTGGGCGCGGAGGCCGCCGCTGGGCGGTTCGCGCCGGACCTGCTGCCGGCTGCGGTCATCGAGGACCTGGCCCGCGATCCGGCGCCGCTGCTGGCCGCTGCGCGGCTGGCCGAGCCCGGCGCCAACGACCTGAAGCGCCGGTTGTCGGCGGGTTTTGGCGTCGCGGCCCGCGCCGGCTGGCCGCCCGCCCTGACCGAGGCCCTGCGTGCGCCGTTCCTAGGCCCGGCCGCCGCCCAGCCCGCGCCGCTGATCAGCCTCTTCATGGAGATCTGGCAGAGCCGCACGGACCTGCAGAAGCACTTCGCGCTGCGCAACAGCGCTGAGCGGTTCCGCTACCTGCGCTGGCTGGTGGGCGGCGGCCTGGCCGAATACGGCGTCGAGTTCGACGCCCTGCCCGCCTCGGTGCGCCTGCACCCGCAGACCCAGCTCGCCCGTCTGACCGTCCGCCAGCGCCAGCCCGCCGCCCGCCCAATTCCTGAACGTCGGGGGGCCGAGCGCCGGGTCACCGAACTCTGGGTGGTCGAGGGCGCCGACCTGGCCCGCGAGGCCGCCGGCGACCGCCTGGTCTACGAGGCCGCGTCGGGCCGCTTCCTCGGCCCCTCGGGCCCGGCCAGCGCACCCGCCCAGGCCGACCTCGTGCGCTTCCTGACCCATCCCGACCTGGTCCCCGCCGACGCGGTGGCCCTGCACAGCCGCGGCGTCCGCTGGAGCCGCGCGGTCGGTGTCTGGGACGACGCCACGGCCGCGGCGCTCACCGCCGAGACCGTGGGCCTCAGCTTCGTCGATGAGGTCTGGGCGGGCGCCACCGGCGGTTTCCGGCCCGTCCGGGCCAGCGTCCCGGCCGCCGCCGCGTGAGCGCCCTCGCCGCCGCGCGCCGGCTGTGGCGTTCGGCCCTGCCGGAGCCGGTCCGCAAGCTCGCCGCCCCGGTGCTCAACTTCGCCCTCGAAAGCTTCACCCGCGCCAATGCCCGCGCCCCGCACGGCGCCGAACGCGGCGAGGGCCCGATCAAGGTGGTCGGCTACTTCCAGG
>JBBQTP010000216.1:0-4517 GCA_038213205.1 Caulobacterales bacterium
GCCGCCTGGCAGTCACCACCAGTCCGCGATGCAGGACGGTCATGCCGGCCTCGGACGCCACCTGGGCCCACACCTCGCGGGTGCGCTGCGCACGCCGCCACATCTCGCCGCGCGCCTGGCCGGTCACGGTGATGAAGCCGAAGTTGCGCACCGAGGCGCCGTTGGCCTGGGCGTCGCGATCCAGCACGACCACCCGCTTGCCCCGCTTGGCCGCGGCGAGCGCGCAGGCGAGCCCGACGATCCCCGCACCGACGACGGCGAGATCGAAGCTGTTGTCGGCCATGTGGCTCCCGTGCGCTCAAGGTTCAGGTGACAAAGCATAGCCAGGTGACAGTTCGGCGTCGGCGGCGCAGAACGGCTGACGTCACCTAACCGACATGTAGCCCGGATAGAGCTTGTCGATGTCCATCGCGCCAGGCGTCGAGACGAGCACGACATCTGGCGGGTTGCGCGGCCTGTTCAGCCGGGCCGGGCCGACGCTGTTCAGCGCGGTGGCCGGCCTCGCCGGGTTCTGCGCCTACTTCTCGATGTACGCGTTCCGTAAGCCGTTCACCGCGGCGACCTTCGCGGCCGTCCCCGGCTGGCACTTCGTCCTGGACTACAAGATCGCCCTGGTGATTGCCCAGGCGGCCGGTTACGCGCTCTCCAAGCTGATCGGTGTCAAGGTGGTCTCCGAGATCGCGCCGGCCCGCCGAGGCGTGGCGATGCTGGCCTTGATCGGCGCCGCCTGGCTGGCCCTGGTCGCCTTCGCCCTGATCCCCGCGCCCTGGAACGTCGCGACGCTGTTCCTGAACGGCCTACCGCTCGGCATGATCTGGGGCCTGGTGTTCGGCTACATGGAGGGCCGCCGCACCTCCGAAGTGCTGGGCGCGATCCTCTGCGCCAGCTTCATCATCTCTTCCGGCGTCGTGAAGTCGGTCGGCAAGTGGTTGATGGTTGAGGGCCATGTCAGCCCGCTCTGGATGCCCGCCGCGACCGGGGCGATCTTCTTCCCCCTGTTGCTGGTCTCGGTCTGGGTCTTGACCCAGTTGCCGCCACCCAGTCCTGAGGACGAGGCCGAGCGGGTGCGCCGCGCGCCGATGACCGCCCGCGAGCGGGCCGCTTTCCTGGCCACATATGCGCCCGGGCTGATCCTGCTGGTGGCGGCCTATGTGCTGCTGACCGCCTTCCGCGACTTCCGCGACAATTTCGCCGCCGAGATCTGGACCGCACTCGGCTACGGCGGCGAGGCCGGCATCTTTACCGCCAGCGAGCTGCCGGTCGCGGCCATCGCGCTGCTGGCGCTCGCCGCCGTGATGGCGGTGAAGAACAACCTGCGCGCCCTGATGGTCATCCACGCCATCGTCTTCGCCGGCTTCGTCCTGCTGGGGGCATCGACGCTCGCGTTCCAGGCGCACCTGATCTCGCCGATCGCCTGGATGATCACGGCCGGCGCCGGCCTCTACATGGCCTATACCCCGTTCAACGCCATGCTGTTCGACCGGCTGATCGCCGTCGGCGGCCAGGCGGCGACCGCCGGGTTCCTGATCTACGTCGCCGACGCCTCCGGCTACCTCGGCAGCGTCGCCCTGCTGCTCTGGCGCAACTTCGGCGGGACCCATTTGAACTGGCTACAGTTCTTCACGCTCAGCGCCTACGCCGCCAGCCTGGTCGGTGCGGTCCTGACCGCGCTCGCGGCGCTCTACTTCAGCCGCCGCGCGCGCACAGTCTGACCCGAAACACCCATCAGCTGGGCAACGCGCGTACTTTGATTCCGCTCACGATATTTTTCGGACTGCAGCGGAGCGTCATCCAACTGCGAAACTCGGCGTCCGGCTGACAAGATACCGTCACGCGACCGTCAGAATCTATTCGTTCGGCTGCCACCTCTCCATCACCGAAGTGTCGCACAGCCTTTCCATATCCTTGCGCTCTGCTGCCGGCCGCGCGTCGCCTTGTTGCGTGCGGACGCTCTCGGCGTGCGCATGGGGGGGGCCAACTCCTCTAAGGCGCGTCACCGCAGCTTTTGTCGGCGAGTCTTCGGGGGATCGAATTATGAAAACCAAGTACCTGGCGTCATGCGCGGTTGTCGCTGTCCTGACGGGATGGGCCGGTACGGCCGCCGCTGCCGAGGCCGCCGCGGCGTCCAGCGCTGTCGAAGAGGTCATCGTCACCGCCCAGCGGCGCGAGCAGAGCGTGCAGACCGTTCCGATGACGATTCAGGCGTTTTCCGGCAATGCGCTGGCCGTCCGCAACATCACCACTTTCGACGACTTGATCAGATTCACGCCGAACATCACCTTCGCCAAGAACGGCCCCGGCCAGGGCAACATCTTCATGCGCGGCCTGAGCGCGGGCTTCGCCGGCAGCCAGTCGAGCGCGACAGTGGGCAACTTCCCCAACGTGGCGGTCTACCTGGACGAACAGTCCATGCAATTCCCCGCGCGCAACGTCGATCTGTTCCTGGCCGACATTGAGCGCGTCGAGGTCCTGGAAGGACCACAGGGCACGCTGTTCGGCGGCGGCGCCGAAGCCGGCGCGGTGCGCTACATCACCAAGAAGCCGAAACTGAGTGGCGTCGAGGGCAGCGTCGACGCGAGCTACGGCGTCCAGAGCCACGGCGACCCCAGCACCTCGTTCAGCGCGATGCTCAACCTGCCGCTGATCGCCGACAAGCTGGCCGTGCGCGGCGTGATCTACAGCGATCGCCAGGGCGGTTACATCGACAACGTGCCCTCGACCTTCACGCGCTCGAACGTCGACAACAACGTCTACTTCGGCATCAAACCGACCAACGGCACATGCCCCAATGGCGGGCCGCCGGGCCCGCAGACCGGCTTCTGCACGCTCGCCAACTCCGGCCAGGCGAACAACTTTGCGCTGGCGCAGAAGAACTGGAACCCGGTCACCCACGAAGGCGGCCGCCTGTCGGCGCTTTACAGCGTCAACGACGATTGGGATGTGCTGATTTCGGAGAGTTTCCAGACCCTGGACGCCGAAGGCCTGTCGACGACCCTGCCGGTCGGCTCCGATTTCCAGGCCCTGAAGCCTCTGGAAACCACGGTCTTTTCGCCGACCTACGACAAGGACCGCTTTCAGAACTCCGCCTGGACAGTGAACGGCAAAGTCGGCGATCTGAAGCTGATCTACACGGGCGGCTACATGACCCGCCACATCAACCAGCAGATGGACTACACGAACTATTCGCGCACGCTCTACGGCCAGTATTACGAGTGCACGGGCGGCGGCGCCGGGCTGCTCGGCAAGGGCCCGCTGGCTTGCTACTCGCCCGTCACCAGCTGGCACGACGTGGTGCGCAACACCCACATGAGCCACGAAATCCGGCTGAGCACGCCCGACAACTGGCGGCTGCGTGCGGTCGGCGGGGTGTTCTACGAGCGGTTCCGCATCTTCGACACCATGGACTTCAACTACAAGACCGTGCCGGCTTGCCACGTCGGCAACAACCTGGCGGTGGCTCTGGCCGGCGGTGCGCCCTGCTTCGGCAACGACGAGCCGTTCCCGGGATCGACGACCAACGAGCCGGGTCCCCGCCCCGATAACACCGGGTTCGGCGAAGAGGTGCAGCGCGGCTACGACCAGACGGCGCTGTTCGGATCGGTCGATTACGACATCATCCCCGAGGTCCTCACCGTCACGGCGGGCACGCGGTACTACAACTACAAGGAAGATGAGACGGGGTCGGTCTACAGCACCAATGGCGCGTGCCTGAACGTGCTGGTCTGCGGGCACAACACCAACATCGACGCGGAAAATCTCCACGCCAAATACACCGGCTTCAAGAGCCACTTCGGCGCTCAGTGGAAGCCGATGGAAAACACCCTGCTCTACTACACCTTCTCGCAGGGCTTCCGGCCCGGCGGCTTCAGCCGCTCGGCGCGGGACAAGGCGCCCGACGCCAACGGCGTGCCGCAATTCAAGACCCCGCTGGCCTATCGGCCAGACACGCTGACGAACAACGAGATCGGCCTGAAGAAGGACTTCTTCGATCGGCGCCTGCAGCTGAACCTGTCGGCCTACTACATGCAGTGGAAGAACGTTCAGATCGCGCTCTACCAGCCCTGCTGCCTCGGCAACACGACCTTCCTGGTCAACGGCCCCGACTACACGATCAAGGGCCTCGAGGCGCAGTTCAACGCCCGCGTCACCGATCAGTTCAGCCTGTCAGGCTCGGCGACCTACAACGACAACACCCAGTCGAACTCGCCGTGCCTGACCGGCAACGAACCCAACTCCCCGACCCTTGGCAAATGCATCACCGCGATCAAGGGCAAGCCGTTCGTGAACCCGTTCGGCGTCCAGGGCGGAATCTCAGCCTTCTCGCCGAAGTTCCAGGGCAGCCTGCATGGCCGCTACGACCGGGAGGTCGCCAGCTTCAAGGCCTTCGCATCGGCCGACGTCAACTACGTGGGCAAGATGTTCACCCAGCCGGCCAACTACACCTCGGGCAGCGACCCGGCGGAGAGCCCGATCCCGGACACCACCTACCTTCGCTACGAGCTGCCGGCTTACAGCAC
>JBBQTP010000217.1:0-4418 GCA_038213205.1 Caulobacterales bacterium
GGAAGCCTCCGGCGTCTCCGGCGACCGCCTGCGCAAGGGCGAGATCGACGCGTCTGAATTTGGCCGCGTCCGCGACGCCGCCCTCGAAATCCAGGAAGCCCCGCTCTACATCGACGCCACCGGCGGCCTGTCGATGGCCAAGCTCGCCGCCCGCGCGCGGCGCCTCAAGCGAATGGTCGGCCTCGACCTGGTGATCGTCGACTACCTGCAGCTGATCACCGGCGGCGACGGGATGAGCCGTAACGACAACCGCGTGCAGGAAGTCTCGATGATCACCCAGAGCCTGAAGGCCCTTGCCAAGGAACTCTCGATCCCGGTCCTGGCGCTCGCCCAGCTCTCGCGTCAGGTCGAGAACCGCGAGGACAAGAAGCCCCAACTCTCCGACCTGCGGGAATCCGGCTCGATCGAGCAGGACGCCGACATGGTGATGTTCATCTACCGCGAAGCCTACTACCTCAGCCGCCTGGAACCGCGCGAAGGCACGGAGGAACACTTCAAGTGGCAGGAGAGCATGGACCAGACGAAGGGCCTCGCCGAGATCATCATCGGCAAGCAGCGCCACGGCCCGATCGGCAATGTGAAGCTGTCCTACAACGAGGACCTGACCAAGTTCGGCAACCTCGCCCGCGACCACAACCGCTACGACCAACGCTGAGCCGGGCCCAGTTGGAAAATCATGGCTGAGCCGGCGACTGCCCGCCTCACCGTCGACCTCGACGCGCTCGCCCACAACTACGCCGTCCTGGGCCGCGAGGCCGAAGGCGCCGAAGTCGCCCCGATGCTGAAGTCCGACGGCTACGGCCTGGGGGCCGCGCCGGTCGGCAAGCGCCTCTGGGCCGAGGGCGCACGCACCTTCTTCGTCGCGCGCCTGGCCGAGGGCGAGGCCCTGCGCGCCGCGCTCGGGCCTAAGCATCCCTGCCAGATCAACGTCCTCGACGGCATGACCCCGGGCTCCGCGCCCCGCCTGGCCGCCGCGGCCCTGACGCCGGTGCTCACCAGCCTCGCCCAGATCGCCGAAGCCGGCGCCTGGGCCACGCAAGCCGGCCGCCCGCTACCCGCGATCCTGCACGTCGACACCGGCATGAACCGCCAGGGCCTGACCCTGGAAGAGGCCCGCGCCATCGCCCAGTCGACCGATCGTCTGCGCGGCCTGGAGATCGGCCTGGTGATGAGCCACATGGGCTCAGCCTCCGAACCCAATAACCCTCGCAACGCCCGGCAGTTGGAGGGCTTTCTTGAGGTCCGCGCCCTGTTCCCGCAAGCCCGCGCCAGCCTCTCGGCCTCAGCCGGGATATTCCTCGGCCCCGACTACCGCTTCGACCTGGTGCGTCCGGGCGTCAGCCTCTACGGCGGCGGGCCGGAAGGAACCCCCGATCCGCGCCTGAAGGCCGTCGCCACCCTCACCGCCCCGATCCTCGATCTGCGCCACCTGAAGCCCGGCGACGTGGTCGGCTATGGCGAGAGCGTCCGCATCGACCATGCCACCCGCGCCGCCGTCGCCGGCGTCGGCTATTCCGACGGGGTGATCCGCGCCGCGCGCTCCGGCGGCTACGTCTGGCTGGCCGGCGGCAAGCGGGCCTTGCTCGCCATCAACATGGACATCCTGATCTTCGACCTGGGCGACGCGCCGGCTGAGATCGACGACCAGGTCGAGATCATCGGCCCCAACGCCCTGGTCGACGACCTGGCCACCGCCGGCGGGACCGTTGCCTATGAGGTCCTGGTTCGCCTCAGCCGCCGCGCCGAGCGGGTCTATATCGGCGCAGCTTGAGGGCGGCGGTCTAGTAGATCGAGATCGGGCCGCCGAAGCAGCTGGTCAGCAGCCCGATCAGCATGCCGAGCGCGACGCAGACCACCAGGGTCAAGGCGAAGAACGGAAGGGTCCGCGCCGGGTCGGAGCGCATCAGTTTCGGCAGGCCCAGGTAGAGCAGGTAGAGGCTGTAGAGCCCGCCCAGCACCGCGAGCAGTCCGCCCGGCTCCGGCAACAGCCGGAAGATCCCCGCCACCCAGCCGGCGGTCCCTGAATAGGCCGCCAGCTTGAACGCCTGGGTGCGGCTGCGCTCGCCGCCGAACTGGAGGGCCAGTTCATCGATCACCAGCGCCAGCACATAGACGGCGCCCAGGGTCAGCGCGTAACCGACCAGCGCCTCGGCGACGATGCTGAAGACATTGCGGTGGAACGGGATGCCGAACAGCCGGTAGCCGCCGAAGCCCAGCTGTCCGATCGCCCCGCAGACCGCCGGGATCGCCGCCAGCGGCATCACCCAGCGCCGGTAGAGCGCTTCGATCGTGGTGTCCTCGGCGTCGATCTCGTCCCAGGCGGCCAGCGGGTTCAGCAACACCCGCACCACGCGGCGGACCAGGTTCTCCGCCGGTGACCCCGGCTCCACGCTGCTCATCATCCCGCCTCCAACCTGCCCGCGCGCAAAACTAGCACGAAATTCCTTGACAACGGTGCAAAAATGTTCTTTATTTGTTCCCAATGCTCGACGCCCAGGAAATGGCCGAACGACACGCCGCGACCCTGAAAAGGCTCGCCGACGCCGCCGAACGCCTGGCCCTCATGCATGCCGAGCGCGCGCTGACCTGCGACGACCCGAAGATCGAAGCCTCGGCCACTGCCGCGTTCCAACGCGCGGCCCGCTCCGCGCGCCAGTGCGCCGCCCTCGAAGCCAAGCTCCTGCGCGACGCTGAACAGGCCGGCCGCGAGACGATCGCCCGCGAAGCCCGCGAACTCACCTTCCAGGTGCACCACCGCAAGTCTCAGATCGGCGCCGCAACCGAACATCTCATCCGCAACGAGACCGCGTCGGAAGCCGAGGCCGAGCGCCTCTGCGACGAACTCGACGATCTCCTCGACATCGAAGCGCTCACCGAAGGCTTCCTCACCGAACACCTCCCCGCCCAGGTCACCCGCCTCTGCAAGGCCCTGGGGATCAACGGGATCGAGGTGTTGGCGGTCCTGCCTGACCCTTCTCCCCTTGTGGGAGAAGGTGGCCTGCGAAGCAGGTCGGATGAGGGGTCTCTCAGAACCCCCAACTCAAGCTGAGCTTCCGCTCGCACCGACAGATCGGCTCGACCCCTCATCCGTCAGCTTTCAGCTGCCACCTTCTCCCACAGGGGGAGAAGGGCGATGAAGTGCGCCCAGTTCAGCCCCCCGCTGGCGCTGGCGGCTATCTGTCCCCACCTAACCCCCGCCCGGTCCGCTAGACTGACCCCCACACCGAATCAGGAGCTCTCCCCGCACCATGGCCCGCGACGGCGCCGTCTACGCCTGTCAGTCCTGCGGGGCCGTCCAGACCAAGTGGGCGGGCCAGTGCCCGGCGTGCAGCGCGTGGAACTCCCTGGTCGAGGAGCTGCAGAGCCGCCCGCCCGGCGCGCTCGCCCCCACCAAGGCCACCCGCACCCGCGGCCTGACCTTTGAGGGGCTGGAGGACGAGACCCCCGCCCCGCCGCGCATCGCCACCGGCGTCGACGAGTTCGACCGGGTCTGCGGTGGCGGCGTGGTGCCCGGTTCGGCGATCCTGCTGGGCGGCGACCCTGGGGTCGGCAAGTCCACCCTGCTGCTCCAGGTCGCCGGTCAGGCCGCCCTGCGCGGCGCCAAGTGCGCCTATATCTCCGGCGAGGAAGCCGTCGAACAGGTCCGCGCGCGGGCCCAGCGCATGGGCCTGGCCGACGCCCCGGTGAGGCTCGCCGCGGAAACCTCGCTGCGCGACATCGTCGACGGCCTGAAGCGCGAGCACTTCGACCTGGTCGTCATCGATTCCATCCAGACGCTGTGGAGCGACGCCCACGAAGCCGGCCCCGGCTCCGTCACCCAGGTGCGCGCCGCCACCGGCGAACTGGTGCGCCTGGCCAAGAAGCGCGGCGTCGCCATCATCCTCGTCGGCCACGTCACCAAGGAAGGCGCCATCGCCGGCCCTCGCGTCATCGAGCACATGGTCGACGCCGTCCTGGCCTTCGAGGGGGAGCGCGGCTACCCGTTCCGCATCCTCCGTGGCGCAAAAAATCGGTTCGGAGCAACCGACGAGATCGGCGTCTTCGAGATGGTCGACTCAGGGCTGGCCGAGGTGAAGAACCCTTCAGCCCTGTTCCTCAACACCTCCGGAGAGCGGGCCGCCGGCGCCGCGGTGTTCGCCGGCATCGAGGGCTCGCGGCCGGTGCTGGTGGAATTCCAGGCCCTGGTCGCACCCTCGGCCTACGGCACCCCGCGCCGCGCGGTTGTCGGCTGGGATAACGGCGGCCTGGCCATGGTGCTGGCCGTGCTCGAGGCCCGCTGCGGCCTCAGCCTGGGGGACCGCGACGTCTATCTGAACGTGGCCGGGGGCCTGCGCATCACCGAGCCCGCGGCGGACCTGGCTGCAGCCGCGGCGCTGGCCTCTTCCGCCCTCGACCAAGCCTTGCCGCAGGACTGTGTG
>JBBQTP010000218.1:0-4359 GCA_038213205.1 Caulobacterales bacterium
GGTCGTGCCCCAGTGGCCCAGCAGGCGCGGCTTCACATGCTCAAGTCGAAGCGGTTCCGTCAGCAGCGGGTTGTCCAGGAGGTAGACCTGAGCGACCGACAGGTAGTTCGCCGCGCGCCACCAAGCGTCCATCAGGCGCAGTTGCTCCGAGGCAAGCGGCCCCGTAGTCCTGTCGTCTCTCGTGATCTCTGACGTCGCTAAGCTCGACATACTCTAAGCCTCATTCGGGGCGACAGGGCTGGACGTGCGCCGGAGGGACCCACGCCGCGGGGCGGGGTTTCCGCCGCACTGCGAGAGGCTGCCGGCGCAGCCGGAGCCCGGCGCTGCCGGGCGCTCACGGTCGAGCTCAACCCGCGGGTTCCAGTTCGGCGTGGCGTTGGTTCGCTTCGTGGCCGGCGTGGGCGGCGTGGGTGCCCTCATGCACCGTCAGTTCCGTCGGCAGAGCCGCGTGGAGGATATCCTTGGCTCTGGCGACCTCGGCGGGCGTTCCGTGCGCCATGATCAGGAACTGGTCCGCCTCGACGGCCTCTTCGTAGCGGATGACCGAGTCCTTCGGGATGCCGACGCTCACCAGCGCGCCGGCGAGCGCACTTACGCCGCCCACCAGGATCGCGCCTTCCGCGGCTCCAAGCAGCATGGCGGCGAGGTGGCCCAGCACAACCACAGGTCCGATGACCGGCAGGGTCATGAAGATGCCGCCCACGAAGAGGCCCCACAGACCTCCCCAGAAGGCTCCGTTCTTCCCCCAGAGCTTGATGCGATCACCGACATTGTAGAAGCCCATCACCTTTTCGTCGGTGTGGTAGCCCTTGCCGACGATGGTCAGCTGCGCGACGGGGAAGTTCGCGCGTCCCAGAGCCCGCACGGCGTCGTCCGCCTTCTGGTGACCGTCGAAAACCGCAACCGCGGTGTTTTCCAAGCTCATCTCGATCTCCTGTCGCCGATTGCCGAGCCAACGGCCCGCATCCGTCTTGGCGTTGGAAGTAGAGACGCGCGAGCGGCGGACGTATTACAGGCGCAGGGGACGATCTCACTTGCGAACCGGCAGACCGGGGCGGATTCTCCTCACCGCTCGCCCACGCCCCGCGTCCGCGCTGCCTGGCGCTTGGATGGCGGCGGGCGCGGGCCACGCTGCCGTGTCACGAGGAGGCGCGGCATCCTGAGGGCGATGGCTATGCCACCGGCGGTGACCGCGGCCATCAGCACGAAGGAGGCCCCAGCGAATGGGACGGCGAAAAGCACTCCGCCAGCGGCGGAGCCGACGGCGCTGCCGAGGCTCGCCGCGGCGGTCTGCTTGCCGAGCTCCGCGCCCTGAGCGTTTCCGGCCTTCGTCGAGATCCAGTAGGTCATGATCGGCAGGAGGATGCCGGCGCTGGCCGCCACCGCGCCGATGACCATCAGCATCAGCGCGAAGTTCGGGGCTCGGGGGACCATGAAGAGCGCCGCGGCCAGGACCGCCAGCGCGGGCGTGATCAGCCAGCGGGTCGCCCTGGGCTTGACGAGCGGTGAGAAGACCAGCGTCTGCACGACAATCATCACCAGGCTGCACTCGGTGAACATCACGGCGATCTGCGCCTGGGTCAGCCCAAGCTCCTGGCGTCCGCGCAACGCCAGCCCGACCTCGAACACGCCCACGGCGCCCGAGACGAGGAAGGCCAGGACCAATAGCCTGAGGACTAACCCGCCCTGGACGGCCTTGGTTTTCAATCGACTTGCCGAGATGTGCGAGCTTGCAGGTACGGTTAGCGCGATCGCGCCCGCCGCCGGCAGCGCTAGCAGCGCCGTTGCAGCAAGCGGGATCGCCAGCAGGCCGGCCGGGTCGATCGGGCCCAGCACATCGGCGCCAAGGCGGGCCAACAGCAGGCCTAGCATCGGCCCCACGAGGAAACCGGTGATCCCGGCCACGCTGAGCAGCGTTAGACGCCTACCCCGGGATTCGTCGTTTGCCGCCAGGTCGCCGATCGCTGCCGAGGCGACTGGCGTCACGGCCGCGGCGAAGATCCCGCTGACGAAACGCTCGCCATAGAGCGCAGGCAAACTGCGCACTAACGAGAAGACCAGCATGCTGGCCGCAAAGCCCAGCAGGCCAAGAATCAGGATGTTGCGCCGGCCGAAGCGGTCGGAGAGGCGACCCCACAAGGGGGCAATCAGAAAGAGCCCCAGGACGTAGACGCTGGTCAGCAGTCCGGTATTCGACGAGATCGAGCGGCTCGCGCCGGAGACCTGCAGAAGCTGTTCGACCAGGCCCGGCAGGAGCGGCAGAACGACCCCATAGCCGATCGAGACCGTGAACACCGCGAGTATCAGCACAATGAGCGTGGCGAGCGGTACGCCCGACGCGCCGGCTCTGCCGCCGGAGGTCACGCGGCGTTGGCCGCCGGGGGGCCGTGCGAATGCGGCGGCGCGGGAGGCGGGCCTTTCGCGGAGGTCTGAGCAGGGGCCGCAGGCGCGGATGGGACGGAGGGTGCTGCTGCCCCCGACGTCTGAGGCGGTGTCGCGGGCGCAGATTCCGCGGGCGGGGCCTGGGTCGTGGCGGGAGTCGGCGTCGGAGCCGGATCCTTGGCTTCAGGAGCAACTGCCTGGGCTGCGGCCACCGTACCTTCGCCAGGAGCCTCACGCGCCGGTTTGCCGGCCGGGGGCTTGTTGATGCCGGCCAGCTTCGTGCGCTTGAGCAGCAAGGCGTTGACGGCGACGACTGCGGTGCTCCCAGACATCGCCAGGGCGGCGACGGCCGGTCCCAGCAGGAAGGGATAGAGGACTCCCGCGGCCAGCGGGAAGGCGACGACGTTGTAACCGACCGCCCACGCGAGGTTCTGGTGCATCTTGCGCAAGGTCGCGCGAGACAGCGTGATCGCGCCGACGACGTCGAAGGGATCGCTCTTCATCAGCACAATGTCGGCGCTCTCCATCGCCACATCGGTGCCGGCGCCGATGGCGAAGCCCACGTCGGCCTGAGTGAGCGCCGGCGCGTCGTTGATGCCATCGCCCACCATCCCCACCTTCTTACCCTGTGCCTGCAGCTCCTTGATCTTGCTCGCCTTGTCGCCTGGGCGCACATCGGCGAAAATCGTTTCGATGCCTAGCCCGGCCGCGATCCTCTGGGCCGTTCCAAGGTTGTCGCCCGTCATCATGGCGACCTCAACGCCACGATCGCGCAGCGCCTTAACGGCCGCCGCCGCCGTTGGCCGGGGCGCGTCGGCGATGGCGATCAGGCCGAGCAATCGTCCGCCGTGGGCCACGTGGACCACGGTGCGGCCAGCGCCCTGCAGCTCGGTCGACTCAGCGCCCAGCGCGCCCAGGTCGATCTTTTGCTGCGCCATAAGCTGCTGGTTGCCCAGGAATACGGTCTTTCCGTCGAGGTCGGCTTGCGCACCCAAGCCCTCGATATTGAGGAAGCCTGTGACCTTGGGCGCCTGAGCAGCGCCCGCCCGACGAAGGATGGCTTGCGCCAGCGGATGGTCCGACCCGGTTTCGACGGCGGTGGCCGCTGACATGAGCTGGGCTTCGTCGACCTCCGGCGCGGTCACCAAGTCGACGACCTCCGGCTGTCCCATCGTCAGGGTGCCGGTCTTGTCGAAAACGATGACGTTGAGCTTGGTCGCGTCCTCAAGAGCGGCGGCGTTCTTGAACAGGATGCCGTTCGCCGCACCGAGGCCCGTACTGACCATGATCGCCATGGGCGTCGCCAGGCCCAGGGCGTCGGGACAGGCAATGACAAACACCGTGATGCTCAGTGTCACCGCGAAGATGATCGGCATGTTGAAGACCCAGAACCAGACGCCAAATGTCGCCAGGCCGGTGACGATCGCGGCCAGCACCAGCCACTGCGCGGCGCGGTCGGCGAGGAGCTGCGCCGGGGCCTTGGAGTTCTGCGCCTCCTGAACCAGCTTGACGATCTGCGCGAGCGCGGTGTCGGACCCGATCTTCGTCGCGCTGTATTGAAAGGCGCCGCTCTTGTTGATCGTGGCCCCGATCACCGTGTCGCCAGGTTTCTTGGCCACCGGCATCGACTCCCCGGTGAGCATCGACTCATCGACCTGCGAGTCGCCGCTCAGGACCGTTCCATCGACAGGAATCTTATTTCCGGGTCGAATGACCACCGTGTCGCCGACCACCACCTCGGCCGTCGAGACCTCGACTTCAGTCCCCTGCCGCAGGACCATGGCCTTCGGGGGCGTGAGGTTCATCAGCTTGCTGATCGCCGCCGATGCGCCGGCGCGGGCCCGCATCTCCAGCCAATGTCCGAGCAGGATGAACACCAGAAGAATGGTCGCGGCTTCGTAGAACTGCTGCCCCCCCCAGATGAACGTCGCCCCGACGCTGAACAGGTAACCCGTACCGACACTGAGGACGACGAGC
>JBBQTP010000219.1:0-4264 GCA_038213205.1 Caulobacterales bacterium
GGAATTGACCATCACCGGCGGGTCGGGATCGTGGAAGCAGGCGGTGATCTGGGCTGAGTTGATGCAGACGTTCGCGTGGGTGCAGATCACCGCCTTGGGGTGGCCGGTGGAGCCGGAGGTCAGCAGATATTTGGCTGCGTCGACCGGCCGGCCGCAAGCCACGTCCGGCTTGCCCTTCAGCACCTGGCTGAACAGGATGTGGCGCGGTCCGGGGTTCTTGGACGTGATCACCGGCAGGCCGGAAAGACCCGGCGCCGACAGGCCCTCAGCGAACAGGGCGGCGTCATCGGTGTAGACGCAAGCCGGCTTCAGCACCTCCAGCGCGCGGGCCAGGCGTGCAGGATTGGAGCCGCGCAGGCCGTACTGCGGCGAGACCGGCGCGATCGGCATACGCTGGCTCATGGCGGCATAGGCGATCAGCGCATGGTCGATGCCGTTGTGCGCCATGATCAGCAGCGGCTCGGCGCGGACCACGCCCATGGCCAGAAGGTAGCCGGCGATGGCGGTGATTTGCTCGTGCGCCTCGGCATAGGTGATGGTGCGCCAGCCGCCGCCCGAGCGCTCGGCCAGCCAGACGCGACTGGGCGTCTTGCTGGCCCAATGCGTCAGGGCCGCGGTCATGGTCGTGAAGCGGGTATCGTAGGTCGTGGGGTTGGTCAGCACCATCTCGCCGCCCGGGCGATACTCGATCTCGATGCGGCGCGGCGAATAGCGCGCGTCGCGGAATTTGGCGGTCGGGGCGGGGAGGTCGGTGAAGCTCACCCGAGCCTTATTCCAAGTGAAGCGGGCGATGGGAAGCGCCCGCATGGGGAATTGACGCGCGATCGCTACCTCCCCCGCGTAGCGGCGGGAGGGGGACCGCGCCCCGTAGAGGGCGTGGTGGAGGGGGCGAACCTCGGGCTCGGCGGGCAGATCTGGCTGTCTTGAATTCTGGAGCTGGGGCTTGCCCCCTCCACCCCCCGCTTTCCAGCGGGCGGTCCCCTTCCCGCCATTGCTGCTGCAATGGGGGAGGTAGGGGCTAGCCGGAGTTTCGGAGTGGGGGCTCGGGCTCGGGCGCGAGGCCGAGATCCTGGCGGATGCGGGCGATGTAGACCTCGACCGGCTGGGCGAGGAAGGCCTCGTAGAGGGCGTCTTCAGAGACCAGGTCGTCGAGATGGCTCTCGAGGCGTTCAGCCTCGCCGCCTTCGGCTTCGGTCCAGATCAGGCGCTCGACGGTGGCTTTGACCTGGTCCTTGCGACGGGAAATGCGGACCGCCTCGGCCCGTTGGGCGTCGGTGGCGTCATCGCGGTCGCGATGCTTGCGGGCGCGGGCGACCTTGGCCTGCAGCGCGATGGTCTGGCGGACCGAGCGGGAGACCCGGTTGAAGGCCAGGGCGCAGTCGGCCAGAGCCTTGGAGTCCTCCGACACCATCAGCCGCGTGTGCGCCTCGCGCGCAGCCTCCATTCCCAACTCGAGAAGCTGGGCCAGGGCTTCGTCCTGGAGGTGTTCGATGTCGATGGCGTCGGTCATGCGAGAACAAAACAAGAACACAAAAGCAGGCCGACGTCAAATCCAAAGTGCGTTTGGCGGGTCGCAGCGGATCACATTCCATCGTCGCGCTGAACCATTTCGCGGCTCCAGCCGTTTCAGCCCCACGCCGACGGTACCCCCGTGGCGGCAGCATTTGCCAACCGGCAGGAGAACATCATGTTTCGTAAGACACTTATCGCCTCGCTCCTCGCGACCAGCGCCATGACCCTGGCCATCGCGTCCCCTGCGGCGGCCGGCAAGTCCGATCGCGCCCGTGAGGCCATCGCGGCGGCCGAAGCCAAGGTCCACACCGCCGAGAACCTCGGCACGGGGGCTGAAGTGCCGCGGGAAACCGCCGATGCGCGTGCGGCGTTGGCGATCGCCCAGGAAGACTTCAAGGCCGGCCACAAGGAAGATGCGATCCAGGACGCCATCCACGCCTCGGCCCTGGCCGACACCGCCATCGGGATGTCGCAGCGCCACAAGGACGCCGCCCTCGCTTCGGCGCGTGACGCCCAGCGCGCCACCGCTGAAAATGCCCGCGACCAGGTCGGCGCCGCCAAGGACCAGGCCGTCGCAGCCCAGGGCCAGGCGGTCGCCGCCCAGCAACAGGCCGCGGACGCCAATGCGCGCGCCGAGTCGGCTCAGCAGGCCGCTGCCAATTCGGCCGCCGATGCCGCCGCCGCGCGCAACGCCGCAGCCATGGCCGCCGCGCAGCCGCCCGCGCCGCAGGTCGAGACGACCACAACCACCAGCCACGCGATGGCCGGCCATCGCACGACCCACAAGGTCATGCGTCACAGGACCGGCGCGGCGCCCGCCTCATCGACGGACCAGGTCACAACCACGACCAAGGTGACCCCGCAGTAGCCAAGCGAATCCTGGCGGGGGTGCGAATGCAGTCGCATCCCCAGGACCGGTCGCTGACGGCCCGGTGAAAGCCGGGCCGTTTCGGCGTTCCTAGCGGTCCAGGACCCCCAGGGCCGTCTCGGCGAGCACCCGCGTGCCGGAGTTGTCGGGGCTGGCGTCGCCGGTGCCGATGCCGTCGCGGTTGCGGCGGAAAACGCCTTGCGAGATCGAGGCGAGGCGGAAGATCGAGAAGGCCAGGTAGAAGGGGAAATGGTCGATGCCGGCGCGGCCGGTCCGGCGGCAGTAGGCGGCGACGTGTTCGGCTTCGGTGGGGATGCCGCTGGCCGCCAGGTCGATGCCGTCGAGCGTGCCCCAGCCTTCTGAGCGCGAATGCCACAGGATGCAGCTGTAGGCGATGTCAGCCAGGGGGTGGCCGAGCGTCGAGAGCTCCCAGTCGAGGACGGCGATGATCTTCGGCTCGGTCGGGTGGAACATGACGTTTTCCAGCCGGTAGTCGCCGTGGGCGATGGTCACGGTGTCGTCGGCGGGGACCAGGGCGGGGAGGCGCGCGATCAGGGCCTCCATGGCCGGGATCGGATCGGTCTCGGCGCCGCGGTACTGTTTGATCCAGCGGCCGATCTGGCGCTCGAAATAATTGCCGGGGCGGCCGTAGTCGGAAAGGCCGATGGCGGCGGGGTCGATGGCGTGCAGGCGGGCGAGCACATCGACCAGCTCGGCGTAGATGGCGGTGCGCTCGGCGGGGGCCAGGCCGGGCAGGCGCGCGTCGCGGAAGATGCGGCCTTCGAGGAAATCCATGACGTAGAAGCTGGTCCCGATGACGCTGTCGTCCTCGCAGAGCGCGCGCATGGCCGGCACAGGGAAGCCGACGCCGCCCAGCGCCTTCATGACGCGATATTCGCGGTCGACCTGGTGGGCGCTGGCCAGCAGCTGGCCCGGCGGCTTCTTGCGCAGGACGTAGCGCGCCTCGCCGGCGGTCAGCAGGTAGGTAGGGTTGGACGCCCCGCCTGTGAACTGGCGCACGGAGAGCGGGCCCTGGTACCCCACGACGTTGGCGCTCAGCCAGGCGTGCAGCGCGGCCTCGTCCAGGCGATGCGCCGCCCTGACTTCGCCCAAGCTTGGGGCGCCCGGATCGGCCATATTCCCTCCCTCATCACTGTTGTTGGCCCGAGCTTACGCGAGTTCGTTCGCGGTGACTTGCCTCGGTGCGCGGGCCAGTGAAAAACGGGCGCCCAGTCGAGCCCTGAGGAGAGTACCCGTGGATTTGGAAGTCAGACCCGCCCGCAGCGAGGACGCCGCCGGGCTTGCCGAGTTGCTCAACGGGGTGATCGCGCGCGGCGGCACGACGGCGCTGGAGGCGGCGTTCACGCCGGAGCGGCTGGACGGGAGCTACCTCACCGGGCCGGAGGTGATCTGCTGCTTTGTGGCGGTGGACCGGGCCAGCGGCCGCCACGAGGGATTTCAGACCCTTGGGCGCTATCCCGGCCTGCCGGAAGGCTACGGCGACATCGGCACCTTCGCCCGCGTCGGCGGGACGCAGCGGGGGATCGGCCGGGCGCTGTTCGCGGCGACCGAAGCTGAGGCCCGGCGGCTTGGGCTGGCGGGGATCAACGCCACCATTCGCGCCGACAACACCGGCGGATTGCAGTTCTACAGCCGGCTGGGTTTTGTCGATCACAGCGTGCGCCAGGCTGTGCCGCTGACAAATGGGACGCCGGTCGATCGGATCAGCAAGCGTTATGCGCTCTAGAGCGATCGGCCATCGAGTTGAATCGATTGTGATGTCGGCTGGGATTCCGGAAGGCGGTTGGGTGTGAGTCCATGGGGCTTCCTGATTCGGGAGGCGGACATGGGTGCGGCGCATTCGGAGGATCTTCGGTCACGGGT
>JBBQTP010000220.1:0-4177 GCA_038213205.1 Caulobacterales bacterium
ATCCCGACGGGATGAGCGCGAGGCTGCGGCTTTCCTTCGGACAGGTTGACGAACCGGCGTGCGCACTTTCGCGCGCGTCGAACCTGAGTATGGAGACCGCAATGGACCGCGCTCAAAAGCAGGAAGCGATCGAGACGCTCAAGGGCGTTTTCGACTCCTCCGGCGCCGTGGTCGTGACCCACTACCTGGGTCTGACCGTTGCGGAAATGACCGATCTGCGGGGCCGCCTGCGTGAGCAGGGCGCCCAGCTGAAGGTGGTGAAAAACACTCTGGCCACGAAGGCTCTGAACGGCTCGATCGGCGAGCAGGGCGACGCCCTGTTCACCGGCCCTGTCGCTATCGCCTTCGCCCCGGACCCTGTCTCCGCCGCCAAGGTCGCGACCCAGTACGCCAAGGACAACGAGAAATTCAGCGTCATTGGCGGCTTCATGGGTCAACAGGTGCTGGACAAGGGCTCGGTGACCGCTCTCGCGAGCCTGCCCTCCCTCGACCAGCTCCGCGCCAAGCTCATCGGCCTCATCCAGGCGCCCGCGACCAAGATCGCTGGCGTGCTGCAGGCGCCGGCGGGCCAGCTGGCGCGTGTCTTCGGGGCCTACGCCGCCAAAGACGCCGCCTGATCGCTCATCTTCCCGACAAAACCCTGACATCAAGGACCTACTGACATGGCCAATCTCGAAAAGCTGGTGGACGACCTGTCCGCCCTGACCGTCCTGGAAGCCGCCGAGCTCTCCAAGCTGCTGGAAGAAAAGTGGGGCGTTTCCGCCGCCGCGCCGGTGGCCATGGCCGCCGCTGGCGGCGCTGCCGCCGCCCCGGCCGAAGCCGTTGAAGAGCAAACCGAGTTCACCGTTGTTCTGACCGCCGGTGGCGACAAGAAGATCAACGTGATCAAGGAAGTCCGCTCGGTCCGTCCGGACCTCGGCCTGAAGGAAGCCAAGGATCTCGTCGAAGGCGCTCCGCAGAACGTGAAGGAAAACGTTTCCAAGCAGGAAGCCGAAGAAGTGAAGAAGAAGCTCGAAGAAGCCGGCGCTTCCGTCACGATCAAATAGGTTCGCGCAGGGTTTCCCTGCTACCGAAATCGAGACGGGCCGGGGGGCGACCTCCGGCCCTTTTTCGTGCCCCTCTTGGCGCCGAGCCATTTGAGTGAACGGCGTTCAGTTTCCACTGTTGGTAGAAGGTCGTTGCAACCCAGCATAGCGCGCTGATAGCGTCCCTTTCCGGCGGGCGGGAGCGTGGCATGCGGGTCTACGAAGCCATCGTCAAAGGCCTGGAAGACGTCGGCGTCACGGCCGCCTTTGGCGGGGCTGGCGAGAACGCCGCCGGCATGATGATCGCGCTCAAGAATTCGCCCAGCGTGCGCGGCGTGATCTCGCGCCACGAGCAGGCCGCTTCGTTCATGGCCTGCGGCTACGCCATGTACACCAACAGGCTCGGCGTCTGTTTCGCCACCGCGGGGCCGGGCGCCTTCAACCTGTTCTCCGGCTTGGCGGTCGCGCTCTCCGACAGCTATCCGGTGCTGGCGATCTCCGGTTTCGCCAACCTGGACTGGCGCGGCAAGGGCTCGCTGAACGAGACCTCGGGCCTGGCGCGCACGCCGGACTCCCAGGCGATGTTCGCGGCGACCACCAAGAAGTCGGTCCTGCTGGACGACATCACCAAGACCGCCGACGTTCTGGAGGACCTGATCCACACCGCCTTCGAGGGCCGCCCCGGGCCGGTGCACCTGCATGTGCCGGAGAACCTCGCCCACCCGGACGTCAAGGTCCCCAACTGGCGAAAGATCGGCCTGAAGGTGGCGCCCGTGACGCCGGACGCCAAGCGGGTCGCCGAGGTGGCCGGCGTGCTGACGCAGGCCCTGGCCAAGGGCAAGAAGGTGCTGGTGCTGGCCGGCTTCGGCGCCCTCCGGGCCGGGGCGGGCCCCGAGATCAAGGCCTTCGTCGAGCGGTTCGAGACTCCCTTCGCCACCACCCAGGACGGCAAGGGCATCGTCTCCGAACATCACCCCCTGGCGGTCGGGGTGTTCTGCGACAGCGGCCACGCCTCGGCCTGGAAGGCGTTCCTCGCCGCCGATGTCGTGCTCTGCGTCGGCAACGCCCTGAACCAGCACGCGACCTTCAACTACAAGGCGGGCCTGTTCGACGGAAAGACCCTGATCCACCTCAACATCTCCGAGAGCGAGATCGATAAGGCCTACAAGGCCGACTACGCCATCGTCGGCGACGCCAAGCTGTCGATGGCCGCGCTGCTGGCCGCCACGGCCGCCGCCAAGCCGTCGGCCGCACCCTTCGTGGCCAAGTCCTGCGAAGAGGAGATGACCCAGCATCTCGCGCACCTGACCGGCAAGATTCACCCCGGCCAGATGGCCCAGTCGATCTCGCGGCTGCTGCCCAGGGACGCCACCGTCCTGGCCGACGCCGGCGCCCACCTGACCTGGATGGCCTACTACCTGCGGCTGGCCGAGACGCAAGCGTTCCGCAAGGCCGGCGAGTTCGGGCCGATGGCCGGCCACACCAACGGCGCGATAGGGCTGCGGGCCGCGATCCCCGACCGGCCGATCGTCGTCTGCTGCGGCGACGGTTGCTACAATCTCGCGGGCTTCGAGCTGATGACCGCCGTGCAGTACGATCTGCCGGTGGTCTGGGTGATCTTCGACGACGCCGAATTCAAGCTGATCAAGCTCTTCCAGCTCGAGACCTTCCACGAGAGCGGCCTTGTGGAATTTACCAATCCGGACTGGGCGGCCTACGCCAATGCCTGCGGCGCCGATGGTGTCCGGGTTGAGAGCCTGGACGACTTCGAGGCGGCCTTCACCGCGGCGCTGGCGTCCGGCCGGCCAACGTTGATCGACGCCCACATCACCCGCCTGGCGCTGCCGCACTACGCGCCGTCGCCGGAGGGGATCATCGGCGAGATTGTTGAGAAGCTCGAAGCGCAGGTGGGGCTGGGGTGAGGGCAGGGCAGACGCCGCGCGGCATGCGCGGCAACGGCGGGGGACGCTGACGATGACGGCATGGACGGAAACCTACGAAAGCAACTCCCCTGAGCAGGAGCGGCTGGTCTTCGATCAGCTCGCCCGCGACATCATGGGCGTCCAGCTCAAGACCCAGAAGGCGGCGAAGGCCGGCGCCGTGCAGCGCACCTTCCACGCCAAGGCCGGCGTCGCGGTGCAGGACGCCCAGCTGGTGTTCCACAAGACCCTGCCCAAGGAATTCCGGGTGGGCTTCGCCAAGCCCGGCGCGCGCTACCCGGCCGTCGTGCGGCTCTCCAATGCGGCCGGATCGCAGACCTCGGACTACGACAAGGACATGCGCGGCATCGCCGTGCGGATCGCCGCCGACGTGCCCCACGATCTGCTGGCCACCAACTATCCGGTCTCTCACGCCCGCAATGCGCGCCAGTTCGTGGCCTTCGCCCAGGCGACCGCCGGCGGGGCGTTCAGCAAGCTGTTCGGTCTGATCGGCCTGGCCTTCACGGTCGGGCCCTTCGAGACTCTGCGGATGCTCGGCAACGTTTCCAAGGCGCGCCGCCGTTCGAACAGCTATGCCCTGGAGACCTACTGGAGCCGCGGCGCCATTGCCTGGGGCGACCTGGCAGTGCGGTACATGTGGCGCCCGCTGGATGCGCCGCCGGCGCCGGCCCTGCCGTCGACCGACCCCGACGGCCTGGCCCACGAGTTCGCGAGCCGGTTGTCGGCCGGCGACGTCTCCTTCGAGCTCTGCCTGCAGGTGTTCGTCGACGAACACCTCACGCCCATCGAGGACACTGCGATCGAGTGGACTCAAGGCTCGTCACCGCCAATCCCGGTCGCGACGCTGACCTTGCCGCGCAAGGTCCAGGGCTTCGCCGAGGCCCGGGCGCAGGCGCGCGGCATCGACCTCCTGGCCTTCAACCCGTGGAACACCGGCGCGGACTTCCGCCCGCTCGGTAACCTCAATCGAGCCCGCAAGGCGGCCTATGACGCCAGCGCCGCGCACCGGCTGGAGTACAGGTGGCGCACCGACGCGCCGCTGCGCAACGTGGTCTTCGGGGCCATCGCGCGGGCGGTCTTCCGGTTCGTCAACAGGTTCGTCGAGTGGCACAAGCTGCCGGTGCCGCTCAGCCTGCTGAATCTCGACGGGTTCCGCTATGTGCTGCGGCGCAAGAACCTGTTCGACACCGAGATCCGCGAGGCGCCGCCGCA
>JBBQTP010000221.1:0-4130 GCA_038213205.1 Caulobacterales bacterium
GCTTCATTCCTCCACCTCCGCGCCCGCGGGCTCCTCGACGCGAGGCGTGTAGGGAAAGGTCGCCTGGCGGCGCGTGACGCTCAGGAACGGCGCGATACGCTCGATCACCTTGCCGGCCGCCGGCGCGCCGACCCAGCCGCCGGTGGAGTAGCCGTAGCTCTTGGCGGTGCCGTGGGGCTCGTCCATCAGGATCAGGACGAAGTAGCGCGGGGCGTCCAGGGGCCCGTCGGTCGGGAACACCGCGGCGAAGGACGAGACCTGCTTGGTGGTCGAATAGCGCCGCGCCGCTGGATCCCACTTGTCGCCGGTGCCGGTCTTGCCGCCGACGTTCAGGCCGACGACGTTGGCCGACCTGCCCGACCCGCCGGTCACGTTGGCGCGCATGATCTGCAGCATGGTGAGCGCGGTCTTCTCGGAGATCATCCGAGGTCCATGCACAACCGTTCCCGGGGGCAGCTTCTTGATCGTTAGCGGCAGCAACTCACCGCCGTTCATCAGCCCCGAATAGGCCCGCGCTACGGCCAGCGGCGTCACGTTGATCCCGTGGCCGAACGAGGTCGACGCGATGGCGTCGGTGTCCCAGACCCTGGGCGTCAGCGGCCGGGCGGTCTCGATCAGCTCGGTCTTCGCCGGCTGGGTCAGGCCGAAGCGGTTGAAATAGTCGTGCAGCCGTTCCGGCCCGATCGCCTCGCCCAGCCGCGCGGTGCCGATGTTCGAGGAGTGCTGGAACACCTGCACCAGGGTCAGGACGGCGTGGGTGGCGTGATAGTCGTGGATCGTGCGGTAGCCGAGCTGGAACGGGTGCGTCGCATCGAAGGTGGTGGTGGGCGTCGCCACGCCGGCGTCGAGGCCCGCGGCCACGGTGAAGCCCTTGAAGGTCGAGCCCATCTCATAGATCGCGCCTGCCGCGCGGTTCTGGCGAGCGTCCAGGCTGGCCGCCCCCGGCTTGTTGGGATCGAACGTCGGATAGTTGGCCAGGCCCAGGATCTCTCCAGTGTGGACGTTGACCACCACGGCCGCCGCGCCCTTCGGATTGTACTCGGCGGTGGCCTTGTAGAGCTCGTCCTCCAGCGCGGCCTGGATGCGCAGGTCGATGGACAGCGGCACCGCGCCGTTGCTGGCTGCGGCTTCGCGGACCTGGCCGTTCAGTGCGGCCTCGGCGCCGGCCAGGCCCTGGCCGCCAGTGTCGGCGAAACCGATCAGGTGGGCGGCGGTGTAGCCCAGCGGATAGACTCGTTTCTGCTCCGGCTCGAAGGAGACGCCGGGCAGGCCCATGTCGTGCACCTGGGCGCGGACTTCCGGGGTCAGGCCACCGATCACGAAGGTGCGGCGGCCGGCCTTCAGGGCCTTCTCCAGCCGCTGCGGCGTCAGGTCCGGCAGGCTAGCGCTCAGCGCGCGGCGGGTCTCGGTCGTGTCCCAGATCTCGCGCGGGTCGATGTAGAGGCCGTAGTGCAGCAGGTCCGCCGCCAGCATCTGGCCGTTGCGGTCGACGAGGTCGGCGCGGGCCGCGCCCACCTGGGCCACGTAGTCCGACTTGCCGGTCTCGGCGAACAGCGTCCGCCAGGTGGCTCCGGCCCCAACCAGCGCGAACAGGGTGGAGAACAGCAGCAGCACCACGAAGATGCGGATGCGGGTGTCGTCTTCAGCCCGGCCGGAGGCCCGCGCGCGCTCAAACGCATGCTCCAGGCGCCAGACCAGAGCCGAGACCCAGCGCGAGATTACCGGCGTTCCGAAGGTCATCTGGCCGAGGCTCATCGGGCCACCCCGATGACCTGAGCGGCGGCCAACGGCGTCGGAACCGGCAGCGGGCTGGCCGGCGCCGGGGCGGCGAGCGCAGTGGGATCGGGAGTCGGCAAGATCGGCGTGGCCGGGGTCGCCAGCGGCTTGCGGGCCAGCTCCGCCAGGGCGTCCGCGTCGGCCTCGTGCTTGATTGAGACCGGCGCCAGCCCGAGATAGACCTCCGACAGGCGCTCGATGCGGGCCGGCTGTTCCAGATGGCTGACCTCGGCCTGCAGCAGGCGGATGCGGGCCTTCTCCTCGCCGATCTGGCGATCGACGCGGGCGATCTCGGTGCGCTCGCGTCCGGCGACGGTCTTGGCCAGGTAGACGCCGAGGATCAGCACGGTCAGCAGGCCGAGCGCCACCAGGTCGATCAGGCGGAAGCCGCGAACCCTCTTGTTCAGCCAGTTCATGCCGCCGCCCTCCAGACGGGCGCTTCCGTGCGCACCGCCGCCCGCAATTTCGCGGATCGGGCCCGGGGGTTCACCGCCAGCTCGGCCGCCGACGGCGTTTCGGCGCCGTTGAACAGCAGCTGGAAGCTCGGCGCCCCGCCGGTTGCGACCGGAGGCGCATGGCGCGATCCCGCCGGGCTCTTGCCCGCCCGCACCGAGAAGAAGGTCTTCACGATTCTGTCTTCCAGCGAATGGAACGTGACGACGCAGAGCCGCCCGCCGGTCTTCAGGGCGCGCTCGGCGGCGACGAGGCCGGCTTCCAGCTCAGAGAGCTCCTCGTTGACCGCGATGCGGATCGCCTGGAACGAGCGGGTGGCGGGATGGACCTTGGCGCCGCGGCGGCCGCCCAGCGTCTTCTCGATGAACTCGGCCAGCTCGAGGGTGCGAGTGAACGGCTGTGCCTCGCGCCGCTTGGCGATGGCTCGGGCGATGCGGCGGCTCTCGCGCTCCTCGCCATAGACGAACAGGATGCGGGCGAGTTCCGCCGGCTCCGCCTCATTGACCAGGTCGGCGGCGGTGGGGCCCGTTGCCGCCATGCGCATATCCAGGGGACCATCCCGCATGAAGGAGAAGCCGCGCTCGGCCTCGTCGAGCTGCATGGACGAGACGCCGATGTCGAACACCACCGCGTCGACGCAGCCATCGCCGGTCTCGTCGGCCAGTTCGGAGAAGCGGCGCTCGACTAGGCGGAAATGATCGGCGGGCAGGTCGGAGGCGAAGCGCCGCGCGGTGGGGTCGCGGTCGAAGGCGATGACGCTCGCGCCGGTCTTCAGGATGCCGCGGGTATATCCGCCGGCCCCGAAGGTGCCGTCGACCACGATCTGGCCGGCGCGGGGTTGCAGCGCGTCCACGACCTCGTCGATCATGACGGGGGCGTGAGGCGCGGTCATCCGGCGGTTCCGAGTTTAGCGGCCCCCAATTTGGCGGCCCGTTGTTGTGCGCGCAGGGTTGCGAGACCTTCGCGGGCCACGTCGCGCTGGGTGGCGCGGTGCGCCTGGAAGGCGTCCTTCGCCCAGATCTGGAAACGGTCGCCCAGGCCCACCAGCACCACGTCGAGGCTGAGGCCGAACTGGTCGCAGAGGAGTTCCGGAAGCGTGATGCGGCCGGCCGGGTCAAATGAGAGCCGCGCCATGCCGCCGAAGATCGAGGTCTCCAGCGCGCTGCGCAGCGGGTCGCCGAATTCCAACTCCTCGATCACACCTGCGTAGCGGTCGAACAGCGCCTTGCCGCCGCCTTCGATGCAGTCGGCCTCGATGGAGGGAAAGCAGAACACGCCGTCGAACGGGCCGGCAACCAGGGCGCGGAATTCCATCGGCACCACAATGCGCCGCTTGGCATCCAGTTGTTTCTCGAAGGTCGAGAGAAACACGCCCAAAGCCCCTGATACGCGGACCTATCCGCCTTGTTACCCGCCGCCGTGGCCCCCCAAAGGCCGGATTGGTTAGCGAAGTACGAACGGGGTAACATGGGATGAATTGGGAGTAAATGACTCTGAATGCCTATTTCTTAGAGAAACCAACGCGTCGCAGAGAGTCATGGTTAATCAAAAGTACTTATCCACAGAACATACAGCGAACTTTGGCCACACTTGTTAACAAACGCGGCCGTGCGGGCCGCCTTGCCGGGCGCGGCGCCTGTGGAAAAGTGGGACCAGACGGCCTGTAAGCCGGGTTCTGTGCCGCCCGGAGCCGAAGCTCCGGGCATTGGCGATCATTCCTCTGGACCGCCCCTCGCGGGACGGTTCTCGCGACCTACCCGGACCGCTCGGGCCTACGACAGCCCTACCCTCTTTTGCCCGAAGGCTAGGGAGAGCGCACGGTCCCTATTCGGTCTTGCTCCTGGCGGGGCTTGCCATGCCGTACCTGTTACCAGGCACGCGGTGGGCTCTTACCCCACCCT
>JBBQTP010000222.1:0-3979 GCA_038213205.1 Caulobacterales bacterium
AAGATTTCAAGAAGTCCGCGGCCAACGATACCCCCGCCAATGAAGAACGCCCGCAGCGGGTCGCCGCCGAAACCGCGGCCGCGGCTCCGATGACCGCCCAACCGCGCGCGGAGAGCGGCGACGACATGTGGGTCGAACTGCCGGCTCAGGAAGACAAGCCCAAGCGGGGCCGCGGACGCGGTCGTGGCCGAGGCCGTGGCGGCGACGCCCCGGCGGACGCCCCGATGGACACCATTGCCGAGGCGCCCGCGCCGATGGCGGCGCCCGAGCCTGCGCCTGAGCCGGAACCCGTGGTCGAGGTTGCCCCGGAATCGGTCTCCGAAGCGCTGGTCAAGAAGCCGCGGGCCAGCCGCGCCAAGGCCAAGCCGGTCGCTGTTGAAGCGGAAAAAGTCGAGACTAAACCCGCGACGGCGGCCACCGAACTGGCCGTCAAGGCCGCGCCGGACCCGGTGGCTCCGCCCGCCCCTCGCGAACCCGATCCAGCGGAGATCACCACCGCGCCGGTGGCGCCGCGCAAAGGCTGGTGGCGGCGCGGCTGAGGCGTTAGGCTCCACAACGGGGTTATGGGGGGCGCAGTCGAGGTTTGAAGATGGCGTCCCCTATTCGCCCTATGTCTGCCGGCCGAGGTTCCCGCCTAGCTCTCGCCGCCGCAGTCGCGGTGAGCCTGATCCTGCAACCGGGAATCGCCGCCGCGCAGTTCGCGCCGGGTGACACGCTGATCCGCGACACCGAGATCGAGGACATCCTGCACAAGGACGTCGCCCCGATCTTCCAGGCGGCCGGTATCGACCCCAAGGGCATCGAGATCATCCTGGTGGGTTCCAAGGAGGTGAACGCCTCCGCCGGCCCCGGCGTGATGATGGTCACCACCGGGCTGATCCTGCAGTCGAAGAACCCCAACGAACTCCAGGGCGTAATGGCCCACGAAGTCGGCCACCTGGCCGGCGGCCACAGCTTCCGCTCCGGCGACATGGCGCGCGCCGGCATGGTTCCGATGATCCTGACCATGGGCCTGGGCGTGCTGGCAGCGCTAGCGGGCGCGGGCGACGCCGCGGCGGGCCTGGTGACCAGCGCCCCCTACTTCGGTGCGCTCGGCCAGATCGGCTACAGCCGCGAACAGGAAAGCCGCGCCGACCAGGCCGGCGCCACGCTGATGGAAAAGGCCGGCCTCTCTGGCCGCGGCCTGGCGGAGTTCTTCAACAACTACCGCTACCAGGAGATCCTGCAGCAGTACCGCCGCTACAAGTACTTCATCGACCACCCGCTCTCCTCGGACCGGATCGAGGCCCTGCAGGGTCGGGTGGAACGGCTGCCGCACTACGGCCAGAAGGATTCGCCCGAGGCGCTGGCCGAGCACGAGATCATGAAGGCCAAGCTCGACGGCTTCATCAATCCGCAGGTCTCGATGGGCAAGTACGACGAGAAGGACGCCTCCTTCCCGGCGCGCTATGCGCGGGCGATCGCCTACTACCAGATGAAAGAGCCGGACAAGGCGCTGAAGCGGGTCGACGCGATGATCGCCGACCAGCCGGGCAACCCCTACCTCTATGAGCTGAGGGGCCAGATCCTTTTCGAATTCGGCCGGATGCCAGAGGCTGAGGCGCCGCAACGCAAATCGGTGGAATTGAAGCCCGACTCGGCGCTTCTGCGCGCCAATCTCGGCCAGACCCTTATCGCGCTCGACGACCGCAAGAAGATCGACGAGGGCATCGTCGAGCTGAAGAAGTCGTTGACCCAGGAAGAAGACAACGCTGTCGTCTGGCGGATGCTGGCTGAGGCCTATGACAAGCGCGGTGAGGACGGCATGGCCCGGCTCGCCACCGCCGAATACGAGTACAACATCGGCAACATGCGCCAGGCCCGCGAGTTTGCGATCCGCGCCCGCGAGCGGCTGGACAAGAACAGCCCCGATTGGCGGCGCGCCACCGACATTGTGCTGGTCTCCAAGCCGAGCCAACAGGAGCTGCGGGAAATGCAGCGCGGCGGCGGCTCGTTGCAGCTCGCGCCGCACTGACCTTCGCTTTTCGCCCCGCAACCTCCTATCTGGCTGACATGACCCCTCCTCTCCGCCTCCTGGCGCTCGCCGCCGCCGCCATCTCGCTTGCCGCCTGCCAGAAGACCGACGACGCCTTCGGCCAGAAGGTGCACGCCTATCTGCTGGCCCACCCCGAGGTGCTGCGCGAGGCGTCCGAGAAGCTGGCTGAGAACGACCGGATGGCGGCGATGAAGGCCTCCACCGACGCCATCTCCAAATACCGTGGCCAGCTGGAGCGCGACCCGCGCGATTTCGTCGCCAATCCGGGCGGCAAGGTCACGGTCGTGGAGTTCTTCGACTACCGCTGCGGCTACTGCAAACTGGCCGCGCCGGAGGTGGTCAAGCTGATCGAGCAGAATCCCGACGTGCGGTTCGTGTTCAAGGAATTCCCGATCTTCGGCGAGGTCTCCGACACCGCAGCCAAGATCGCGCTGACCCGCGGCGGCAAGGCCAAGGGTTTGGAAATCTACAAGACCCTGATGAGCGAAAGAGCGCTGGACGACGCCGCGCTGGACCGCCACCTGGCCGAGGTGGGAGTCGACCCGGCCGAGGCGCGCAAAGAGGCGACCCATTCGCTGATCGAGCGCCAGATCCTCGACACCCACGCCCTGGCCGTAGCGCTGAAGATCGATGGGACGCCGGCCTTCATCGTCGGCGCCACCATGATCCCGGGCGCCGACCTACCCGCGCTGAAGGCCGCCATCGCCGCCGCCAAATCCGCGTCGGGCCCCGTCGTCACCAAGAGCTGAGCCGCCTTCCCCGCCGTCAGCGCAGGGCCATGTTAGCATTGCGGCTCAGTCGCTTTGGGAGCGGTAATCGACATGTCGGAACGGGTGCTGGTGATCGGCGCTGGAATGGCCGGGCTGTGGACCGCGTTGGCGCTGGCGCCCACGGGCCGGACAGTGACGATCCTGGAACGCGACCCGCCGCCGCCTGCGGGCGGCCCTGACGAGGCCTTCGACGACTGGGCCCGCCGCGGCGTCGGCCATCTGCGTCACAGCCACGCGTTCCTGGCGCGCCTGCGCCTGATCATCCGCGACCAGCACCCCAAGCTGCTGGAGGACCTGATGGCGGCGGGCTGCCGCGACCTGCCGTTCGAGGGTGGCCTTACCGACCAGCACAAGCAAAACTACACGCCCAGCCCCCAGGACAGGGACCTGGCGGTGCTGACCAGCCGGCGCACGACGATCGAACTGGTGATCCGCCACTACGTGGAGGCCCAGCCCAACATCGAGTTCCGCACCGGCGTGTTCGTACGCGAGCTGATCGTCCAGCCAGGGCCGGCGCCGGTAGTCACCGGGGTGGTCGTCGAGGACGACGCGGGCCGCCACGACCTGCTTGCTGACCTCGTCGTGGACGCGGCCGGACGCACCTCGACCTGCGTCGAGCAACTGGTCGAGGCCGGCGCGACCATCCTGGAGGAGTCCGAGGACTGCGGCATCCTCTATTTCACCCGCCACTATCGTCTGAACCCCGGTGTCGGCGAGCCGGAGCGGGGTAAGGCGCCGCTAACCGGCGATCTGGAATACCTGAAGTTCGGAGTGTTCCCAGGCGACAACAGTTGTTTCTCGATCACCCTCTGCGTGCCGGAGATCGAGGAGGAACTGCGCAAGAAGATTGTCGATCCGGCGACCTTCGACGCGGTCTGCGCCAGCCTGCCGGGCCTGAAGCCGTGGGTCGACCCGGCGACGGCCACGGCGATCAGCCGGGTGTTCGGCATGGGCGACCTGCACAGCCGCTGGCGCGACCTCGCTCCCCACGGCAAGGCCGCGGTGCTGGGCTTCTTCCCGGTCGGCGACAGCCACGTGCGGTCGAACCCGCTCTATGGGCGCGGCTGTTCCTTCGCCGCGGTCAGCGCGCATCTGGTGCGCGACGCTTTGCAGATGTTCAGCGATCCGGCCGCGCGGCTGGAGGCCTATCAGCGGCATGTGGGGACTGAGCTTC
>JBBQTP010000223.1:0-3893 GCA_038213205.1 Caulobacterales bacterium
ATCCTCAAACCCATGATCGAGGGGCTGGCCTTGGTCCAAGCCATCAACGAGGCCTGGGCCCTCATCGCATGCCTGACCGTGGCGGCGCTGCTCACTTTACCGTTCGCACGCTCGACGCCACGGGTCGGGTCCCCAAAAGCGGCCGAAGATCTGCGACGGTGACTTCAAACCCCAGGCGCTTTCTGAGGTGATTGAGGTGGCGCCGGCGTCAGTATTTAATCATCAACCATGCAGCGAACACGCCGATGAATGCCAAGGCTGTCCCTATTCCCAGCACCCAACGTATGTGGCCAGTCTTTTGTCCGCCACTGGCAGACGTGACGCTGATCTCTTCGCCGTCACCGGCAGGATTCAATTTCGGATCGTTTTCCATCCAAACCCAACGCGTCGCTGGAGCGATCGATGCACTGCCCACACGGTTCGCGGTGCGCCGCCATCACGGGAGTGGTAGGGCTGGTGGCTATTGGACTGACATGGATCCTAGTTAACATAGCACATTGAGCGGCAAAGCTGGCCCGAAAGGACAAAAAAGACCTTATAAAACAGTGAATTAAAAAGACGTATAATAAGCATTTGCGGAATTATGCGCCAACGTTCATCGGGACCCTCCAAAGAATTAACGTAAAAATAACACGCGAGAAGGCTTCTTATCGCGTGTTATCCGCCACGTTGGAACCCTGATGCACGCCCCCCAGACAAAGCCTCCGACAGCCCGCGCCGCCATGGCGATGGCCAAGGCCCAGGCCTATCAGGACGCGGCCGACGCGCCCTCTACCCTACGAGCCTACGCCGCCGACCTGAAGAACTACGAGGCCTGGTGTCAGCGCAACGGGTTCCTGGCGCTGCCAGCGACGCCTGAGGTGGTCGGCGCTTATCTAGCGGCGGCCGGCGAAGGCTACGCCATGCAGACCCTGCGCCGGCGGGTGGCGGCGATCGCGCGGGCCTCCGGTGTTGCCGGCAATCCGCTCGACACCAAGCATCCGGCCATCCGCGAGACCCTGCGCGGCATAGGCCGCACCCACGGCAGCCGCGGCCGCCGCTCGGCGGCGCTGACCACGACGGAACTCAAGAAGCTCAGCCACGTCTGCGAGCCCGGTTTGGCGGGCGATCGGGATCGGGCGCTGCTGCTGACCGGTTTTGCCGGCGCGCTCAGGCGGTCCGAGCTGGTGGCGCTGGATGTGGAGCGTCTCACGTGGTCGAACGACGGCGTGAAGCTGCTGCTGGAGAAATCAAAGACCGACAAGGCCGGCCAAGGCGCCGAGATTATGATCGTGTTCGGGCGCCACGAGGATACCTGCCCTGTCCGGTCGATCCGCCGCTGGCTCGATGCGGCCGCGATCACGGCTGGGCCCGTGTTCAGGAAGGTCAACAAGGCGCGCCGCGTCGAGGCGCGCCGCCTCAGCGAGGATGCTGTGCGCCAGATCCTCCTACGGCGAGCGGCGCAGGCTGGAGTGAAGGGGTCCCTCGCCGAGCCGGTCAGTCCTCACGGTTTGCGGGCTGGCTTCGTCACGACGGCCTATCGCAATGGCGTGCCCGACGAGGAGATCATGGGCCACACACGCCATCGAAGCCTGACCACCATGCGCAGCTATGTGCGGCGGGCCAAACTCAGCCAAACGAGCCCGGCTGGGAAGCTTGGCCTCTGAGATATCCCATCGGAAAAACGGCGTCACAAGTCATTATATTATAATGACTTAGACGATGAGTAGAGCGAAGAGCCCGCCCTTCTCCGCTCAAAACCACTCCCGGCTGCCCATGTACCTTATGCGCATGTACAGCTTGCCGCCGGCGGGATCGGATCCATATCCGGGTCGGAACGCCGTCGGAACGATGTCTTTCGTGTAGGAGCCGCCGCCAAATAGGGAGAGACCATTTCTCGTGAAGAGGGCCCTCTCATAGCCAAGCGTGAACGCCGCCACCCAGCGTGCGCCCTCATCCCCATTGCTCGTCAACAGTTCCAGCTGGCTGGGCGTGATCTGGAGTGTCTCCGCACGACCATAGAAGTTATTCTTCCCCCGCTGGTAGACCGCCTCCTCCAGGAAACTGCTGAGGAAGGCGTCATGACTTGCCCGCGTCTCGCCCCAGATAAAGGACGTCTTGAGGGTGGCGCCAGGACGCCCATGCGACGTCGTGAGCCAACCTGAGATGAATTGATTGTGCTGGGCGCCGCCGGCATCGTCCGGCAACAGAGCGTCGGCAAACGATGCGCCAACGCGGACGTGATCGCTGAGGTCCCGGTTGACCCGGACGCCATATGAATCGATCCGATGTAGCGGGAATGGCCGGGTGATGCCCTGTCCGCTGAACCCGGTGATCTCGAACGTCGTGCGCGCGACCTGATATTCCAAGCCGAGCACGGTTGAAGCGTCGTGGAAGCCGTCCTGAAGCGCGTGGCCGAGCGGCGCATCGGGATTCCCCTCGGCGGATTCGCGATGCATGAACGGGACTGGGCCGATGGCCGCTTGTCCGCGGGGCGCGAACAAGAAGGTCAATTTCTGGCTGTCACCCGATCCAAACGCCACAGCATCCCTGAACTCAAGCGCCATGACGGTGTCGTGGGCGTGCATGCTGTCAATGTGTTCGGTTTGCAGAAGTTGCGGCGTTCCCTTTTCCCCGACCGTCCATGGCTCGGGAGACGCCATGACGTCGATGCTCAAGTGATTTTTCGGCGTGATGTCGTTGTCGTACGTCAGCATCCAAGCGCCCGGGCCGGTCCAGCGGGATTGGCCGCGCGGGCCGCTGGTGCGCGAGTAGATCGCGAATTGATTGAGGTGAAGCATCAGCGAAGCCTTCGGGACAGGCTCGTCGGGCGCGCACATATTCATGCCCGCATCCCACCGTTGGCCCGAGGGACACGGGGGCGGCGACCCCATCGTGACAGAGCCGTTCGCTTGCGGCGCTGTCTCCGCCGGTTGGGGGGCTTTCCCTTTCTGCGGCGCTGTCCCTTGACTGGTCATGCACATCCCCATGTTGGGATCCCAGTGCTGAGCCGGTTGGCACGGCCCCGATGCTGCGATCACCAGGGGTCGATCTGGGATCACGAGACCAGGGACAATCTGCGGTGCAGACGGGTTGACGATTGCCGGATTGCTGCTCAGGGCTTGCGCGCCGTGGGCGGGTAATCCAAGGGCGATGAACGCGGCGCAGCTGGCGAGAAGAAATGGCCGCGGACTCCGTCCGGGCCGGCGCTTGCCCCATAACTCGGGTTGCATGTCTTTTCCTCAGTCGCCTACGGCGGACATCTCCGGACAGACAGCCGGCCTGGCCCTCCCGATGCGGGAGGCTTCCAAAGGTGGGAAAACAGACGAAGGCGTCCCGATTGGACCACAGGATCCTCGGACAATTTCCTTGTCCGCGAGCATCAAACCCGTAGCCAGGTTTTCGGTTGCGGCGGCCCATCGTGATGGTCTCCTCCGCTCTAAATACGCGCGCGCCATCCCCAACCCTCATGCGAGCGCCTCAGTAAGCTCGCCCCCCAGAGCCCCAGCCCGCGGCTAGGGGATCGGCCGATACGAAACTACGACAGTATCCTACAGGCCGCTCTGCGGCTGGCCGAAACCGGCCAGGCTCAGGTCTTGGAGATGGAGCGACGCCACCAGATAAACACACAAACTATACTAGGTTCTGTTGACGAAGTGCCTCACCCAGAGTCGGATGGAGGCGACGAGGATGAAGCCGATATAGCTGTCGGCGGTCTTGTCGTATCGGGTGGCCAGTCTGCGACTGTGCCTGAGCTTTGAGAAGCAGCGCTCCGACGAGATTTCGCAGCGCGTAGAGGTGACCGTCGATGACGGGCTGGACCGTTCGGTTGCGCTTGGGCGGGATGACGGCGGCGATGCCGCGATCCTGCAGGTCGGCGAGGATGGCGTCGGCGTCGTAGCCCTTGTCGCCCA
>JBBQTP010000224.1:0-3886 GCA_038213205.1 Caulobacterales bacterium
CGCAAAGGCATGGGCGGCCTGGCGGCGCTGGTGAAAGACCAGCTGCTCAAGGATCCCTACTCGGGCGTGGTCTACGTCTTCAGGGCCAAGCGCGCCGACCGGGTGAAGATGATCTGGTGGGATGGAACGGGCTTGTGGCTCTTGGCCAAGACGCTGGAGCAAGGCGCCTTCACCTGGCCCAAGCTGCAGGATGGGGTGATGCGGCTGACGCCGGCGCAGCTCGCGGCCCTGCTGGAGGGCCTGGACTGGCGGCGCGTGCAAAGCGGCCATCGAACGCGGGCGCCGCAGGCCACGGCGTGAGGCTGCGACGAAGTGAATCAGGCCGCACGCGGGGGCGCCACAAGGCCGCTCGAATATGCTCAGATCGCCTATGGCCCAGGCGCTTCCCAGGGATGTCGAGACGCTGACGGCCCTGCTCCTGAAGGAGCGGGCCGAGCACGCAACCGCGGTTGCGGCCAAGGACCATGCCCACGCCGAGATCGAGCGGCTGCACCAGATCATCAAGGAACTGCAGCGCCACCGCTTCGGCCGCCGGGCCGAGACCCTGGACCCCGATCAGCTGGCCCTGGGGCTGGAGGACGTCGAGCAGGAGATCGCCGCCGGCGAGGCCGGGGCGGAGTCCGTGGCGCCGGCCGCTAAGGCCGCGCGCGCGGCCAAGCGGCGCGCCAACCGCGGATCTCTGCCGGCGCACCTGCCCAGGATCGAGACGGTCGTCGACATCGAAGACAAGACCTGCCCGTGCTGCCGCGGCGCCTTGCACAAGATCGGCGAGGACGTCGCCGAGCGGCTGGACATCGTCCCGGCGCAACTGCGGGTGCTGGTGGTGCGGCGGCCCAAGTACGCCTGCCGGACCTGCGAGGAAGGCGTGGTGCAGGCGCCTGCTCCGGCGCGGCTGATCGAAGGCGGACTGCCGACCGAGGCGATGGTGGCCCATGTCGTCGTCGCCAAGTACGCCGACCATCTGCCGCTCTATCGCCAGGCCCAGATCTACGCTCGCCAGGGGATCGCCCTGGACCGCTCGACCCTGGCCGACTGGACCGGGCGGGCGGCCTGGCTGCTCAAGCCCTTGCACACCCGGCTGCTGGAGCGCCTCAAGGCCTCGGGCAAGCTCTTCGCCGACGAGACGACCGCCCCGGTGCTGGATCCGGGCCGTGGCCGGACCAAGACCGGCCAGCTGTGGGCCTATGCCCGCGATGACCGACCCTGGGGCGGGCCTGATCCGCCGGGCGTGGTCTATGTCTACGCGCCCGATCGCAAGGCTGAGCGCGCCGCGGCGCATCTGGCCGGCTTTACCGGCGTGCTACAGGTGGACGGCTACGCTGGATACCGGCCGCTGGCCGAGAAGGACGACATCCGCCTGGCCTTCTGCTGGGCGCACGTACGCCGGCGTTTCTACGAGCTGGCCGCCGCCGGACCGGCGCCGATCGCCAGCGAGGCCTTGGGGCGCATCGCGTCGCTCTACGCGGTGGAGGCCGACATCCGCGGCCAGGCCGCCGATGAGCGTCGGCGCGTGCGCCAGGAGCGCAGCCGGCCGATCGTCGATACGCTCCACGCTTGGCTCAAGGCCCAGCTCGAGCGCGTCAGCCAGAAGGGCAAGCTGGCCGAGGCGATCCGCTACGCACTGGCCCGATGGGAGGGCTTAAGCCGCTTCCTGGACGACGGCCGCGTCGAGATCGACTCCAACATCGTTGAGCGATCCATCCGACCCATCGCGCTCAACCGCAAGAACGCTCTCTTCGCCGGCTCTGACGGCGGCGGCGAGCACTGGGCCGTGCTCGCCTCACTGATCGAGACCTGCAAGCTGAACGGCATCGACCCGCAGGGCTACATCACCGATGTCATCACCCGCATCGTCCAGGGCCATCCCAACAGCCGGCTCAATGAGCTCCTGCCCTGGGCCTACGTCGCGCCCATCCGCGCCGTGGCCTGAGAACAGCGCTTACCCTTGGTCGGTGCGACTGGTATGGGATAGCTCTCCGACAGATCGCTGCCCGTCAGTACGTTGTCCGCCCAGTCCTGAGCGATCGCGCAATAGAGATCCATAGCACTCGCAGGCGTCCGCGCGTCATCGGTCTTGAAGTGCAGCGAAGGCAGGTCACCAACCACAACCCAGCGCTCTGCGTCTTCGGGCCGGCCACCAGGCGCGAGGCGCATAGCGTCGCGGCGAAATGCGATTGACCTCGGCGCGACGTTGACTGAAGGCGCCGCCGATCCGAGGGTCGACGGCGCTTTCGTCACATGAGGTTGCGACCTAGGCGCTGGCAGGTCTTGCCCTGCGCCTCGAGCTGCGCAGTTGCGCGCCGAGGCCGGCAAAGCCCATGAGCATGATCGCCCAGGTCGCGGGCTCCGGCACGGCCGTCGCTGGGACTTGGAAAAGCACGTCTGTGCGCAGGTCCGACCGCGCGGTGGTCGGCACGGCGCCATCGTTCGACAGCACGAAGTTGTCGAAGATCAGCTGTGCCTCGTACTGGTGTCCGGCCTGGAAGAGTCCTGCCGCAATGGCCCAGCTGTCGCGCGTGTTCGAGCCGAAGCCGCTGTAGATGTTGGTGTTGGCGGTCAGATCGAAGATTGACAGGAAGTTCTGGCCGCCCGTCGCGTTGGCGTCCGGCGTGAAGGTGCTGGTGAAAAGCGTCAGGCCCTGGCCGGCTGTCAGGCTGTTGAGGGCGTCGAAGCTGGCGGCGTCGAACGTTGGGATGGGCGTCGTGTCGTAGAGATCGCCTGGCAGGGTGATGTGAATATCCGTCGTCGGATTCGTGTTTGTGCTGTCCGTCACCTGCAAGGTGTAGACCGTGCCGGTCGGGAACATGGCGTCCATGTCTGCCTTGGTGATGAAATCGGTCTGGTATTGCCCGCCGGTGCTGCCGCAGCAGTCCATGGACTGGCTGTTGAACGGCAAGGTGGTGGCGCCGAACTTCACGCTGCCGCCATCGTAAGCGCCGGACGTGTAGAAAGTGCGCGCGAAGAAGAAGGCGTTGGCTGCGCCGCCGACCGGGAAGGTCGTTCCGGCATTGTCGGCCTGCAGATATTCCAGGTTTTTGCCCAGGTCGGCGGCCAGGATCGCCGCATTGGCGTTGGCCGCCATGAGCAGTGACATCAGAAGGCCCGCGCCGAGCAGGCGCGACGGGCTTGTGGATCGAATGGTCATGAAAACTCCCAGCCAAGGAGCCCAAACCCGGCTCCTGTCTATCCTGAACGCGGCACCCTAGGCCTACGCCCGGGAGGCTGAAAACCCGAGGATTCTCGGGTAGACATAGTCTTGACCCACGGTCCAGCGTCTCGTCTGCTCCGACGATTGGGGATCGGCGGCCCCGGGGCCAGCGGTGGGGCCGCGAGCACTTGAGGGCGCCTGATCATGAGTCGAGCGGTGCGGCCCATCCTCAGCAGCTTGAGTGGGTTCGGGCAGGTTCTGCTGCCGCCGGCGCGATTCCAGCCGGGAGAGCTGGAGCGCGAGTTCCTCGACGACTATGCACGGCAGTTCGCGGGGCGGCGTCGGGTCAGCGTTGCGCTGGCCCTGGTGCTCTGGACCAGCTTCGCTGGGTTCGACATCTGGGTGGGCGGGCCGACGATGGCCGGTTCGCTGGTGCTGCGGGCGATCGGCAGCTTGGTCTTCGCGGCCTTCGTCGGCCTGTCGTTCCACCGCGCCTTCCGGCGCGAGGGCTTCGCGGAGCGCCTCGTCATCGCCGCCGCCATCGCCGCGTACATACCGTTTCTGGCCCTGGTGGGAACCGTGGACCCGCACAGCGACCCGCTCGTCGATGGCATCGGGGTGATGGCCTACCTGGCCGTGGTCTCCAACCTGACGTTTCTTCGGGCGAGAGGCATGCTGTTACTGCTGTCCTTCGAACTGGTCACCGTCGCTCCGGTCCTCGCGTTCGACATCTACGCG
>JBBQTP010000225.1:0-3877 GCA_038213205.1 Caulobacterales bacterium
TTCCCGGCCGGCGTATCGCGCGGCCGTGGTTTCCGGCAGCCGGCGCTTGCGTAGCTGCTCCTGCTTATTATAGGCCCGCCTATCGCGTGTGTCAATACATCGAAAGCCGCATCCCGCCCGCCAATCTCTAACGCAACGCTAACACTTCTCTAGCGGGGTTCTAGTAGAAGACCGGGTATACTGAGCATGCGGGTGCGAGCACGGGCCGGGATCTGCCGGCGCCGCCGCACGCCGCCTGAATCGCTCTTATTTAAGGGAGTGCCGTGCCCAGCGGGGCGCGAAGTTACTTCTGAGGAGGCTATTAGTTATGGCAAGAGTTATCGGTATTGACCTGGGAACGACGAACTCGGTGATCGCGGTGATGGAAGGCGGCGAGCCAACCGTCATCCCCAACGCCGAGGGCAGCCGGCTCACCCCGTCCGTCGTCGCCATTTCCAAGTCGGGCGAGCGGCTGGTCGGCCAGGTGGCCAAGCGCCAGTCGATCACCAACCCGGAGAATACCATTTTTTCGATCAAGCGCTTCATGGGGCGCAAATTTAACGAGCCCGACGTGCAGCGCGACAGCAAGCTGGTGCCCTACAAGATCACCGCGGCGCCCAACGGCGATGTGCAGGTCTGGATGGGCGGCCGCGCCTACAGCCCGCCCGAGGTCTCGGCCATGATCCTGCAAAAGCTGAAGCAGGACGCGGAAACCTACCTGGGCGAGACGATCACCCAGGCAGTGATCACCGTGCCGGCCTACTTCAACGACAGCCAGCGCAACGCGACCAAAGACGCCGGGCGTATCGCCGGCCTCGAAGTCTTGCGTATTATCAACGAGCCGACCGCGGCCTCGCTGGCCTACGGCCTCGACAAGAAGACCGCGGAAGAGGAACTGGCCGTCTACGACCTCGGCGGCGGCACCTATGACATCAGCGTACTGCGCATGGCCGAGGGCGTGTTTGAAGTCAACTCGACCAACGGCGATACCCACCTGGGCGGCGACGACTTCGACCAGCGCATCATCGACTGGCTGGCCGACGAGTTCAAGAAGGAGCAGGGCATCGACCTGCGGCAGGACCGCATGGCGCTGCAGCGCCTGAAGGAAGCCGCCGAGCGCGCCAAGATCGAGCTGTCGACCACGCAGTCGACCGAGATCAACCTACCGTTTATCACCGCCGACGCGAGCGGGCCCAAGCACTTGAACATCACGCTCAGCCGCGCCAAACTGGAGCAACTGGTCGGCGACCTGGTCGGTAAGACGATCCCGCCGATGCGCCGCGCGCTCGACGATGCGAAAATCAAGCCGGCCCAGATCGACGAAGTGATCCTGGTCGGCGGCCAGACCCGCATGCCCAAGGTGCAGGAAGAGGTGCGCGCCTTCTTCGGCAAGGACCCGCATCGCGGCATCAACCCCGATGAGGTCGTGGCCGTGGGCGCGGCGGTGCAAGCCGGCGTGCTCCAGGGCGAGGTCAAGGGCATCTTGCTGGTCGACGTGACCCCGCTAACGCTGAGCGTGGAAACGCTGGGCGGCATTTCGACGCCGATGATCACGCGCAATACCGCGATCCCGACCAAGAAGAGCGAGACCTACTCGACCGCCAGCGACAACCAGCCGAGCGTGGAGATCCATGTGCTCCAAGGCGAGCGCACCAGCGCCTCCGAGAACAAGAGCCTGGGCCGCTTTATCCTGGACGGTATCCCGCCTTCCCCGCGCGGCATCCCGCAGATCGAAGTGACCTTCGATATCGACGCCAACGGCATCCTGAACGTCAGCGCGCGCGATAAGGCGAGCGGCAAAGAGCAGAAGATCACCATCACTGCCTCGTCGGGCCTGAGCAAGGACGAAGTGGACCGCATGGTGAAGGAAGCCGAGGCCCACGCCGAGGAGGACAAGCACCGCCGCGAGACCGTCGAGGCGCGCAACCAGGCCGACTCGCTGATCTACTCGACCGAAAAGACTCTGCAGGAGTTCGGCGACAAGATCAGCCCCGAGGTGAAGAGCGATGTCGAGCAGAAGCTCGCCGCGCTCCGCGAGGCCCGCGAAACCGAGGACACGCCGCGGATCACGGCGGCGATCCAGGACCTGGGCCGCGCCGCGCAGAAGATCGGCGAGGCCATGTACGGCCAGCAGGGGGGCCCGGGTGGCCCCGGCGGCCCGGAACAAGGGGGCCCGCAGGGCGCCCACGTGCCATCGGACGAGGGCACCGTCGAGGGCGAGTTCCGCGAAGTGTAACGGCCGGCGGGCGGAGCCCCGGCCCGACGGGCGGTGCCCCCACCCCACCGGCGTCTGATACGCCAACCGGCGAACCGCCGAGGATGCTGATCGCATCCCCGGCGGTTCTTTTCTCCGGCTACATCTTCCGGCCGATCTTGCCCGCCCAGACGGCAGCAGAAGCCCCAAACTGGCACAAACGACCCCGCTTTTTGGATATTTCTATAAGGACGACTCGGCGGCCGGCCGCCGGCCGCATGGACAAGGCCCACCGCGCCGGCCGGGGGCGCAATTTGCACGGATTATCAGGCCGTAGGCACGAATTATCAGGTCACACGCCTGGGCCACCGTCGATCACGATCGAGAAAGCGGTACACCTTGCGGCCACCACGCCTGGGCCCGCCGCCAATTAGCAGCCGCCAACCGCTTATTATCAGGCCGCGGCGCCGTGGCGGCGCCGGCCCCCGGTGGGAGGGCAAGCGTGCGGAACTTTTTCGGGCATCGCGCCAGCGACCGATCCCTTTGCCGCGCGCGGTGCATCGAGTACAATAGAAACATGGACGCCCACCGCACCATCATCCATGCTGACCTCGACGCCTTCTATGCCTCGGTGGAGCAACGCGACGACCCCGCGCTGCGCGGGCGGCCCGTGGCCGTGGCCAACGGCAGCACCCGCGGCGTCGTGGCCGCGGCCAGCTATGAGGCGCGCCGCTTTGGCGTCCGCTCGGCCATCCCCGTGACCCGCGCCCGCACCCTCTGCCCCGACCTCGTCGTCGTCCTCGCCGACCATCCCCGCTATCAGGCCGTCTCCGCCGTGGTCCACACCGTCTTCCGCCAGGTGACCCACCTGATCGAGCCGGTCGCCCTGGACGAAGCCTTCCTCGACGTCTCGGCGGCCGCGCCCGATATCGCGGCCGGGCGGACGCTGGCCGCGACGCTGAAAACGGCCGTGCGCGAGGCGACCGCGCTGACGATCAGCCTGGGTGTGGCCACCGGCAAAATGGTGGCCAAGATCGCCTCCGACCAATCCAAGCCCGACGGCCTGCTCGCCATCCCGGCGGGCGGCGAGGCCGCCTTTCTGCGCGACCTGCCGGTGGGCGTGCTCTGGGGGATCGGCCCCAAGCGCCAGGCCGAGCTGGCCGCGCGCGGCATCACCACCGTCGGCGGCCTGACCACGCTCGACGACGGCCAACTCCTGGCCCTGTTTGGCCGCCCCGGCACGGCGATCCGCGATATGGCCGGCGGGGTGGACCCCAGCCTGGTCGTGCCCAACCGCGAAAACCAATCGATCAGCAGTGAGACGACATTTGACGAGACCGTGCTGTCCACCGACTGGCCGGCCGTGGTGGGCATCCTGGGCGGGCTGGCCGCCGAGGTGGCGGCCAACGTGGCCGCCGAGGGGCTGCTCACCCGCTGCGTAGCCGTCAAGATCCGCACCGCCGACTGGCGTATCCATTCGCGCCAACGCACCCTGCTCAGCGCCACGGCAGCCCCGACCCTGATCGAGCGCGCCGCCCGCGCCGAGTTCCGCCGCTGGGAGCAGGAGCGCCAGGCGGCGGGGGCCCGCGGCCCCGCCCGCCTCGTGTTGCTCGGCGTTCGCGCCGCCGACCTGATCCACGCCGACGCGCTCCGCCAGTTGGGTCTGTTTGATCGCCTCTACGGCTAGCCGGTCCCGGCAAGAGT
>JBBQTP010000226.1:0-3641 GCA_038213205.1 Caulobacterales bacterium
GATCCGGACGCCCATGAAGGACTCGGCCGAGATCGACAACGTCACGGCGCGCCTGATGACCGTCTATGAGATGAACAGCCCGATGACCAGCAAGTCGGTGCGGGACCGGTGCCTTACCTACCTCAATGGGGTCAACGAGGAAATCCTCCTCGACGTGCGCCAGACCTGGCCGAGCCATGTGGAACGCCTTCGCAAGGAGGGCCACGCATGACCCGCGGATATGGAAATTGCACCGGTGCAATTCGAGCAGAAAGGCCGCGCTCATGAGCTCCAAGAACCGTTCCTTCGCTGCCGGATTGATGGGCTCGCTCGATGCCGCCGCGCCCCAGCCGGAGGCCCCGACCCGAATGCCAGTCGGCATCCTGGCGAGCCGGGAAAACCGAATGGCCGAGTTGGCTTCCGGCGCGGTCGTGGGACGAGCGATCGAGCAAGTCGATCCGGCCCGCTGCCGGCTCTGGAGCGAGCACAATCGCGACTATGCCGCGCTGGATGAGACCCGGTGCGCCGACCTGATCGAGAGCTTCAAGGCCCAGGGCCGCCAGGAAGTCCCGGCGATCGTCCGCCGCGTCCGCAGCGTGCCGGACATCGACTTCGAGGTCATCTGCGGCGCGCGCCGGCATTGGACCGTCAGCTGGCTTCGGGCGCATAACTACACCGACTTTCGTTTCCTGGTGGAGGTGCGCGATCTCACTGACGAGGAGGCGTTCCGGATCTCCGACCTGGAGAACCGAGCCCGCAAAGATCTCAGCGACATCGAACGAGCGCGCGATTACCTGAAGGCCCTCGGGCGCCACTACGGCGGAAGCCAGAAGGACATGGCGTCCCGCCTCAACGTCTCGGAGGCCTGGCTTAGCCGCTATCTCGATCTGGCCCGGCTGCCGGCCCCATTGGTGGCCGCGTTCGCCGATCCGCACGAGCTCAGGATCAAGCACGTCACCCAGCTGAAGCCGTTGCTCAAGCCGGACGATCGCGAGCGCCGCGTGCTGGCTGAAGCGATAGCCATCGCCGCGCGAAAAGGGGAGGGGACCGCCCTAAAGCCTCAGGATGTCATCCGGCTTCTGGCGGCTGCGGCCGATCCCCCCAAGAAGTCAGGATCCCCCAAGCGGTCAGGGTCGACGGGGGACGTGGTCACCGCCGCGGGCGGGGCACCGGTCCTGCGGATCGACGGGCGCAAACGTAAGGAAGTGACGCTGACCCTGCTGCTAGCCGGCGGCGCATCGCGGTCCGACGCGGAAACCGCGCTCCGCTCGGTGCTTGACTCCTACTGGCCGCAATCGACGGACGTTTAGCCAGGTAACTCATTTTTGACGCCACAAGCCATAGGTTATATATGGCTTTCGCCGGTCTCTGTGAGCTTATGTCCCGAAACCTGTCCGCTCCCTTCTTCAGCGCCACCCCGGTGTTCACGCGGGCGGACTACGCGCGCGCGGTCGGCCGCGCACTGGAGGACAAGACAGTCACCGCCATGCTGAGCCAGCATATCAAAGCCCGCAACATCAAGCGCATCGCCCGCGGGCTCTACGCCTCCGTGCCCAAGCATGCCGACCCCGCGACCTGGTGGGTGGATCGCTTCCTCCTCGCCTCGAGGCTGCGGCCAGAGGCCGTGATCGGCTATCACTCCGCGCTCGAGTTGCACGGCTACGCCTACACCGCCGAGTTCGACGTCCAGGCGATCGCGCCGGGCGAGCCCGGCCTGTTTAAGACCACGGAATTTTCCTGCCGCTTCGTGCGACCCACCACCCCGCTCGGGCCGGAGAGTGTCACCACGGTCGACCGCCTTGGCCAAGCCGTGGAGGTTACGACCCTGGAGCGGACCGTCGCCGATCTGTTCGACCGGCCGGACCTCGCCGGCGGCGCGGAGGAACTGGTCAACAGCCTTGACCTCGTCGGGCGTCTGGACGCCGAGCGGCTTGCTGCACATCTGGCGGCCAACGACAATGCGACGGCCGCCGGGGCGGCGGGCTGGTGGCTGGAGTCGCGTCGCGAACACTTGCGTGTTCCCGACACCGCGCTGGAGACGATCCACAAGCTGGCGCCGCGTCAAAACCGCTACGCCCTGGGTGCCACGGTAGGGCAGGGGCAGGCCGCGCCCGGCTGGGGAGTGATCCTCCCCCGCGCCGTCGTTGACCAGCGATTCGAAGGCCTCTGATGGCGGCGCCCTCCGCCCAGACCCTGCAGCGCATCGCCGCTGAGACGCGGTTGCCGGCGGCGACGTTGGAAAAGGTGCTGCGTCTGCTCGACGTGCTGCAGGCGATCGCCGAGGACCCCGATCTGAAGACCCGGGTGGCGCTGAAGGGCGGGACCGCGCTGAACGTCTTCCACCTGCGCCTCGACCGCCTCTCCGTGGACATCGATCTGAACTATGTCGGGGCCGTGGCCCGGGCGGCGATGGAGACAGATCGCCCTCTTGTCGATGAGGCCCTGCTGCGCCTCCTGGAGGCCCAGGGCTACCAGGTCCGGCGTCAGCCGCCGGGTCATGCTGGCGGCAAGTGGGTGGCACGCTACAGCTCGGCGCTTGGCGGCGGCGCGAGCATCGAAGTCGATCTCAACTACATGGCCCGAGGGCCCCTGTTTGGCTTCCAAATGATGTCCTCCGCGCCGCTTGGTGGGGTGGCGGCCACAGGCATTCCCGTGCTCGACCTGCACGAAGTTGTGGCCGGAAAACTGGTCGCGCTGGTCGACCGAAGCGCCGCGCGCGACCTATTCGACGCCCGCCGGGTCCTGGAGACCCAAACTCTCGACTGGAGCCTCGTTCGGGCGGGGGTTCTGGCGTGGGGCGCGGCCGGCCGCCGGGACTGGCGCGAGGCCAGTCTGGACGACATCGGCGGCGATCCCAGAGAGCTGAGACAGAAGCTCGCCGTCTGCTTGCCACGAGACTTTTTCGAGGCCGCTGGCGGCGTGGACCGCTGGATCGCCGACTCGGTCGCCCTTTGCCGCGCCGGCCTGGCGCCCCTCTTCGAGCGAACCGCTGGCGAAGCGGCGTTCCTGGACCGCCTGCTCGATGTAGGAGAGATCGATCCGGCCGGCTTGGCGGTCCCCGACGACGTCAAGGCGCGGATCGCCGCCATGCCCATGTTGGTCTGGAAGGCGCAGAACGTCCGCCACTACTTCCAAACACGCTAAGGATAATTCACGCGGAGAGTATGCCGGCGCACGCCGTCACCTTGAGCGATCTTGTCCAGATCGTTCAATCCGCGCGACCCGAGAACCTATGCGTCAGCACTGGTAGCGCAGGGGACTTTTCGCCATAAAAGGCACTCATTGGAAGCGCACCCCGTGCTGTCTTCCAGTGCGCCCGCCCCGTGCCTGATCGCAAGCAGGCGGCGTCAACATAGGGCAGAGACATGATCCATGGCTTTGTGAGACGCCGGCTCTTGGTGATCGCGGCAGCATTGGCTCCGGCCGTGCTGCTGGGCGGCCTGGCCTTGGTCGTTCCGGGTCCGTCGCTGCTGTGGAATCGCTCGGAGAGTGAGCCCAGGGGCCTCTACATTCGCAGCGCCGCGGCTCCAAGCCGGGGCCAGATCATCGCGTTCCCAGCCCCGCCCTCGGTCCTGACCTACGCCAGCGGCCGCATGGCCTATCTGCGCCATATGCCGATCCTGAAGGAGGTCGCGGCGATGTCCGGAGACACCGTCTGCACC
>JBBQTP010000227.1:0-3562 GCA_038213205.1 Caulobacterales bacterium
CAAGTTTGGGCGACGACCTTGTTCCTCCGATTTTGATTGATTCGATCAAAATCGGACAGGACCTAGGTCTTCGCCAACCGACGGCCGTTGGCCCTCACCTTGCGGCGATAGTGAGCCAAGGTTCGCGCCGCGGCGGCGGCCGGCGTGGCGCCCAGGCCGCCGGTCATGGCGAGCCGCTGCAGCGCGACGCCCGCGTCGACCTTCTCGGACACCATGCGCAGCGCCTCGGCCTGCGCGAACGGACCACCCGCAGCCAGCTTCAGCGTACGCTGGGCGATGACGCCGGAGGCTTCCAGTCCAAGCCTCCAGGCGTCAAAGCCGATGCCGACCCACGGGTTGCGGCGTGGGCTCACGCCAGCGCCGTACCACCGAGCGTCGGGGCCTTGGGCCGCGGCACGCCGCCGGCCTTGTAGCTGGCGATCAGGCGGGCCTTCTCCGCGGCCATCTCCTCTCCGAGCGCGTCCATGTCGAGGCCGGCCTTGCGCGCCTGGCTGAACATGCCCTCGACGCGCTTCTCCTCCTCCTCGACGTGGTGCTCGATCATCTCCGACAGCACCTTGACCTTGGCGTCGTAGAATTCGTCGTCGGGGCCGCCCGCTTCGATCTCGGCGATCAGCACCTTGGCCGCGTCGTGCTCGACATAGGCTTCCTTGAGCAGGGCCTCATCGACCGCGCCCTCGCAGGCAGGGTAGAAGACGTCTTCCTCGATCTTGGTGTGCACGGTCAGTTCCATGCAGATCTGTTCGGCGAGCGCCTGTTTCTTCCCCGCGCCCTTGGCAGCCTGGAAGTCTTCGAACAGGCCGGCGACCTTGCGGTGGTCAGCTTTCAGCAGGGCGACGGCGTCGGGTTTTTCGGCTTCAGCCATGGTCTCGTCTCCGGTTGCGGGTGTGTGCCGTCGAAACGTCGCGGCCCCCACCTCGTTCCTGGATCCGTGAAAATTCAGGCGGGTTCGCAAAGAGGGGCCGGCGGGAGGCTTATCCCACCCCTCGAAGGCGGTTGTGGATGGCGGTCGCCGCGATCGCGGCTTCGCCGGCTGCGACCGCGATCTGGTTGAGACCGCGTACGACGTCTCCGGCGGCGTAGAGGCCCGATACGGAGGTCTGCTGATGGGCGTCCACGACGAGATTGCCGCTGTCGTCGTGGGTGGCGCCGCAGTCGATAGCCAGACCGTTCTGCGGCACGCAGCCGAGCGCGAGATAGAGGTGGTCAAAGGTGCGTACAGGCTCGCCGGCCTTCGCCACGCGGAGGCCCTTGTCGGTAAGGCCGAGATCGCCGAGCGCCACGTCGATGACCTCCCCGGGGGGCGGGTTCGCGCCTTCCGGCTCGCCGGCTGGAAATCGCAGCAGCGTGACATCCTGGGAGTAGCCCCGCAGGAACGCCGCCTCGCGCGCGCCGTGGTCGCCGCCGCCGAGCACCGCGATCCGCCGGTCGATGGCCTCATAGGCGTCGCAGATCGGGCACATGCGGACGACGCTTCGTCGAATAGCATCCTCAAGCCTGGCCAGCGCGGGCATTCGGTCGCGGACCCCCGTCGCGAGCACAACATAGGGAGCCTCCAGCCGCCCCTGTGCCGTGGCGATGGCGAACCGCTCGCCCTGGGGCGTCAGGGAGGTTACCTCAGCTCCCCGAACCTCGGCCCCGAACTGGGTGGCCTGTTCGGTCAGGCTCTTCAGCAGCTCCGGTCCGTCGACGCCGCGCGAGAACCCGGGCGTGTTGTGGCTCTCGGGAATCCAGCCGGCGCGCGAAGGGCCGTGGCTGAGGACCAGCACGCGCCGACGGAAGCGCGCGAGATAGGTCGCCGCCGTCAGCCCCGCGGGCCCTGCGCCGACGATGATCGCGTCATACTCGTCCGGCGCGCGCTCTGCGGTCTGCCCGATCACGCCAGCATCCGCACCTTGGGCTCGCGCTTCCACTGGCGCGTGCGGGCCGGCGGCAGGAAGGCTTCCGCGCCGCCGGCCAGGTCGACCACGCCGGCGTCCGGGGCCGCGCCCGCCTTGACCAGCAGGGGCTTGGCCTGGGCGGTATGGCCGATGGCTTTCAGGTGCACGAAGGCATTGTGCACGAAGTCGATGGCGGCGCTGTCCCCCAGCAGTTGGGTGCACCCATCCTCGGAGACCACCAGGGCCACGGCGTCGAACACCACCGAGGGCGTGCCGGCGAGCTGGCCGTCGGCCTTGAGCAGCTTGCCGTTCTGCAGGGTGACGCCACCGATCTTGGGGGCGACGATCTTGACCGTGGCGCCCTCGGCCTCGCAGGCCTTGCGCACCGCCTTGATCACCGCCCCGTCAGCGCCGTCGGTGACCAGGATGCCGACCGCCCGCCCCATCAGGCTGTCGGGATATTTGCCGACGATGCGGAGCGCCGGCGAGGGCTTCATGTCGATGGGCGGCACGGCGGGTTTGGAGGCGGCAGGCAGGGGGACGTTGAGGCCCGTGGCCACGCGCTTGGCGAGGTCGGCGTCGACGTTGCCGAGGTTGGCCAGGACCCGGTCGCGCACGTGGTCGAAGCTGCATTTGGAGAGCTCGAAGACCAGGGCGCTCGCAAGGTGCGCCTGCTCTATCGGGGTCTGCGAGCGGTAGAACAGCCGGGCTTGGCTGTAGTGGTCGGCGAAGCTTTCGGCGCGCAGGCGCACCTTGGTCCCTTGCGTCGCCACCGGCGCGCTGCGGAAGCCGCCCTTGGGGTCCTCGCGGGGACCACCGTCCTCGCCGGCCTCGGCCAGGCTGTTGGGCTCGTAGTTGGCGCGGCCCTTGGGGACCTGCATCTGCATGTGGCCGTCGCGCTGCATGTTCTGGAACGGGCAGCCCTTGGCCTGGTTGATCGGCAGCTGGTGGAAATTGACCGTCCCCAGGCGCGAGAGCTGGGTGTCCTGGTAGGAGAACAGCCGGCCCTGCAGCAGCGGGTCTTCCGAGAAGTCGATGCCGGGGGGCACGTTGGTGGGCAGGAAGGCGGCCTGCTCAGTCTCGGCGAAGAAGTTGTCCGGGTTGCGGTCGAGCACCATGCGGCCGACCACCTGGATCGGGTAGAGCTCCTCGGGGATCAGCTTGGTGGCGTCGAGGATGTCGAAGGGCAGCGCATCGGCCTGGGCCTGGCTGAGCAGCTGGACGCCGAACTCCCACTCGGGGAAGCCGCCCGAGGCGATGGCCTCGTGCAGGTCGCGGCGGTGGAAGTCCGGATCGGCGCCGGCGATCTTCACCGCCTCGTCCCAACCGGTGGACTGGGTCCCGAGCTTCGGCCGCCAGTGGAACTTGACGAAGGTCGCCTCGTCCTTGTCGTTGACCAGCCGGAAAGTGTTGACCCCGAAGCCCTCCATCATCCGTAGAGAGCGCGGGATCGCGCGGTCGGACATGGCCCACATGATCATGTGGGTGGCTTCCGGCAACCGGCCGATGAAGTCCCAGAAGGTGTAGTGCGCGCTTGCCGCCTGAGGATAGCCGCGGTCGGCCTCCATCTTCACCGCGTGGATCAGGTCGGGGAACTTCATGGCGTCCTGGATGAAGAAGACCGGGATATTGTTGCCGACGAGGTCCCAGTTGCCCTCCTTGGTATAGAGCTTCACGGCGAA
>JBBQTP010000228.1:0-3555 GCA_038213205.1 Caulobacterales bacterium
GAGATCAGGTGGGGCTGGAGGTTGAAGGTGTTGTAGACGGCGGCGTGGGTGGAGAGAAATCTCTGGGCTGAGCCTTGGGATTTGAACTTCTGCTGCTTTCGCTCTCGTCGTCGGATGACCAAGTGTGAGTTTTCAACCCGGTTGTTTTCCCGCATCCCACCTGGGCGATGGCGGCGGGTGAGACCCAGATCACGCACAGCCGCCCGATACGACGCCAGCTTGTCCGTGGTGATGGTCTCGGGGTAGACGCGCTGGTTCTTGAGCAGTTTGCGAAGCAGTTTCAGAGCCGCGCCCTTGTTACGGCGCTTCTGGACCAGGACGTCCAGGACCTCGCCCTCGTCATCGACGGCGCGCCAAAGGTACATTCTCCGCCCGCCGATCTTCACCACCATCTCGTCCAGATGCCAGCGGCCCGTCGGCGACCCGCGGCGCCGGCGAAGGTTCGCTGCGATCATCGGCCCGAACTTGTTGACCCAGCACCGCACCGCTTCACGGCTGGCTTCGACGCCGCGTTGGGCCAGCAACTCTTCCACGTCACGGATGCTCGTAAGCGGCGTCCTCAGACCACGGCTGTGGCGGGCGTGCAGTTCCAGGGCATGAGCTGATCGATCTGGCTCTGCGGATGGCCGGCGACGATGCGGGTGATGACGCCGACGATGTAGTCCTGCGGATCGACGTCGTTGAGCTTGGCGGTCTCAATGAGCGAAGCGAGGATCGCCCAGTGCTCGGCGCCGCCGTCGGAGCCGGCGAACAGGCTGTTCTTGCGGGTGAGCGCCAGGGGGCGGATGGAGCGCTCGACGGTGTTGTTGTCGAGTTCGACGCGGCCGTCCTCCAAGAAGAGCGTCAGGCCAGCCCAGCGGGACAGGGCGTAGCGGATGGCCTCGGCGAGCTTGGTCTTCTGGCTGATGGTGGCCAGCTTAGCGTTCAGCCAGGGCTCCAGCGCCTGGATCAGCGGTAGGCTCTTCGCCTGACGAACCAACCGCCGCGCCTCCGGGGCTTGGCCGCGGATCTCGGCCTCGATGGCGTAGAGCGCCTTGATCCGTTCCAGGGCTTCGCTGGCGATCGGCGCCGGCCCGGCTGCGGCCAGCTCATAGAAGCGGCGACGCACATGGGCCCAGCAGAAGGCCAGCTTGACCTGCCCCGTCCCGGCCAGGGGCCGATAGCCGCCATAGCCGTCGACCTGCAGCACACCGGTGAAGCCGGCCAGGTGCGCCATCGGTCGCTCGGCCTTGCGGTCCGGGGCATAGACATAGGCCACGGCCGGCGGATCTGATCCGCCCCAAGGTCGGTCGTCGCGGGCATAGGCCCAAAGCTGACCGGTCTTGGTTCGTCCTCGTCCAGGATCGAGCACCGGAGCCGTGGTCTCATCGGCGAACAGCTTGCCGGATCGCTTCAGCGTCTCCAGCAGCCGCTCGTGGACTGGTCTGAGCAGGAAAGCGGCGCGGCCCACCCAGTCGGCGAGGGTCGAGCGATCGAGCCTGATCCCCTGGCGGGCGTAGATCTGGGCCTGGCGATAGAGCGGCAGGTGATCGGCGTACTTGCTGACGACCACATGGGCGACGGTCGCCTCGGTCGGGATGCCGCCCTCGATCAGCCGGGCAGGCGCCTGCGCCTGGACCACCACATCCTCGCAGGCGCGGCAGGCGTACTTGGGCCGGCGCACCACCAGCACCCGTAGTTGGGCCGGCACGATGTCCAGCCGTTCGGCCCGGTCTTCGCCGATCAGGTGAAGGGCGCCTGAGCAGCACGGGCAGGTCTTGTCTTCGACGTCGACGAGGGTCTCGATCCTGGGCAGATGCTCCGGCAGCGAACCGCGGTTAGATCGCCGCTTGGCGACCCGCTCCGTGCGCCGCTGCGCATCCTGCGCCTCGACCCCCGCGGCTTCGTCAGCCTCTACCTGCTGGACGTCCTCGAGACCCAGTTCCAGCTGGTCCAGCGGCAGGGTCTCGGCGCGACGGCCGAACCTGTGGCGCTGCATCTCCTTGAGGATCTGGGCCAGACGATCGGCCCGCGCCCGCTCGGCCAGGACCATCGCCTTCAGCGTCACCGGATCATCTGGGAGTGTGTCGGCCAGCGACGTCATGGCCCAGATTACAGCATATGGAAGGCCGCTTGAGGCGCCCCCACGTGCGACCTGAGTCATCTCGCCGCAGGGCTGATTCTAGCCGGCGGCGATGGGGGTTCGAGTCCGCCTGGCCTCGTGAACACGTCGCCAGTCCAGGCCCTCCAGCAGAGCTCCAAGTTGGGCTGAGCTCAGCCGCATCACCCCGTCCTGAACCTTCGGCCAGCGGAACTCGCCGTCCTCCAGCCGCTTGGCGTAGAGGACCAGGCCCGTGCCGTCCCAGAAGACCAGCTTGATCCGGTCGGTCCGCTTGGCGCGGAACACATAGACCACGCCGGAGAACGGATCGGTGCGCATCTGCTCCCGCACCAGCGCCGCCAGACCCTCAGCGCCTTTGCGGAAGTCGACCGGCCTGGTCGCCACCATCACCCGGACCGCCCCAGACGGCCCGATCACCGGACAGCCTTCAACGCCTTGATCACCGCCGCCACGGTCTTGGGCTCGGCGCCGCGGCGAACACGCACCGCGACCCCATCGATCTCCAGTTCAATGTCGCCGCGCCCCGCGCGATCCGGCCTCGGCCGGGCGCGCTCAACCCGCTCGGGCTCCTCGACCAGGGCCGGCACGAAGCTCGTCTGCGGATCAGAATCCGCGATCCGCATCTCCCGCCGCCATCCGAACAGTTGCTGCGGACGAAGGTCATGGCGCCGGGCCACCTCCGACACCGTCACGCCGGGGGCCAAGGTCTCCTCGACGATCCGAGCCTTGGCATCCGCCGACCAACGCCGTCGCCCGCCCACGCCGGTTAGCACCTCCATCCGGCGAACCAGCACCGGCTTAGGGTCAAGCGTAGGGTCAAAACTAGACATGAAACGATCCGCCCACGAGATCGTCACCATCACCGCGCCGCTGCCTCAGGTGAAGGTGGGGTCGGGATGCCGCTTACTTATAAATAAGTGTTTCGGTCGGTCCTTGCGCTTGCGCGATCGCATCGAAAGCCCGCCGCACAGAGCCATTGTCGGTGACGTCGATGGAATAGCCACGAGCCGCATCGCCGATGGAACTCGCCATATGCGTAACCTGATCAAGGGTACGTGCGCAAAGTGCGACGTTGTAACCGGCGTCCGCGAAGCGGTGGGCTAACGACAACCCATTGCCCGGTCCGACGCCAAGGATAGCGCAAACTTTCTTCATTGGGATCCTTTTCGGGACACTCCCCCTTTCGGCAAATCATAGATCCCCCGCGCGGAGCGCAAGTAAGGGCACTGTCAGCTCAAATACTCCGGGCGGTAAGCTGAATGGGGTACCGAAAGGTCAAAGGCGCAATTCGCGCGGGAGGCGAATTTTGAGCCATGTTCGTGCTTCGCCAGCGGAACGGCGGTACTGATCTTACACGCTTTTCTTCGCGCAGCGGCCGACCAAAAATGCCCAATTTTGGCCGTTTGAACTTGACGTGTCAGCACCCAAGGGCCGCCTGATCGGTCCTAAAGCTC
>JBBQTP010000229.1:0-3503 GCA_038213205.1 Caulobacterales bacterium
TTTTTCCGCCGCCTTTGGCCGCGCGTTCGGCGATCAGCAGGACGGCTTGTTCCAGCGTCACGTCCATCGGGTCCGTGCCCCGCGGCACATTGGCGTTTGTCGCGCCGGGCTTGTTGTAGGGGCCGTAGCGACCGGAGAGCACTTTCACCGGCGCGCCGTCGGCCGGGTGAATGCCCAAATCCTTCAGCGCGGTGGCCTCGCCTCGGCGGGGGCCGCCGGCGCGCTTCTCGGCCAGCAGGGTGACCGCGCGGTTCAACCCCACTTCGAACACCTCGTCGGCGCCCGACAGGTTGGCATAGGTCCCGGCGTGCAGCACGAAGGGCCCAAAGCGCCCGATACCCGCCAGGATCGGCTGATTGTCCTCCGGGTGCAGCCCGACCTCGCGCGGCAGGCGCAGCAGGCGCAGGCCCTTTTCCAGGTCCATGTCCGGCGCCGACCAGCCCTTCGGCAGGCTGGAGCGCTTGGGCTTTTCGCCGTCGCCCAGCTGGACGTAGGCGCCGAACCGGCCGGATTTCAGGAATACGGTCATGCCGGTGACGTCATCGACGCCCAGTTCGCGGTCGCCGGACGGCGTGTCGCCTTCCTCGGCCTGGCCGATCGGGCGGGTGTAGCGGCACTCCGGATAGTTCGAGCAGCCGACGAACGGTCCGAACCGGCTGGTCTTCATGCTGAGCCGGCCGGCGTTGCAGGTCGGGCAGGTGCGCGGGTCCGACCCGTCGGCCTTCTGCGGATAGAGGAAGGGCGCCAGCGCCGCGTCGAGGTCGTCCAGCACCTTGCGGGTCGTCAGGCCCAGGATCTCTTCGGTCTTCGGATGGAAGTCCTTCCAGAATTCGCGGAGCAGCACCTTCCAGTCGAGCTCCCCGGCCGAGACCAGGTCGAGCTTCTCCTCCAGGTCGGCGGTGAAGTCGTATTCCACGTACTTGAGGAAGAACTCTTCGAGGAACACCGTGACCAGGCGGCCCTTGTCCTCCGGAATGAACCGGTTCTTGTCCATGCGGACGTATTCGCGGTCGCGCAGCACGGTCAGCACCGAGGCGTAGGTGGACGGCCGGCCGATGCCGAGCTCCTCCATCCGCTTGACCAGGCTGGCTTCCGAGAACCGCGGCGGTGGTTCGGTGAAGTGCTGGTCCGCGCGGGACTGGATCACCTTGGCGGAGGCGCCTTGGTTGACCAGCGGCAGCTTGCCCACGGCTTCCTCGTCAGGATCGTCGCGGCCTTCCTCGTAGACCGCCAGATAGCCGTCGAAAAGCGTCACGTCGCCGGAGGCGCGCAGCGCGGTCTGCCCGTCGCTCGACTCCAGGTCGATGGTGGTGCGCTCGATCCGCGCGCTCTCCATCTGCGAGGCGATCATCCGCTTCCAGATCAGCTCGTAGAGCCGCCCCAGATCGGGCTCCAGCCGCAGCTTGCCGGGGTTGCGCGCCAGGCTGGTCGGGCGGATCGCCTCGTGCGCCTCCTGGGCGTTCTTGGCCTTGGTGGAATAGATCCGCGCCTTCTCCGGCACATAGTCGCGGCCGTAGAGCCCGCCGATCACGTCGCGCGCCTCGTCCAGCGCCTCCGGCGCGGTCTGCACCCCGTCGGTCCGCATGTAGGTGATCAGGCCGACGGTCTCGCCGCCGATGTCGATACCTTCGTAGAGCCGTTGAGCGGCCTGCATGGTGCGCTGCGCATTGAAGCCCAGCTTGCGCGAGGCCTCCTGTTGCAGGGTCGAGGTGGTAAAGGGCGGCGGCGGCGAGCGCTTGGCCGGGCGCTTCTCGACCGCGGCGACCGTCAGGGTCGCGGCCTTGACCGCATCGCGGGCCGCGAAGGCCGAGGTCTCGCCCCCCAGGTCGAACTTGGTGAGCCGCTTGCCCTCATGCTTGGTCAGGCGCGCGAGGAAGGGGTCGCCGCCCGCCGAGACGTCGGCTTCGACGGTCCAGTATTCCTGGGTGCGGAACTTCTCGATCTCGATCTCGCGGTCGACCACGAGGCGAAGCGCCACCGACTGCACCCGGCCCGCCGAGCGCGAGCCCGGCAGCTTGCGCCACAGCACCGGCGAGAGCGTGAAGCCGACCAGATAATCCAGAGCGCGGCGCGCCAGATAGGCGTCGACCAGCTCCATGTCGATGTCGCGCGGGGCCTTCATGGCCTCGGTGACGGCGGTCTTGGTGATGGCGTTGAAGGTGACCCGCTGCACCGTGACGCCGTTCAGGGCCTTCTTCTTCTTCAGCACCTCCAGCACGTGCCAGGAGATCGCCTCGCCCTCGCGGTCGGGGTCGGTGGCCAGGATCAGCGTATCGGCGCCCTTCAGCGCCTGGACGATGTCGGCGAGGCGCTTGGCCGCCTTGGCGTCCACCTCCCAGCTCATGTCGAAGTCTTCGTCGGGGCGGACCGAGCCGTCCTTGGCCGGCAGGTCGCGAACATGGCCGTAGGAGGCCAGCACCTTATAATCGGAGCCCAGGTACTTATTGATCGGCTTGGCTTTGCCGGGGCTTTCGACGACGACGATGTTCATGCGCTGAGGGTCTGGCGGTCCATGGCGAAGCGCCCTGCGGATAGGGGGGCTCTGAGGAGGCCGGAAAGTGGGGGTGGTCCCCGGGCCCTGTCAACGGCCCTTGCAGCGCTCGGCGGCGGAGCCCCCTAAGGGGCTCATTTTTTCACACCGGTTCCTTGGGCTGAAGCGACGAAAAGGCCAGCGCCCGTTTCCGGACGCCGGCCTGATCGTCTTCAATGGCTCGGCGATCAGCCGGCGGGCGGAGCAGCCTAGCGAGCGGCGCGCATCTTGGCCATGGCGTCCTTGCAAGGCGCGCTCCATCGCAGCAATATTTCGGCGGCGTGTCCGATGTGTCTGCGTCAGGCTGTCGCGACCATACCGCCCGGCAGCAACTCGGCGCGGCCGGCTAGGGACAGCTCCACCAGGGCCGCGAAGACCTGCGGCGGTGACGCGGCGGTGGCGCGCACGATCTCGTCGCGGGAGACCGGGGTGGGCGAGAGCAGGGCGGCCACGGCCTCGCGCAGCGCATCGTCCGGATCGTCCGTCGGGCCCGCACCGTAAGTGCGGTCGGGTTCACGAAAGCCGCGCAGGCCCTCCAGCGCGCGCAGCACGTCCTCGGCGCCTTCGCAGATCGCCGCGCCCTGGCGGATCAGATCGTTGGTTCCCTTGGACCTGGGATCGAGCGGCGAACCCGGCACCGCCAGCACCTCGCGGCCCTGCTCGGCGGCCAGCCTCGCGGTGATCAGCGAGCCGGACCGCAATTCCGCTTCCACGATCACCACGGCCTGTGAGAGGCCGGAGATGATCCGGTTGCGCCTGGGGAAGTCGCGTGCCACCGCCGTGCGCCCCGGCTCGCTCTCCGAGACCACGCAGCCGTCCTCGGCGATACGGGCGTAGAGCTTGCCGTGCTCGGGCGGATAGATGTCGTCTACCCCGCCACCCAGAACCGCCACGGTGCCGGTGGGCAGGGCGCCCTCGTGCGCCGCGCCGTCGATGCCTCGCGCCAGTCCGGAGACGACGACGTGACCCGCCC
>JBBQTP010000230.1:0-3433 GCA_038213205.1 Caulobacterales bacterium
ACTACAACAAGACCACGCTGACCAGGCAGTCGCCGCTCCCGGCTGCGGTGACCGCCCCCGGTCAGACGGTGCTGCTGGGCCCCAACGCCCTCGACACCCTGACCACGGCCGTGCCGCGCGAGAAGGTGATCGGCGGAGCCTATTGGACGCTGGGCAAGTGGAGCGCCAACCTGCGCGAGACGATCTTCGGCGAGACCTCGGAGCGTTACAGTCTCGACGGCACCGGCGCCGGTGGCGTCAAGACGCGCATCCCGGTCACCAGCATCACCGACCTGGAAGTCGACTACGCGATCCGCGAGGACCTCAAGCTGGCGGTGGGCGCGAACAACCTGTTCGACCACCACCCGCCGGCCATTCCGAACGTGTCGAACGGCTCGGGCGGCGTGCGGCCGGCTGACGGCAACAATGTCTACGGCGAGCCGCTGCAGTACTCCGCGTTCGGGATCAACGGCGGCTACTACTACGGTCGGATCACCTTCACCTTCTGACGACGCCAAATCCAACGACGTCCGGTGGGGTCGAGTCGCAAGGCTCGGCCCCATCGCCGTTTCGGAGACTGTCCAATCCAGGGCGCCGGCTAGGGCAGACTGGTCAGAATCTGAGCGACGGCGGCCGCCGAAGCCGCCTCAGCGCATCGATCCACAACCCTCGCCTGCAGCCCCTCGCCGCCCTGGCCTAGAAGGAAAGCCGCCCGCCCGGCCCCCCGTCCGGACGGCCAGTAAAACCTTGAGGTGCGCATTGCTGTTGGCCGGCTTTCCCCCCACGACGATCGCCCTGCTCGTCGCGATTTTGGCGGCGTCAGCGCTGATGAGCGGACTATCGGGCTTCGGCTTCTCCGCCATCGGGGCCCTTTGCCTGATCTTCCTGCCGCCGAAGCTCGGCGTACCGCTGCTGATGACCTTGTCAGCGGCCAACCAGATCATGTCGCTGCGCCAGTTGAAGGCCGACATGGCGCCGATCAAGCACTGGTGGCCCAACGGGCCCGCGCCCTATCTGCTGGGCGGCCTTCTCGGTGTGCCGGTAGGCTTGGCGATCCTCAGCTCGCTGCCGACCTCGGACCTCATGCTGGTGTTCGGCGGCTTCTTGCTTCTCTATTCGATCTATTCGCTGGCCCGGCCGCACGGCGTGCGGGCGACCGTCCAGGGGGGCTGGTTGGCCTCGTCGCTGGTGGGCATGTCCGGCGGCGTGATCGGCGGCTTCACGGCCTTTCCGGGCGCGGCCGTCGTGGTCTGGAACGGCCTGCGCCACGTGCCCAAGCGCGAGGCCCGCGCCATCGTCCAGCCCTACATCTTCGTCCTGCAGCTGCTCTCGATCTCGCTGCTCGCCCTGCAGAAGCCGGAGACCTTCGGCCCCACCTACTGGCTGCTGGTGGCGATCACCGTGCCGGTGGTGCTGCCCTGCACTCTGCTGGGCGTGAAGCTTTATCAGTCGCTCTCCGACGTGAACTTCCGGCGGGTGACCTTCATCCTGCTGGGCGTCTCGGGCCTGGGCCTGTTGATCAAGGCGGCCGACACCTTCCCGATCGTCGCCAGCGCTGTGAAGTCCATCAAGCTCTAGGCTCCGCCCAGCGCACCGATTCGTGATGTGGACTCGGGCGGAAGTCGGGGCGTAGGCTTTTTCCATCAGGGCGGCGCGAGCCCCTGAAACGGTCCGCGACCGCCCCAGAACCGCGCCATGGACGCCTCCCGTCTCTAGGCATGCGTTCCTGGCGCCCAAGGGTGATGGGAGACGACCATGCCAATCCAGACAGCGGGGTCCGTGCGCGCTCTGGCGCTCGTGGGCCCCACCAGCAGCGGCAAGACCACCCTCTTGGAAGCCCTGCTGCAGGTCACCGGCGCCGTCGACAGACGCGTCGGCGGCGACAAGGTCGGCGACTCGAGCCCAGAGGCGCGCGCCCGCGGCCATTCGGTGGAGCTGAATCTCGCCGGCTTCGACTTCATGGGCGACCGCTTCTCGGTGATCGACTGCCCTGGGTCCCTGGAATTCTGCGCCGACCTCGACGCCGCCCTGCCGGCGGTCGATCTGGCCATCGTGGTGGCCGAACCGGACCCGGCCAAGGCGGCTCTGCTGCAGCCGACGCTGCGAGAGCTGGAACGGCTGGGCGTGCCGCACGCCCTGTTCATCAACAAGATGGACGTGGCCCGGGGCTCCCTCTCCGACCTTTTGGCGGCGCTGGCCCCGGTCAGCATCGCGCCCCTGGTGGCCCGCCAGATCCCCACCTGGGACGGCGAGAAGGTCACCGGCTTCATCGACCTGGCGCTGGAACGCGCCTTCGTCTACCGGCCGAACGAGCCCTCGATCCAGGCGGAAATCCCCGGTGATCTCCGCGACGCAGAGGCTGAGGCGCGGTTCCACATGCTGGAGCAGATCGCTGACTTCGACGACGAACTCCTGGAACAGCTGCTCTCCGACGTGACCCCCAGCCGCGACGCGGTCTTCGCCGACCTGGTGCGCGAGATGAACGAGGGGCTGATTGTGCCGGTGTTCTTCGGCTCGGCGCAGAACGGCTTCGGTGTGCGCCGCCTCTTGAAGGCGCTGCGCCACGAGGCGCCGCTGGCCGACCGGGCGGCAAATCGGGTCGGCGTCGAGGCCGGCGCCTATGTGCTGAAGGCGGCCTACGCCGGCCAGTCCGGCAAGCTCGCCTATGCACGGGTGTTCGGCAAAACCCTGCCCGACGGCGCGGATTTCGTGCTGCCGGATGGCGAGCGGTGCCGGGCCGGCGGGCTCTTCGCTGTGCAGGGCGCGGCGATCAAGAAGATCGGCTCGGCGCCCATCGGCGAGGTCTGCGCCATCGGTAAGGTGGAGGCGGCCCAGGCCGGTCAGATTCTGTCGACCACCGGCGGGCCCCAGACGGCCGCCGCCGCCGCCAACCCGCGACGGCCGCTGTTCGGCGTGGCGCTCTCGGCCAAGAACCATAAGGACGACGTCCGCCTCTCCGGCGCGCTCGGCAAGCTGATCGAGGAGGACCCAGGCCTGCGGCTGACCCATGACGCGGAGTCGCGCCAGGTGCTGCTGGCCGGCCAGGGCGAAGGCCATGTGCGGCTCGCGCTGGAGCGGCTGAAACGCCGCTTCGGGGTCGAGATCGACACTGAACAGCCGAAGACCCCCTACCGCGAGACCATCCAGCGCGGGACCACTCAGCGCTCGCGGCACAAGAAGCAGTCCGGCGGCCACGGCCAGTTCGCCGATGTGACGGTGGAGATTCGGCCCCTGTCCCGCGGCTCGGGCGTGGTGTTCACCCAGCGCGTGGTCGGCGGCGCGGTGCCCAAACAGTGGATTCCCGCCGTCGAGCAAGGCGTCCGCGACGGGCTGGAAAAGGGCCATCTGGGCTTCCCGGTCACCGACCTGGAGGTCACCCTGACGGATGGCCAGACCCACAGCGTCGACTCCTCGGAAATGGCCTTCCGCTTGGTCGGCCGCCTGGCCATCGAGG
>JBBQTP010000231.1:0-3389 GCA_038213205.1 Caulobacterales bacterium
TGACCCGCCAGTGGCGGTACATGCGCTCCATCAGGAAGGTCCGCAGCGCCGAAAGGTCCTCGACCATATCGCGCGAGAAGGCGACCAGGGCGTGCTCCAGCCTGCGCACGTCTTCGGGCGAGGTCACCTTGCCGACCTCAGCGCGGCGGCGAGTCTCGGCCAGGACGTCATCGACCATGGCCCCGATCATCCGGCGCACGGCTTCAAGCCGAAGAATGCCGGGATCGCACTTGGGGTAATCGCGGCTGGCGCTCTCCACGTGCGGGCCGATCAGCGGCACCTGACGCAGCTCGTCGAGGCCGAAGAGGCCGGCCTGCACGCCGTCGTCCACGTCGTGGTTGTTGTAGGCGATGTCGTCGGCCAGGGCGGCGACCTGGGCCTCGGCCGAGGCCCAACTGTCCAAGCGAAGATCGTAGTCGGCGTCGAACTCGGCGATGGCGCTCCACGAGGGGCGTTCCAGCTTATCGACCACCGGGCCGTTGTGCTTGATCACCCCTTCCAGAGTCTCCCAGGTCAGGTTCAGGCCCTCGAAGCGCGGGTAGCGGCGCTCCAGCTTGGTGACCACCCGGAAGGTCTGCACATTGTGGTCGAAGCCGCCGAACGGCTGCATCTGCACCTGTAGCTCGTCCTCGCCGGCGTGGCCGAACGGCGGGTGGCCAAGGTCGTGGGCCAGAGCGATGGTTTCGGCGAGATCGGCGTCCAGACCGAGGGCCGTGGCCAGCGAGCGGGCAATCTGCGCCACCTCAAGGCTGTGGGTCAGGCGAGTGCGGAAGTGGTCGCCCTCGTGGGCCACGAAGACCTGGGTCTTTTCCTTCAGCCTTCGGAAAGCCGAGGCGTGGATGATGCGGTCACGGTCGCGGGCGAAGGGGGTCCGGGTGCGGCTCTCGTCCTCGGCGACCTTGCGACCCCGCGACTTCGCAGGATCTTCGGCGTAGGGAGCCTTGGCAGGGACCATTTATTCCATCAATTCGCCGGCCCCTTGGTCGAAGCCTCTCGCCACCTCATATAGTCTAGGCCTTTCATTCGTCTAACCCGCATGATGACCAGCACCGAACTCACCCTGACCCCGGCCGCCGCACAACGCCTCCACGCCATCGGCAAGGCCGAGGGGCGGCAGGTGATGCTGCGCGTGGCGGTGGAGGGCGGCGGCTGTTCGGGCTTCCAGTACCAGTTCGACCTGGTTCAAGAAGGCCAGGCCGACGACTTCCGGATCGAACGCGACGGGGCCGCGGCCCTGATCGATGAGATGTCGCTGGTCATGCTGAAGGGCTCGGAGATCGATTTCGTCGACGAGCTGGCCGGCGCGGAGTTTCGCGTCCGCAACCCCAACGCCAAGTCCAGCTGCGGCTGCGGCGTCAGCTTCTCGATTTAGCTTAGGTCGAGGGTTCACCGGTCGCGGCGCACCGCTGCGTCTGGCGCCGCACGTCAAGGGTGAGGACGTGACCCTGCCACTGATGCTGACCCGCAAATGGCGCCGCTCCTCCCCGCGAATGCGGGGACCCCAGGTGTTTTTGTTTCGGCCCAAGTGCGGCGCGGCCTTGCAGGAGCGGGCGCGGCAACTGAAAAAGCCTGGGTCCTCGCATTCGCGGGGATGAGCGGTAGTTCGGGGCTTACGACAGATGCGCATCGCCACCTGGAACGTGAACTCGGTCAACGCCCGGCTGGAGACGGTGCTGAAGTGGTTCGAGGCCGCCCAGCCGGACGTCGCCTGCCTGCAGGAAATCAAGTGCGTCGACGAGAAGTTTCCGGCTGAAGCCTTTGAGCGGCTTGGCTATAATGTCGCGGTCCACGGGCAGAAATCCTACAACGGCGTGGCCCTGCTTTCGAAGACCCCGCTGGAGGATGTGCGCCGCGGCCTGCCCGATCCGGGTGAGGACGAGCAGTCGCGCTATCTGGAGGCGGTGATCTCAGGCCCGACGCCGGTGCGGGTGGCCTCGATCTACCTGCCGAACGGCAACCCGGTGGACACCGAGAAGTACCCCTACAAGCTCAGATGGATGGACCGTCTGCACCGCCATGCCCAGGACCTGCTGAAGCTCGAAGAGCCGCTGGTGCTGACCGGCGACTTCAACGTCATTCCCGAGGCCCGCGACGCCGAATTCCCCGCCGCCTGGGAAGGCGATGCCCTGTTCCGGCCGCAGACCCGCGAGGCGTTCCGGGCGCTGAAATACCTGGGCCTCACCGACGCGTTCCTTGAGGCCGACGGCGCGCCCGGCGCCTACACCTTCTGGGACTATCAGGCCGGCGCCTGGCAGCGGAACAACGGCATCCGTATCGACCACGCGCTGCTCTCGCCGCAGGCCGCAGACCTGTTGGCGGGCGTCAGCATCCACCGCGACGTCCGCGGCTGGGAGAAGCCCTCGGACCACGTGCCCTTCGTGATCGAACTCGACCTCGGCCTCTAGCAAAGCCGCCTTGGGGAGACTCAGCAGACAGGTTTAGCCTCAGGCCATGAATGAGCTCACCCGGCTCCTGGCCCTGGTCGGCATCGTCGGCATCGCCATCACCCTGGTCGCCGGCTTCGCGCGTTGGTGGGGTGATGAAGGCCGCCGTGTGCGCCGGGGCCTGAAGACGGTGCTCAAGGGCGAGCCGCACGGCTTCCTGGTGGCCCGCGGGCGCGGGACCGGCATCGGCTTCAACTTCTCCACCAACACCGTGGCGGTGGCCTGGGACCGGGGCGCCTGGGGCCTGGTCTACGACCTCGATGAGCTGAACGGCGCCGAGGTGATCGTCGACGGGCTGGTGGTCGGTCGCGTCCATCGCGGCGAGACGCGGCGTGCGCTGGACGCCATGGGCGGGGCCGACGAGCGGGTGGCGCTGCGGGTGGTGTTCGACGATCCCGGCCATCCGGACTTCACGCTCGACCTGTGGCTGCCCGACGATGAGGGACGGCGCGACGAACTGGCGCCCGACGAGGCGATCGCCGAGGCCAACCGCTGGCTCGCCCGCATCGAGGCCCTGCTGCGACGACCCGCGCGGCGGCCCCCGCCGGCGGCCGTGGCCGCAAGCCCTGCGGTCGCGCCTGCGACACCGCCTGTCGAGCGCATGGTCCCTCCGCTGTTCGCCCGCGGGGTGGACGAGGACAAGGCGCCCTGGGACGCGGACGAAAGGGTGGAAGGCAGCGAGGATCTGGACGACGACTTAGAAAGCCGCCGCGCCCTGCCCTAGCCGAGCGCGAAGTCGACCGCCGCCTCGCAGTGCGCAATGGCGGTGTCGACGGTGGGGAACGCCATGTCGGCCGGGTCGAGCAGCAGGCCGATCTCGGTGCAGCCGAAGATCACCCCGTCGCAGCCGACCGCGCGGCCGTCCTCGATCATCGCCAGCACCTCGTCCCGCGACGCCTGGGTGATCACACCCACCACCAGCTCGTCGTAGATGATGGCGTGCAG
>JBBQTP010000232.1:0-3322 GCA_038213205.1 Caulobacterales bacterium
GGTGGTCCGTTCCCGCTCCGCCTTGATCTGGCCGAAGATGTTGTCGGCGAGCGCGCGATCCTCGACCAGGCCCGCGTAGCGCCCCGCGATGGCCATGTCGGCCTTGGCCAGCACCATCTCCATATTGGCCAGCGCCGAGGAGAAGAACGGCCAGGCCTCGTGCAGCTCTGCCAACCGGACCATCGGCAGGCCCGCGTCGCGCACCGCCGAGCCGAAGCCGTACCAGCCTGGCAGCATGGTGCGGCTCTGGGCCCAGGAGAACACCCAGGGGATCGCCCGCAGACCGCCCAGGCTGCGGTTGGCCTGCCGCGAAGTCGGCCGGCTGCCGATGTTCAGGTCGGCGATCTCGCTGATCGGGGTCGCGCCATAGAAGTAGTCGACAAAGGCCGGGGTCTCGTAGACCAGCGCGCGATAGGCGGCCATCGAGCCCTGCGACAGCGCCTCCATCGCCTTGGCGTTGGGCGCGGTGACCGCTTCCGGCGTGGTCTTGCGCAGCGAGGCCAGCACAACCCCGGCGGTGAGCGTCTCCAGGCTCTGCCGCGCCAGTTCGGGGTCGGCGTATTTGTTGGCCACCACCTCCCCCTGCTCGGTGATCCGGATGCGTCCGTTCACCGTGCCGGTCGGCTGCGCCAGGATCGCGTCGAAGCTCGAGCCGCCGCCGCGGCCCACCGCCCCGCCCCGGCCGTGGAACAGCTGAAGGCGAAGGCCTTCGTCCCGCGCGACGCCGCCCAGCGCGCGGGAGGTCTGGTAGAGTTCCCAGGTCGAGGTCAGATAGCTGCCGTCCTTGTTCGAGTCCGAATAGCCGATCATCACCTCCTGCAAGCCGATCGGTTCGACCAGCTGGCGGATTAGCGGCAGCGCGAGGTAGTCCTTCAGCGTCTGCGGCGCGGCGCGCAGGTCACCGATCGTCTCGAACAGCGGCTCGGCGAACACCTGCGCTTTCGGCGGGTCGCCTGGCGCGTAAAGCCCGACTTCCTTGAGCAGCAGATAGACCTCCAGCAAGTCCGACACCGACTGGGTGTTCGAGACGATGTAGGCGCGGATCGCGTCCTTGCCGTAGAGCCGCTTCACTTCAGCCGCCGCCTGTAAAACGCTGTATTCACGAGTAGTTTCGTCGCTGTAGCTCTCGAAGGGCGAATAGAGCAGCCGCCCGTGCCCGAGCTCGGCGATCAGCAGGGCGCGGCGTTCGGCCTCCTCAAGCGCTTCGTAGTCCGGGCAGACGCCGGCCACCTTCATCAGCTCGGCGATGGCGCGCGCGTGCACCGCCGAATTCTGGCGCATGTCCAGGCGCGCCAAGTGGAAACCGAAGGTGTCGACCGCGCGGATCAGGTCCGGCAGCGGGCCCTGGGCGAAGGTCGCGCCGTGGATGGCCGTCAGGCTGTTCAGCACGGTCTCAAGGTCGGCGATCAGGTCGTCGGGCGCGGCGTAGGGTTCGGCCACGGCGGCCGCTGGGCGCGGCGGCGGCTCGCCGGTCAGCCGCTGGTAGGTCGCCGCCAGCCGCGCATAGACCCCGGTCAGGGCCTGGCGGTAGGGCTCATCGGCCCGCTGGCGCGACGGATCGTGCGCCGCGTCGGCCAGGGCGCGCAGCTCCGGCGTCACCCGGGCCAGCCGCGCCGACAGCGACAACTCTGCGCCGATGGCGTGGATCGCATCGAGATAGCGCCGCAGCGCCGCCTGCGACTGGCGGCTCATGGCCTGGTGCATCACCTCAGCCGTAACGAACGGATTGCCGTCGCGGTCGCCGCCCACCCAGGAGCCGACCCGCAGGAAACTGGTCAGGCGCTGCGGCTGGCCGAGCACCTCCAGCCAGTGGGCGTAGAGCCTCGGCAGCTCCGGCAGGAAGCTGCGCTCGAAATAGGAGACGGCATTCTCTATCTCGTCGCCCACCCCCAGCTTCACCGAGCGCAGCAGCCGCGTGCGCCAGAAGATCGACACCTGGCGCATCAGCTCGCGCTCGGCCGCCGCGCGCTCGACATCGCTGCGGGCCGTTTCGTAGGCGTCGAGGTCGTCGGCGATGGCGCCCACGCGGTCCAGAACGCTCTTGCGGCGCACCTCGCTGGGGTGGGCGGTGATCACCGGGGCGATCAGCGCGGCCTGCAGCATCTCGACCACCGCGTCCAGCTCGACGCCCTCGGCCTTCAGGGTGTGGATCGCCCCGGCCAGGGTCTCGCCCCGGCTGTCTCCGCTGCGGCCCTGGCGGCGCTGGATCTGGTCCTCGGCGATGTTGGTGATCTGCAGGAAGCAGGCGAACGAATGGGCGAAGCGGACGGTGTCGGGCAGGCTCAACCCCCCTAGCCGCTCAGCCATCAGCTTGGCGGCCTTTGGGGTGCCCTCGCGGTGGAAGCCCACGGAGGCCTGGCGGATCTCCTCGATCTGGTTGAACACCACCTCGCCGTCCTCGGCGCGGATCACGTCGCCCAGCACCCGGCCGAGGAAGCGCACGGTGGCGCGAAGCTGGTCGGGCATCGCCTGGGTCATGGCCCCAACGAAAGCCACAGCCCGCCCTGCGCGTCATCTGCTTTCCACGGGCCAGATTGGTGATAGTCCTGCCCACACCCTAGGAAGACACATGTCCCCCGACGACGCGCTCGCCCGCATCCGCCAGTACGACGGTCGCCTGAAGGCGTTCGTGCAGGTCTTTGACAAAGCCCTGGGCGATGGCGCCGGACCCGCCTTCGCGGCCAAGGACCTGTTCGACGTCGAGGGTGTTCCCACCGGCGGCGGCGCGCGCGTGCCCCTCTCCGAAAACCCGAAGGCCCACGCGCTGGTCGTCCAGAAGCTGCTCGACGCCGGCTGGCGCTGCGTCGGCAAGACCCAGACCGTCGAGCTGGCCTACGGCGGCTGGGGCACCAACCGCGCGGTGGGCGCGCCGTGGAACCCCTGGGACGCGACCGTGCATCGGGCGCCGGGGGGCTCCTCCTCCGGCTCCGCCGTGGCGGTGGCCGTGGGCCTGTGCGACGCGGCCCTTGGCACCGACACCGGCGGCTCGGTGCGGATCCCCGCCGCGGCCTGCGGGGTGGTGGGGCTGAAGCCCGGCCGGGGCCTGGTGGCGCTGCGCGGGGTGCACGACCTGGCGCCCAGCCTCGACACCTGTGGAATTCTGGCCCGCACCGTGGCCATGGCGGCCCGGGGCCTGGCGATCATCTCCCGGGCCGACGCCGGGCGGGAAACCCGGCCGGCCCTGGACGCCGAGGCCGCCCTGGCCCGGTCCGCCCGGGGCATGACCGTCGCGGCCCTGCCGCTGGAGGCCCTGGGGGAGCTGGAGCCCCAGGTCGCCGCGCTCTATCTCCAGGCGCTGGCGCGGATCGCCGGCGCCGGGGTG
>JBBQTP010000233.1:0-3213 GCA_038213205.1 Caulobacterales bacterium
TCTGCAGGCCGTACTTCTTGCCCCGCGCCTTCAGCGCCCCGTTGGCGCCGACATTGACGATCCGTCCGGCCGCGCTGCCGCGCAGGTGCGGGATCGCCGCGCGGCTGGTGTTGGCCGCGGTCTGCACGTTGCGGAAGAACAGCCTGTGCCAACCCTCGGCAAGGCTGCTCTCCAGCGTCTCCCAGCGGAACCCACCGGCGATGTTGAAGAGGACGTCCAGCCCGTCGAACCGCGCCACGACAGCCTCGATGGCGGCATGCGCCGCCACCGCGTCGGTGAGGTCAACGCCACCCAGCACCAGCACGTCATCACCGCTCGGCAATCCCGCCGGCGCGGTCGGCGCGAAGTCGATCAGCGCCAGGCGCGCGCCGGTCGCCGCCGCAGCCGTGGCCACGGCGGAACCGAGGACGCCGAACGCGCCGGTGATAGCGTAGACGCGGCCCGCCATCGCGGAGGCTTACAGCCGCTCGATGATGGTCACGTTGGCCATGCCGCCGCCTTCGCACATGGTCTGCAGGCCGTACTTCTTGCCCCGCGCCTTCAGCGCATAGATCAGCGTGCTCATCAGCTTGGTGCCCGACGCGCCCAGCGGGTGGCCCAGCGCGATGGCGCCGCCGTTGACGTTGACCCGGTCCGGATCGGCGCCGGTCTTCTGGATGAAGGCCACGGGCACGGAGGCGAAGGCCTCGTTGACTTCGAACAGGTCGATGTCGTCGATCGACATGCCGGCCTTCTTCAGCGCCCGCTCGGTCGCCGGGATCGGGGCTTCCAGCATGATCACCGGGTCGTGGCCGAGCAGCGACAGGTGATGGATGCGCGCCAGCGGCGTCAGGCCTATCTCCTTCAGCGCCTTCTCCGAGACCACCATCACGCCGGACGCGCCGTCGCAGATCTGGCTGGAGGTCGCCGCGGTCAATGCGCCACCCTCGCGGAGCAGCTTCACGCCGCGCATGGCTTCCAGGCTGGACTCGAAGCGGATGCCCTCGTCGATGTCATGGCGCACCACATTGCCCTCGGCGTCGAGGCCGTCGATGGCGACGATCTCGTCCTTGAAGGCCCCGCCCTGGGTCGCCGCGATCGCGCGCTGGTGCGAGAGATAGCCGAATTCGTCGAGCTGCTCCTTGGTCAGGCCGTACTTGGAGGCCACCATCTCAGCGCCCATGAACTGGCTGAACTGGATGTTGGGATAGCGCTTCTGCTGGTTGGGGCTCATCGGCGTGCCGAAGCCCTCCTTGGCCGGCAGCATCACCGACAGGCCCATGGGCACCCGGGTCATGCTCTCGACGCCGGCGGCGATCACCACGTCCATGGTGCCGCTCATCACCGCCTGGGCGGCGAAGTGCAGGGCCTGTTGCGAGGAGCCGCACTGGCGGTCCACCGATGTCGCCGGCACGCTTTCCGGCAGGCCGGAGGCCAGCACGGCGCCGCGGGCGACATTGGTCGACTGCTCGCCCACCTGGCTGACGCAGCCCATGACCACGTCTTCGACGAGGGCTGGATCGGCGCCGGTCCGCGCCATCAGCTCGTCCAGCACCACCGCGCCCAGATCGGCCGGATGCCAGCCGCGGACCCGTCCGCCCTTGCGCCCGCCCGCGGTCCGCGTCGCAGCTACGATATAGGCTTCGGCCATCGCCGGGCTCCCTTGATGATGTTGGCGCACCCTGGCGCGTCAAAGCGACTGTATGAAGGCGCCGCAGCGGAAGACAACTAGGCGCCCAAGGCCACCGGCGGCAGGCGCACTTCCAGCAGGGCGAAGTCCGGCGAGCAATCGCTCAGGGTCCAGGGCTCGTCCGGCGGGATGACGAAGGCGTCGCAGGGGCCGAGCGCGTGGCGGCCGCGGCAATCCAGGCCGGCCCGGCCCTCAAGGACGAAGCCGAACAACAGCTCCCCGCCGTGCGCCGGCTGGTCGAGCCGCTCGGCGCGCGCCGGCCGCAGCACCCGCGCGCCGGCCAGCCCACCCGTCGCCTCGGCCATGCCGGTGTCGCGCGCCTCGCCGCCCGCCGGGTCCAGCTCCTGCCACGGCGTGTCGGCCGCCACATGCCGCAGGAACCGCTGGCCGCTGAAGTCGCGCTCCGGCGCGACCCGTCCGGTCGGCAGGGCCATGTCGTGGTCGGCCAGGGTCTCGTGCAGGGCCGGGCAGCCGATCTCCACCACCTCCAGCCCGGGCGAGCTCTCCAGCACCCGGTGGCGGATGCGGGGCGGCTGCAGCACGCAATCGCCGGCCTGCATGACGAACGGCTCGCCCTGGTCCTCGTAGACCACCCGCACCCAGCCCGTGCGGACGAAGATCATCTGGAAACGGATCTTGTGGAAATGCACCCAGTCGGCCACCGGCCCGCCCTCAGGGATCGAGATGTGCGAGGCGATGAACCGCCCGCCAAGCCGGCTGGGGATCAGGTCGCGGTAGAGCATGCCGGCCCGGCCCACCCCGGCGTCGGCGCTGTCCGCCGCGCGGGTCAGCACGAACTCATGGGCGACCGGCGGAATCTCGATCGGCGGGTCCGGATCGACCAGCTCGATCCGCGTCCCGTTCGGCGCGGTCAGCACACCGGGCTTGTCGGACGCCAACCGGATCACGCCGGGATCGCCCGCGCCGGGCTCCAGGCGCAGACGCAGGCCGTGGCCGGACAGGCTCGCCACCCGCGGATCGTCCGCCGGGAAGATCGTCTCCACCCGAAACCCGAGCTGGCCCACGAAGAAGTCGAGGCATGGCGTCAGGTCCGAGCAGGGCAGCACGACTTCGGCGCTCATCCTGCCGCCCCTGCCGTCACCGCCACCCGGCGCTTCCAGACCCAGTAGGCCAGTGACACCAGCAACAGCCACGGCACGCCGACGATCCACGAGACGTTCCAGAACTGGGTATCGAGCCCCATAGTGATCAGCACCGCGGCCAGCAGCACCAGACCGGCGATCTGCAGCCACGGAAAGAACGGCGCGCGCACCGGCAGGTCCTCGGCGCGATGGCGTCGTCGGAACGCCAGGTGGCTGGCCAGGATGATGATCCAGACGAACAGCATGCCGAACAGCGCGATGCCGAACAGGTAGTTGTAGGCCAGCGGCGTCAGCTTCGAGACCGCCGCGGCGGCCAGGATGCCCGCGCCGGAGATCAGCACTCCGGCGGTCGGCGCACCGGTCGCACTGAGCTTACCCAGCACCCGCGGCGCATAGCCGCCGCGGCCGAGCGAGAACATCATCCGCGAGCAGAGGTAGATG
>JBBQTP010000234.1:0-3133 GCA_038213205.1 Caulobacterales bacterium
AGAGGCTTGAGGTGGATTATCCTCACCTTCGCAAGTTTGTCCGGGCCGCGCGGGAGTTCGCCGGCTACATTGCCAACAATCGGGGCAGCCTGATCAATTACGGCGAGCGGTACCGCGCCGGGGAGCGCATCTCTTCGGCCATGGCCGAGAGCACAGTCAACGCCGTCGTGAGCAAGCGCTTCGCCAAGCGCCAGCAGATGCAGTGGACTCCGCGTGGCGCCCACCTGCTGCTTCAGACCCGGACCCGCACCCTCGACGGCACGCTCCGGCCCCTGTTCGAACGATGGTATCCGGGGCTCGCCAACGACGACTCGGCCGATCCCATTCAGGCCGTCGCGGCGTGAACCCCACAGATCCTCATGGTCCCCACATCCGCTTCGTGATCACGCTGGACTCCGACACGCGGCTTCCGCGCGAGACCGTCGGCCGGCTCATCGGAAAGATGGCTCATCCCCTCAATCGACCCCGCTTCGACGCCAGCCGGGGACGGGTTGTCGAAGGCTACGCCATCCTGCAGCCGCGGGTAACGCCGGCGCTTCCGGTCGGGCGCGAGGGCTCACTGTTCCTGCGGGTATTCTCCAGCGCCTGGGGCATCGACCCCGGTAGCCGCGCCGACCGCCACGAACTCGCTGAGCGCCTGGCTCCACAGGCGCCGCTTGATCGCTCGAGGCGCTCGCTGGCCTCCAAGCCGTGGAGCGAGGGTTGCTCATCGCTCGGCTCTTTTTGCGGCGCGAGCGACCGCATATTTGCAGTTGGGGACTTCCCTGCGTCCGGCCGCGGCGGCCTAGGTCGCGCCCGACGAGATGCTCGCCGGGCCGCGCTTTCTAGATTTCATGGCTCGAGCAGACGGTCCTTCGATCAGCGCCGATAGCCGCTGTTGCCATAGCGATTCTGCATCTGGTGACCACGCTCGTGAGCGGCGTGCATCGTCTCGTGCAGGCTTTCGAGGCGGGCCTGCGTGTCCTCAGGATCGTATCGGCCCTGCCGTTCCATGTAGTTTGCGCGAGCGCGGATTTGCTGCATCGCGCGGTAGTAGCCTTGAGCTTGGCGGCGCGTGTAGGAGCCGTCGTTAAGGCTGTGCTGAATGTTCTGCCAGATGTGCTGATATTCCTGATCGAATTCGGCGTAGGTGTTGCCGCCGTTGTTCCAGCCCTCGCCGGATTGGCCACGGTCCTGGGCCGCGTGGCCCTGCTCGTGGGTGTCGTGCATGGTGTCGTGCAGTCGTTCAAGGCGCGCCTGCGTATCCCGCGCATCGTAGCGCCCGTCGCGTTGCATCGCTTCCGCGCGGGCGCGGATGTCTTGCATGGCGCGCATATACTGCTGCGCCTGGGGCCGGGTGTAGGACCCATCGCTCATGCCGTGCTGAATGTTGTCCCAGATGTGCTGATATTCCTGGTCGAATTCCGCGTAGGTGTCGCCGCCGTTGTTCCACTGCTCAGCGGCGGCAGAGGTAGGATGGTCATCGGGATGCGCCAGGGCAGGGACTGCGAGGGCCATCGTGGACGTCGCCAGCAAGGCAATCATGAGGCGTTTCATCGTTAGCTCCAATTCTTCGCCCGTTTCGGGCATGTCCCTTGTTTCAACACGGACACGGTGAGCCAACGCTGAGAGGGAAAGTCATGTTCCGTTCACGCCAACTCGATAACGAGTTCACCAAGCCAAGTGGGTGATGGTGCGTTGGACTTGGATCGACCTCCACTGGCCGCCCCGTGGGGCCGGGATGCGGCGTCGATTTAGTTCAATCGCCACCTGACTCAGCGACGATGCACCGCTCGTCCTGATCTCTTCGATCACGCCAGCCAACCCGCGCGCGCGGCTGGCAGCGCGGGTTCTGCGGGAGGCAATCGCCTTCTCGCGCTTCAACGGCGTGCCGCCGCATATTCTCGGCTCCTGAGGGGTTGCCGAACACTTTTCCCTCCGCCCTGGCGGCGGCCAAAGCGACGCTTATCCGCTGCCGGGTTTGCGCCTGTTTACGAGCGGCGGCCTCAGCCAATGCGTCGATGTTGCCGGGGCAGGCGTACAAGGCGTCGAGGGCGATGAATTCGACATCAGCGTCTCGCAGGAGGCCCGTGAATATGGCGGACCTCACCAGCCGACCTAGCTCGGCGATGATCAGAGTCGCATGGTGTTGGCGGCAGAAGGAGACAGCGGCATCAAGAGCCGGTCTCTCGGGCCGAGATCCGACGATATCTTCGACGAACCCGGCGAGGACTTGGTCTTCCTTGATAAATTCCCCAACGGCAGCGCGTTGTGCTTCCACGGCGGCTTCCGCCTTAGAGACCGTTTGGAAAATCGTTGTTGAGGGATTCACGGCGGCCGTGGGTTATGATTCAAGCTCTGGATGTGGACAGAGCAGAGCCGTGGTCGGATGGCCAAGATCGCCAAGAAGACCAAGCGCTACCCGTCGGATCTGACGGACGAGGAGTGGGCTGAGATTGCCCCGCTGATGCCCAAGCCTGGGCGTCGCGGCCGTCCGCGCGAGATCGAGTTCCGAGAGGTGATCAACGCGGTGCGCTACCTGGTGCGCTCGGGGTGCGGCTGGCGGATGCTGCCGATCCACTTTGGTCCGTGGGAGACGGTCTATGGCTGGTTTCGGGAGCTGGCGCGGCGATTCCTGTTCCAGACGATCCACGACCTGGCGTTGATGACGGATCGGGAGCGGGCCGGGCGTGAGGCCAGCCCCTCAGCGGGGGTGATCGACAGCCAGTCGGTCAAGGCTCCACAAGGCGAAACAAGAGGTTACGACGCCGGCAAGAAGATCGTCGGGCGCAAGCGGCACATCGCGGTCGACACCGACGGTCGGCTCCTGATGGTCCATCTGACGCCGGCCGACATCTCCGACAGCGCCGGAGCCCAGGTCATCCTGGACGGCATCCGCAAGCGCTGGCCCTGGGTCAAGCACCTGTTCGCCGACGGGGCCTACGACCGGCTGAAGCTGATGGAAAAGGCGGCCTACCTCGACTTCGTCATCGAAATCATCCGCCGCTCCGACGACCAGAAGGGCTTCGAGGTCCTGCCCCGCCGGTGGGTGGTCGAGCGCACCCTCGGGTGGATGACACGCTGGCGGCGTCTGGTGCGCGACTACGAAGCCCGCCTCGACGTCTCCGAGGCCATGATCCTCGTCGCCATGGGG
>JBBQTP010000235.1:0-3106 GCA_038213205.1 Caulobacterales bacterium
CCGGGGGGCGTGCGGGTGTGGATCTCCACCGGCCCGACGGACATGCGCAAGGGGATGGCCGGCCTGGCCTTGCAGGTCCAGGAGGCGTTGAAGCGTGATCCGCACAAGGGCGATCTCTACGTGTTCCGCGGCCGGCGCGGAGACCTGATCAAGATCATCTGGCACGACGGGATCGGGATGTCGCTCTACGCCAAGCGGCTGGACCGCGGGCGGTTCATCTGGCCGCAGACGGTCGGCGGCGCGGTGGCGCTGACCGCCGCCCAGCTCGGCTACATGCTGGAGGGGATCGACTGGCGTCACCCGCAGCAGACCTGGCGTCCGCAGAGCGCCGGATAGCTGCAAAAAATCTGCGGCGGACCTGCATTTTAGGGCGCCTCAAGGGGCTGATTTTGTGATTCCATCCTGGTCATGGACAGCGGTTCCCAAGCCCTTGCTGAGCGCGTCGCAACGCTCGAAGCGGCATTGGCGGGAGCCGAGGTGCGGGCCAGCGCCGCCGAGGCGCGCGCCACCAGCAGCGAGGCGCTGATCGCGCATCTGAAGCTGCAGATTGCCAAGCTCAGCCGCCAGCAGTTCGGGCCGCGCTCCGAGCGCAGCCGCCGGCTGCTCGACCAGATGGAGCTGCAGCTCGAGGAGCTGGAAGCCACCGCCACCGAGGACGAGCTACTGGCCGAGGCGGCCGCGGCCAGGACCACGACGGTCGCCGGCTTCACCCGCAAGCGGCCCTCGCGCAAGCCCTTCCCCGAGCACCTGCCGCGCGAGCGCGTCGTGATCGCAGCACCCTCGTCGTGCGCCTGCTGCGGCGGGACGCGGTTGTCCAAGCTGGGCGAGGACGTCACCGAGACGCTGGAGGCAGTCCCCCGGTCCTGGAAGGTGATCCAGCATGTGCGCGAGAAGTTTTCCTGCCGCGATTGCGAGACCATCGCCCAAGCGCCCGCCCCCTTCCATGTGATCCCCAGGGGATGGGCCGGACCCAGCCTCCTGGCGATGATCCTGTTCGAGAAGTTCGGGGCCCATCAGCCGCTAAACCGCCAGGCCGAGCGCTACGCCCGCGAGGGCGTCGATCTCAGCCTGTCGACGCTGGCCGACCAGGTCGGAGCCTGCACCCTGGTGCTTCGACCGCTCTTCGAGCGGTTGGAGGCCCACGTCCTGGCCGCTGAGCGCGTGTTCGGCGACGACACCACGGTCCCGGTGCTGGCCAAGGGCAAGACCGACATTGCCCGATGTTGGGTCTACGTCCGCGACGACCGCCCGTTCGCGGGGGCAGCCCCGCCGGCGGCGGTGTTCTACTACTCGCGCGATCGCCGCGGTGAGCACCCCACAGCCCATCTTCGAGGCTGGGCCGGCGTGCTGCAGGCCGACGCCTACAGCGGCTATGGCGAGCTCTACGCCGCCCAGCGTCTCCCGGCGCCGGTCCTGGAGGCGGCTTGCTGGGCGCACGCCCGGCGCAAGTTCTTCGTGCTGGCCGACATCGCCGCCAGCGCCCGGCGCAAGGCCCAGGGCAAGACGCCGGCGGTGATCTCGCCCATGGCGCTGGAGGCCGTGCGCCGCATCGATGCGCTGTTCGAGATCGAGCGGGCGATCAACGGCCAGGGCGCCGATCAGCGCCAGGCCGTGCGCCAGGAGCTGAGCGCGCCTCTGCTCGCCGATCTACAGACCTGGATGGCCCTGCAGCGCGCCAAGCTCTCGCGCGGCGCCGACCTGGCCAAGGCCATGGACTACATGCTCAAGCGCTGGACCGCCTTCAGCCGCTTCACGGACGACGGCCGGATCTGTCTGACCAACAACGCCGCCGAGCGGGCGCTGCGCGGCATCGCGCTGGGCCGCAAGTCGTGGCTGTTCGCCGGCTCCAATCGCGGCGGCGAGCGCGCCGCCTTCATGTACAGCCTGATCGTCACCGCCAAGCTCAACGACATCGATCCGCAGGCCTGGCTGGCCGACGTCCTGGCCCGCATCGCCGATCAGCCAGCTCAGAAGCTCGATGAGCTGCTGCCGTGGAACTGGAAAGCGACCGCCTCGTCCAGGGACATCGCCGCCTGATGCCAAACGCAGCCACGGGCCTCGACGCGTTCGAGAAGTCTCACGTCACCGTCGCCTGTCAGCGGTTCATCGACGAGATTCTGAAGCCGAGGTTCCTGCCCGCCATCCGTCCCACCGCGTTCAACTACCCAGTCGACATCCAGAGCAAATGGCAGGGTCTCCGCTACCGCTTCATCCAGCGCTACAGATCCGGCTTCCCCCACAACCTGGGCGAAGAGTTCGACAGCCCCTTCGTGCGCCTCGATTGGATCAGCCGCGATCGCTTTGACATCCAGTGGCATCGCCACACCGGAACTTGGTATCGCCTCCACCGCGTCAAAACCCTCGCCCAGGCCCTCAAGATCATCGAAACCGACGGGCATCTGCACCCGCTATAGGCCGAGCGTCGCCGCGGCCCTCACCGGATGGGTACGGCGGTAGCCAAACCGCCGCCGCTCCTGGGCAAGCGTCCTCAGCCGCTCGCGCAACGCCGCGTCATCCGGCCGCGTCGCCTGGTAGCGGACACTGGTCCGGTCGGTCTCGATCACCCGGCACGCCCGACGCTGGCTCATCTCGTAGGTCGCCTGCAGATACTCCGCAGCCTCCCGATGCGCGGCGGGCGTCACCATTTTTTTCCAAGCAAATCCTTCAGCGCGACATTGTCGAGCATGACGTCGGCCAGCAGCCGCTTGAGCTTGGCGTTCTCGTCTTCAAGCGCCTTCAGCCGCCGGGCCTCCGACACATCCATGCCGCCGAACTTGGCCTTCCACTTGTAGAAGGTCGGCGAGCTGAGCCCGTGCTTCCTGCACAGATCCGCCACCGGCACGCCGGCCTCCTGCTCTCGCAGGATCCCGATGATCTGCTCTTCCGTGAACCTCGATCGCTTCATTCGTCCGTCCCTTCTTCGTTGGGGCGGACTCTAATTATTTCTGGAGGAGTTTCAGGGGGTCACGTCACCTTCATCGCCGCCCATGGCGTGATGGTGCTCATCACCGGCATCCGTCAAAACACCAATCACATGTTCGCCGGCGTCGAGAACGCCTCTTGGGCAGGCTTTCCCCTCTTCCTCCTGGCCATGGCCACCATGGCC
>JBBQTP010000236.1:0-3089 GCA_038213205.1 Caulobacterales bacterium
GTGTCGGCTCACGTCTGTCATGCGGCCGACAGAGCGTGACCATGGGAAACCGCCACGAAGATCATTCCACGGTGACGGACTTGGCCAGGTTGCGGGGTTGGTCGATCTCGCGGCCGAGGCCCTGGGCGACCTGGTAGGCCAGGAGCTGCAGCGGGATATTCAGCAGGATCGGGTCCAGCTCCGGCTCGGAGCGGGGAACCGTGAAGGCGGCCTCGACGCCGGGCGCCTCAACGCCGGGATGGGTGATGGCCAGGACTGGGCCGTGCCGCGTGCGCACCTCGGCGATGGTCGAGAGGTTCTTCGGCAGCAGGTCGTCGCCCGGCAGGACGATCAACGTCGGCGTCTGCGGGGTGATCAGGGCCAGCGGGCCGTGCTTCAACTCAGAAGCCGCATAGGCTTCGGCATGGAGGTAGCTGATCTCCTTCAGCTTCAGCGCGCCCTCCAGGGCCACGGCGTATCCGGCGGCGCGGCCGATGAAATAGGCGTGCTCGCTGGCGGCCAGACGGGCGGCTAGGGGCGCGAGCTCCCCTTCACGCGCGACGATGGCGGAGATTTGGTCAGGCAACGCGGCCAAGCCTGAGAGCAGGCGCGCGCCTTGAGCCGCCGACAGGTCACGGACCCGGCCCAATTGCAACGCCAGCAGGGCGAAAGCGGTGGCCGTGCAGGTCCAGGTCTTGGTCGACACCACCGCCACCTCGGGCCCGGCATGCAGGTAGACGCCCCGCCCGCATTCCCGGGCGATGGTGGAGCCGACGGCGTTGATCACGCCCATCACCCGGCCGCCCTTGCGCTTCACCTCCTGGATCGCGGCCAGGGTGTCGAAGGTCTCCCCCGACTGGCTGACAGCCACGTAGAGCGTGTCCTGCTCGATCACCGGGTTGCGGTAACGAAACTCGGAGGCCGGCTCGGCGTGGGCGGGGATGCGGGCCAACGTCTCGATCAGGTGGGCCCCCAGGATTCCGGAATAGTAGGCCGAACCACAGCCGAGGATCTTCACCCGGCGGATATCGAGCATTTCGCGCGCGGCCAGCTCAATGCCGCCGAGGTGGGCGGTCGAGAAGCGCGCGTCCAGGCGCCCCAGCAGCGTGCGGCGCAGCGCCTCCGGCTGTTCGGCGATCTCCTTGCGCATGAAGTGGCTGAAGTCGCCACGGTCGAAGTCTGCGGCTTCGCTGGAGATATCCTGGGTCGGCTTCAGGGTCGCCGCGCCCTCAAGGGTCAGCACGCTGAAACCGTCGGCGCGGACCTCGGCCAACTCGCCGTCGTCCAGATGGGCGACGGTCTTGGCATGGCCCAGCAGGGCGACCGCGTCGGATGCCACGAACATCTCGTCGTCGCCCACGCCAACCACCACCGGGCCGCCGTTGCGGGCAGCAACGATGGTCTCGGGCCGGGTGGCGTCAATGACGGCCAGGCCATAGGCCCCCTTCACCAGCCGAAGCGCAGCGCGGACGGCATCGACCAGGGTGGCCTCGGGGCGGGCCGCGATCAGATGGGCCAGAACCTCGGTGTCGGTCTCGGAACGGAAGACGACCCCGTCGGCGATCAGGCGGGCGCGCAGCTCGCCGGCATTCTCGATGATGCCGTTGTGGACCACGCCGATGCGGTGGCTGGCGTCAGTGTGCGGGTGGGCGTTGAGGTCCGATGGCTCACCGTGGGTGGCCCAGCGGGTGTGGGCGATGCCAATGGTCCCCGGCAAGCCGGCCGCGGGCAGGGCGGCCTCCAGCTCGCGGACCTTGCCTTGCTTCTTGATCACCGCCAGCGCGGCGCCCTGCACGACCGCGACGCCGGCGGAGTCATAGCCGCGGTACTCCAGGCGGCGCAGACCCTCCATCAAGAGCGGCAGGACCTGACGGTGGCCGATGTAACCGATGATGCCGCACATCAGCGGGACTCCTCAGCCGTAAATGATCCGGCGGATTTGGCGGATGGACCAGACGGGTGCGGGGAACCGGCGCTCGACGAGTTCGGCGGCGATGGTCTCGTAGATCTCGGGGTTGCGGCGGCCCAGGCTGAGCAGAGCCGCGTGGCGGCGGCGGACGAAGTCCTCGGGCGCCTCGCCGAGATAGCTGAACACGTCATCGACAATCCGCCTCGCCTGGTTCGGCGCGAGCCCGGCGGACCGGGCCACATAGGCCACGAGGTCGTCCAGGTCGCTCGCCATAGCGGGATCGTGTGGCTTGGGCATCGCAGCTAGACAACGCCTGTGCCCGATTTCGGGCAAGCCTATTTGAACCCTGAATCACGCGAACGGCGTGCAGTCCTCGAGCCCTCGCGTGGAGAGGCTTAATCATTCAAACCCTGAAAACACTGAAAGCACTGAGGGGAGACCGGCCCACCAGCGGCCGCGCCTACTCCCAGCGCGCGCGGTCGCTGTGGTCTTGGATCGACGGTTCGATCCAGCGCTCGCCGTCGGGGCCGTGTTCTTTCTTCCAGAAAGGGGCGGCGGACTTGAGGTAGTCCATCAGGAAGTCGCAGGCCTCGAACGCGGCGCGGCGGTGACTGGCGGCGGTGGCGACGAAGACGATGGGCTCGCCGGGGCCGATCTTGCCGATCCGATGCAGGATCAGCACGTCCGCCAGGCCGAAACGCCCGCGAGCGTGACCAGCGACCTTGTCGATCTCGGCTTCCGTGAAGCCCGGGTAGGCTTCGAGTTCCAGCAGCGTGGTGGCGCCGGCCTCGGCGCGGGCCAGGCCGGTGAAGGTGGCGATGGCGCCGACCTCGGAACGGTCGCGGCAGAACTCGCTCAGCAATGCGCCCGGATCGAAGGGGTCGAAGGTGAGGCGGATCATCGACCTAGCCGCCGCTCATCGGCGGCAGGAAGGCGACCTCGGTGCGGGCGCCCAGTGGCGCGTCGCCCCGAACGATCAACTGGTCCAACGCGACCTGCACGCCCGGGCCAGCCAGGGCCACGCCGAGCGCGGCATCCTCGTCGGTGAGCTTGGCGCGCAGGGCCGATAGGAACGGGCTGTCGATATCGCGCTCGCGCCAGCCGGCGAGGTCGCGCAGAGGGCCGAACAGCAGGACGCGGGCCATGCCTATCCGCCGGTGGTGGACATGTGCCGCGCCACGGCGGGCCGCGCACGCGCGAT
>JBBQTP010000237.1:0-3027 GCA_038213205.1 Caulobacterales bacterium
GTAAGCGCTGTTCTCAGGCCACGGCGCGTATGGGCGCGACGTAGGCCCAGGGCAGGAGCTCGTCGAGCCGGCTGTTGGGATGGCCCTGGACGATACGGGTGATGACATCGGTGATGTAGGCCTGCGGATCGACGCCATTTAGCTTGCAGGTCTCGATCAGCGAGGCGAGCACGGCCCAGTGCTCGCCGCCGCCGTCGGAGCCGGCGAAGAGGGCGTTCTTGCGGTTGAGCGCGATGGGCCGGATGGACCGCTCGACGATGTTGGAGTCGATCTCGACGCGACCGTCATCGAAGAAGAGGCTGAGCCCGTACCATCGGGCGAGTGCATAGCGGATCGCCTCGGCGAGCTTGCCCTTCTGGCTGACGCGCTCGAGCTGGGCCTTCAGCCAGGCGTGGAGAGCGTCGATGATCGGCCGGCTGCGCTCCTGGCGCACCCGCCGACGCTCATCGGCGGCCTGGCCACGGATGTCGGCCTCCACGGCATAGAGCGACGCGATGCGCCTCAGGGTCTCGTTGGCGATCGGCGCCGGTCCGGCGGCGGCCAGTTCGTAGAAGCGCCGCCGCACATGCGCCCAGCAGAAGGCCAGGCGGACGCCGCCCTTCTCGGCCAGCGGTCGGTAGCCGGCATAGCCGTCCACCTGCAGCACGCCCTTAAAGCCCGCCAGGTGCGCCGCGACGCGCTCGGCCTTGCGATCGGGCGCATAGACGTAGACCACGCCCGGCGGGTCGGGCCCGTTCCACGGGCGGTCGTCGCGGGCATAGGCCCAGAGCTGGCCGGTCTTGGTCCGGCCACGCCCAGGATCCAGCACCGGGGCGGTCGTCTCGTCGGCGAAGAGCTTGCCCGAGGCCTTCAGCCGCTCCAGCAGCCGGGTGTGCAAAGGCTTGAGCAGCCAGGCCGCGCGGCCGGTCCAGTCGGCCAGGGTCGAGCGGTCCAGATTGATCCCCTGGCGGGCGTAGATCTGGGCTTGGCGGTAGAGCGGCAGATGATCGGCGTACTTGGCGACCACGACATGGGCCACGGTCGCATCCGTCGGCAGCCCGCCCTCGATCAGCCGCGCCGGCGCAGGCGCCTGCACCACAGCCTCCTCGCAGGTCCGGCAGGCGTACTTCGGGCGGCGCACCACCAGCACCCGCAGCTGCGCCGGCACGATGTCCAGCCGCTCGGCGACGTCTTCGCCGATCCTGTGCAGGACGCCGCGGCAGCCCGGGCAGGTCTTGTCCTCGATGTCGATGACGGTCTCGATCCTGGGCAGGCGCGCCGGCAGCGATCCGCGGTTGGCGCGCCGCTTGGCCGCCCGCGCGGTCTTGGCGGCCGGCGACGCGGACTCCGCCCCGGCCTCGCCAGAGGCGATCTCCTGCTCGACGTCCTCCAGCCCCAGGGCCAGCTGATCGGCATCCAGGGTCTCGGCGCGGCGGCCGAAGCGGTGGCGCTGCAAAGCCTTGATGATCTGGCGCAGGCGCTCGTTCTCGGCGTGAGCTTGGTCCTTGGCCTTAAGCACGGCCGCGTGCTCGGCCCGCTCCTTCAGGAGCAGGGCCGTCAGCGTCTCGACATCGCCGGGAAGCGCCTGGGCCATAGGGCGATCTGAGCATATTCGCACGGCCTTGTGGCGCCCCCGCGTGCGGTCTGATTCACTTCGCCGCAGCCTATGCCGTGGCCTCCGGCGCCCGGGTTCGGCGCGCCTGCTGCACACGCCGCCAGTCCAGGCCCTCCAGCAGGGCCGCGAGCTGCGCAGGCGTCAGCCGCATCACCCCATCCTGCACCTTCGGCCAGGTGAAGGCGCCTTGCTCCAGCGTCTTGGCCAAGAGCCACAAGCCCGTTCCATCCCACCAGATCATCTTCACCCGGTCGGCCCGCTTGGCGCGGAAGACGTAGACCACGCCCGAGTAGGGATCCTTGAGCAGATGGTCCTTCACCAGCGCCGCAAGGCCGCCCATGCCTTTGCGGAAGTCCACCGGCTTGGTCGCCACCAGCACCCGCACCGAGCCCGGTGTCCCGGTGAAGGCGGGGATCACCGCACGGCCTTCAACGCCTTGATCACCGCCGCCACGGTCTTGGCCTCCGCGCCACGGCGCACGCGGACCACCATCCCGTCGATCTCCAGCTCGATGTCGCCATGGCCTGACCGCGCCGGCCTCGGACGCGTCCGGCTCGGCTTGTCAGGCGCTTCGACCAGCGCCGGCACGAAGGTCAGCTGCGGCTCGGGATCAGCGATCCTCATTTCGCGGCGCCAGCCGAAGAGCTGCTGCGGGCGGATGTCGTGACACCGCGCCACGTCCGACACCGTCGCACCGGGCGCCAGGGTCTCCTCGACGATCCGCGCCTTGTCGTCCGACGACCAGCGCCGCCGCCCGCCCACGCCCGTCAGCACCTCCAGCCGGCGAACCTGCACCGGCTTAGGGTCAAGCGTAGGGTTAAATCCTGACATGAAACGATCCGCCCAAGGGGATCGTCACCATCAACGGACAACGGCGTCAGCGAAAGGTGGGGTCGGGACAGCGCTTACGGAATGTTGGACGACTTGGCTACCGCAATGCTTGCACAGCTCTTGAGCCGACGTGGGTTCCGCGTCCGCGTCGCGCCAAATCGCGACGCCGCGCGCGACACCATAGGCCAGCTCGATACCGCTGGAATCGACATGATCTGCGTCCTGCACCTTGGCGTAGGCGGCAATCCGACCCGCCTGCACTATCTAATCGGGCGCCTGGAGCAGAGAGCGCGCGGCGCCCCGATTATCCTCGCCATGCCGCAAGCCGATGGAACTGAGAATTTCGGCGCCGATGCGACACGGGGGGAAGTTAGGTTTCGTACATTGCAAGAAGCGGTCGATGCCTGCACTGCGGCGGTGGCTACCAGCAATTCTGACAAGCCGGCGGCATCCAAACACCGAGGCCGTCGAGCTGCTGCAGCGGTCACAGCGCCCTAGACCTCCTCCCTTTGGGGGCCCGTTTGCGCTATTTCGCGACCCCCCGCTCAGTGCGTAAGAAGAGGGGCGAATAGGGAATTAAACGACCGGCGCAGGAGCTAGCG
>JBBQTP010000238.1:0-2983 GCA_038213205.1 Caulobacterales bacterium
CGGCAGGTCCGCGGCGTCGAAGATCTCGGGCTCGGCGAGGAAGCGCACCGTGACATCCTTGGCGACCGTGACCGACGAGGCCCGCCAATGCTGGCCGGTCTCGATCAGCAGCGCGTTCTTGGCGCTCTTGGCGTCGCCAAAGCCCTGATAGTCGCGCATGCGCATGCCGGCGGCGTGGCCCGCATCGCGGATGATGTCGAACGGCGATCCGACGCGCTTGGCGAAGGCCACGCCCTTGTCGAGCGGACCCGACAGCATCAGCGGCACGCCGTCATCGTGCATGGAATGAAGATCGAGCAAGAGGTCGGCGCGCTCGACGAAGGGCTTGACCACCAGCGCCCGCTTCATCTCGACGGTATTGGCCGGCTGGTCGAGGCGGCCCCAGGTGCGGTTGAAATCCTCGTCGACCATGCGCGACTTGAAGGGCGTTGCCAGATCGAAGCTGTGATAGGCCTCGATATTGTTGAAGGAGAAGATCAGCGTACCCTTGCGCGGCCTGAGGCCACGTTCGAGCAGGGCATCGACCACGACCGCGCCGGAGACCTCGTTGCCGTGGGTCAGCGCCGCCACCATCACCGTCGGCCCAGGTTTGCCGCTCTCCAACACATGGATGTAGGGCGCGGCGCCCTTCTCCCAGCGGCGCAGTTCGGGGAATTTATATTCGACCGGCGGATTGTCTGACATGGATGGACCGTCACTCGGCAACTAGGGGCGCGCCATTGCAGGCGGGACCATATCCACCCTTGCTCAACAATCAAGCGGGGGACCGGGAGCGCGCGATCCTCAGGCTTCCCGGTACCAGTTCGCCAGATCCCAGGTGTTGTTGTCCCAACCGGTGAGCTCGACCACGAGCTTATGCTTCACGGCCGCCACGCCAAGCCGGGCCACGACGGGGATCACGACCTGGTTATTCACGGCCAGCTCGTTCAGCTTGATGAGCAGGGCGGCGCGCTTCAGCGGGTCGAGTTCGACTTGGGCCGCCTTGTGGATGTCGTCGTATTCCTTGTTCTGCCAGCGCGTGATGTTGCGGCCCTGCCACTTGTTCTCCCGGGTGGCGATCTCCGTCGAGAGAAACTGGCGCAGGAACACTTCCGGGTCGGGCTGCTGCGGGCCGTTATTGTACATCTGCAGGTCGCAGTAGAACTTGGTGTAGGTGTCGGGATTGGCGACATCGGACGAGAAGAAGACCGACGCCACCACCGCCTTGACCTCGATGTCGATGCCGGCCTTCTGGCACGCCTGCTTGACGATCGCCTGGGTCTTCTGGCGCGGCTGGTTGATCGAGGTCTGGTAGACGAACTTGAGCTTCTTGCCGTCCTTGGCACGGATGCCGTCGGCGCCCTTCTTCCAGCCGGCCTTCTCCAGCAGATCGGCGGCCTTGTCGACGTTGAATTCATACTTCGTGGTCTTGGAGCGGAAGCGTTCGGGATGGTTGATGAAGTTCGCCGTGGCAACGCCGGTGCGGCCATAGATGTGCTTCTCGACCGAGTCCTTGTCGACCAGCAGGGCCAGCGCCTGACGCACTGCCGGATCCGACAGGGTCGGATGCTTGGTCTTCACGCTCGAGCGTTCGCCATCGACCTCGGTCCACGGATCGGTGGTATTGAGCTGGATATGTTCGATGCCGCCGCCCTGGGAGAAGACGACACGGCCCTTGCCGCCCTTTTCCAGTCGCAGAAGAATCTCGTCCTCGACCTGCATGTTCCAGCCAAAGTCGAACTCGCCGGTCTGCAGCACCGCGCGCGCCGCGGAGACCGCATCGCCGCCGCCCTTCATTTCGATTGAATCGAAATGCGGGCGGTTCTCGAGGTGGTAGTCGGTGTTGATCACGCCCGCGACCATGTCGCCCGGCTTGAAGTCCTTGAACTTGTAGGGGCCGGTGCCGACCGGCTTGAGGTTGGTTGGCGCCTCTCGCGACTTGTCGCCGGTGTAGTCGGCGAACAAGTGCTTGGGGATGATGCAGCCGGCTGCAGCGCAGAAGGCGTCCGCCCAGAAGGGCGTCGGCTGCGGGAACTTCACGACGACGGTGTATTGGTCGATCTTCTCGACCACCACGTCCTTGTAGGAGCCGCTGGTCAGCGTCGCCGTCGCCGGGTTGCGGGAATATTCCCAGGTGAAGACGACGTCGTCGGCGGTGAAGGGCTTGCCGTCGTGCCAGCTGACACCCTGCTTCAGCTTCCAGGTCACCGACTTGCCGTCGGCCGCCAAGGTACCGTCCTCGCGACCGGGGATGGCGGCGGCCAGGATCGGCCGGAGGTTGCCGTCGGCATCCCAGCCGGCGAGCGGCTCGTAGAACAGCCGCGAGCCGTCCTGGTCCTTGGTGCCGACCGCGAAATGCGGATTGAGCAAGGTCGGACCCTGCCACCACAGGACCTTCAGCAACCCACCGCCGCCGCGCTTGGTCGGCTTGTAGGTCGGCCGGGGTTGGGCCATCGCCACGCCCGCATGAGCGAGCAACTGGGTCGCCATCGGCGCCGTGAAGCCCACCGCCGCCATCCGCCGCACGAAGGCGCGACGGGACATGCCGCCGCCCTTCACTTGGTCGATCAGACCACGCAAGTCATGTTCGTTCATGGGATGCCCCATCCAGAGTGTCCAAGCCGTCCCTGACGCTCCCGCTATCCTGCAAGATGCGTGCAAGTCCGATGGGAACAGGCCGGACGGACGTGGTCAACGGCAGTCTGGCGGCGGGCTTGATGCCGGCTTGATTCGGGCCGTGAGCTGGGCGATACCCGCCCCGCCCTTGCCCTCCACCGGCGGGGTGCGCGGAGGTCCAAACCCCGTGCTTTCCACCATTACGGGAGTCCACACCCATGCCCGATACCGTCACCACAACCGCGCCCAATCCGCATCTCGCGCCCTACGCCGCCAAGGGCCTGAAAGGCCGCATTCTTTCCGGCGTCCAGCCCACCGGCAATCTCCACCTCGGCAACTACCTCGGCGCCATCCGCAACTTCGCGCGCCTGCAGGGCGACTACGAGTG
>JBBQTP010000239.1:0-2871 GCA_038213205.1 Caulobacterales bacterium
CCTCGTAGCGGTCGGGCTTGGGCCGGAAACGCTCCTGGCCCAGGCCAATGGTCATGACCAGGCTCGCCCGGACGAAGGCTCCGGTGAAGATCCAGCCCTGCAGGCGGAACAGCGGATCCTGTGTGAACGCCGTAGCAAACAGGCTGAGCAAGGCGGCGATGCCGCAGAAGGCGTAGAGGACGATGGCGTCGAAGCCGGGTTCGTCCCTGCGTATGGCGACTGTTGTCATGACCCCGACGGCTCTGGTTTCGAAACTGAGCCGGGTGATGCGCCCTGAGGCCCAGCGCCGCTTTGATGTTGGTCAAAGACGGGGCGGCCAAGCTGAGGGAAACGGAGCGGTCCCTGGGAGACGGTCGATGACCTTGCCTGCTCAACTCCGCCATCTGCGTGCGGCCGCCCTCGCCCTGACGGGGCTTTCGGTCCTCAGCGCGGGAGGGGCGTGGTTGCACATGAACGCGGCCGGGTCCGCCTACGGCGCAATTTGCGGGCCGGCGACCGTCCCGCACTGCATCCTCTGCCCGCTCAGCCTGGCCCTGCTCGCCGCCGGCCTCGCCAGCCTGGCGGCGGCCTGCGCGCCGCGGCGGGCGCCGGCGCCCGGCCATATGGGGCATTGCCGATGAATTATCCCGCCCGGTTCGCGGCTGCCCTGCAGCGCCTCCGTTCCGAGGGCCGCTACCGGGTGTTCGCCGATCTGAAGCGGCATCGCGGCGATTTCCCGCGCGCCACCTGGACGCGCGCCGACGGCTCGGAATCCGACGTGGTGGTCTGGTGCTCCAACGACTACCTCGGCCAGGGTCAGAACCCGGTGGTCATCGAGGCCATGAAGGCCACCATCGACGCCTGCGGCGCGGGATCGGGCGGCACGCGCAATATCTCGGGCACGACCCACTATCATGTGCAGCTGGAGCTGGAGCTGGCCGACCTTCACCAGAAGGAAGCCGCCCTGCTGTTCACCTCAGGCTACGTCTCCAACGAGGCCTCGCTTTCCACCCTGCACAAGATTCTGCCGGGCCTGGTGATCTTCTCCGACGCCCTGAACCACAACTCGATGATCAGCGGCATTCGGGCGCACAAGGGCGAGAAGCACATCTTCCGCCACAACGACCTGGAACACCTTGAAGAGCTGCTGGCGGCCACGGATCCGGCGCTGCCCAAGCTGGTCGCCTTCGAAAGCGTCTATTCCATGGACGGCGACATCGCCGACATTCCGGGCATCGTGGCGCTGGCCAAGAAATACGGCGCCATGACCTACATTGACGAGGTCCATGCGGTGGGCATGTACGGACCCCGCGGGGCCGGCGTGGCCGAGCGCGACGGCGTCATGGCCGACATCGACATCATCGAAGGCACGCTGGGCAAGGCGTTCGGCGTCATGGGCGGCTACATCGCCGCCGACACGGTGATCGTCGACGCCATCCGCAGCTACGCCGACGGCTTCATCTTCACCACCTCGATCCCGCCGGCGCTGGCGGCCGGCGCCGTGGCCTCGATCCGCTACCTGAAAGAGCACAACGAGATCCGGGTGGCCCACCAGGAGCGCGCCGCCTCGCTGAAGGCGCGCCTGGTCAAGGCCGGCCTGCCGGTAATGCCCAGCGTCTGCCACATCGTGCCGGTGCTGGTGGGCGACGCGGTTCACTGCAAGATGATCTCCGACATCCTGCTGGAAGAGCACGGCATCTACGTCCAGCCGATCAACTATCCCACCGTGCCCAGAGGGACCGAGCGCTTGCGCTTCACCCCGTCACCGGCCCACACCGACGAGATGATGGACAAGCTGGTGGCGGCCCTGGAGACCCTTTGGGTCCACTGCAATATCAAGCGCGTCGGCGGCGTCGCGGCCTAGGCGCAGCCCGTCACGGCGGGGGTTGTCCGATCGCTACGTATTTGGAAATCACAAACTCGGCCGCAGCGCCGGATGTGTCGTAGTCGCCCTGTAGGATCGTGGCGCCCGCGCGCTCGCCGCACACGTGAGCCAATGTCGCCCCGATCTTTGTGTCTGGCGCGCATCCAGCCAGGTGTCTGGCGAGTCCTCCCGTCCGAACCGACCGTCACTGAGGCTGGAGATCATAGGCCCCATGAACTTGGCCCTGTGGCCTGCGCAATCGAATTCGGCGCGTACCTGCACGTAGCGATAGGCGTGCTTTGCTCTCCCGGGCGGAGCGACGATCATCATCGTCGCGGTTTTCCAGGTCGGGCCGGCCGAGGCTACGCTCGTGTCGTTGATCAGGAAGGTCTCTTCAGACGTCATGACTGTGGCGGCATATTTGTCGGCGAGCGCGGCGGGGACGATCAACGCCAGGAGCGCGACGCCGATCGACTAGCAGCACCATCGCGCGAGCCTGGCCAACCGGTATCGAGCCCGCCTCATCCAGCCGCCCAAAGCGGGGAAGATCCTTTCATAAACCGAAGCAGATAGAGCACCCGCCCGAGGTCGGGACCGCCAACCTCGCCGAAAATCACCTCGTACCAGACGTTTTCCGTGCGCGGGCTTTCGGTCAGCTTCAGCACCTTGGTGCGGGCCAGGTAGTCGACACCGGCGCGCAGGGGCCCGGCGATCTGCTCGACCTCCAGAGCCCCAAACAGGCCGACCGACGGCTGGGCCGCCTTGGCCAGCACCGCCTTCCGGGTCATGTGGGTCATGTGGACCAGCTGGGCGGGCGGTAGGATCTTGTCGTCGCGATAGGCGGGGACAAGCTCGGTGATCCGTTCCAGGTAGCTCGCCAAGCCCTCCGGTTCGATGCGAATCGGAACGCCGTGGTGCTCGTCGCCGATCCGCAGGTCTCTGAGGATGCGGAGGGCGCCCGGCTCGGCCGGGGTCTGAGCCTCCAGCCGCTTGGCGAGTTCGGATTGCGGGTCGCGGCCCAGGCTGGC
>JBBQTP010000240.1:0-2828 GCA_038213205.1 Caulobacterales bacterium
GCGGCATGACGCGCTCGGGGCGCATCTCGCGGGCGGCGGCCAGCAGGGCGCCCAGGCGGCGCTCGGCGACGGGGTCGTCGGCCAGCGCCGAGGCCTCCGCGCGGACCGGCACATTGGCGTGTTCGATCAGCCGGTCGAGCCGGGTCGCCAGCGTACGCCCCTTCTCGATGCGGTCGCCCAGGATGTCGACCGCCTCGTCGGTGGCGGCGCGCAGATCGGCCAGGCCCTGTTCGGCGCGGGCCGCGGCGGTGTTCAGCTCGGCCACGGCGACCGCGAAGCCGTCATGGCTGTCACGAAGCGCCTTCAGCCGGCGGTTCAGCCGCCAGCCCATGCCAAGCGCGGCCGACAGCAGGCCGGCAAGCAATAGATTCAGGACCAGTCCGATGAGGCTCATTGGGATCCCTGCACGGCTTGCCGGGCGTTGGGCGTCAAAGGCGCCTCGACGCGAACGGCGATGTGGGCGTTGCGGCGGCCCATGCGCCCCCGGGTCAAAGGAATGACGCCGGCGCGCAGCTCGATCAGGCTGTCGGGCGTGGCGTTCAGCATCAGGGTGTCACCGACCTTCAGGTCGAGGACCTGCTTCAGGCCGAGCTGCTGTTCGTCGAGGACGGCGCGGACCTCCATCTGGGTGGTCCAGAGCTCGGTGGCCAGGTGGCCTTCCCAGATGTTGTCGCGGCCGAACTTCTCACCCATGAACTGCTGCAGCAGCATCTTGCGGATGGGTTCCAGTGTCGCGTAGGGCAGCAGCAGCTCGATGCGGCCGCCGCGGTCTTCCATGTCGATTCTGAGCTTCACCAGGATGGCGGCGTTGGCGGGACGCGCGATGGCGGCGAAGCGCGGATTGGTCTCCAGCCGGTCGAGGGTGAAGGTCACCGGCGTCAGCGGTTCGAAGGCCTCGCGGGCGTCGGCCAGCACCACCTCGACCATCCGCTGCACCAGCACACGCTCGATGGTGGTGTAGGGCCGGCCCTCGATGCGCATGGCAGCCGTACCGCGACGGCCGCCCAGCAGCACATCGACGATCGAATAGATCAGGTTGGAGTCGACCGTCAGCAGGCCGTAATTGTTCAGCTCTTCCGCCCGGAACACCGACAGGATCGCCGGCAGCGGGATCGAGTTCAGATAGTCGCCGAAACGGATCGAGGAGATGTTGTCGAGGGACACCTCGACGTTGTCGGAGGTGAAGTTCCGCAAGGAGGTGGTCATCAACCGGACGAGCCGGTCAAAGACGATTTCCAGCATCGGCAGGCGTTCGTAGGAGACCAGCGCCGAGTTGATGATCGCGCGGATGCCGGTGCGCTCGCCGCCCTCTTCCTCGGAGAGGTCGAAGCCCAGCAGGCTGTCGATCTCGTCCTGATTGAGAATGCGTTCGGACTGGCCGTCGTCGTCGGCCCCCCACGAGTTGGTGTCCTCGCCGGCCGCGCCGGCGTGCGCGCCGGGAGTCTCTGCGGTGATGTCTTCGGGTTCGTCGGCCATGCGTCTTGAGCGATCGCGGGCGCCTCCCTTGCGGGCGCGCTAGTTGATCAGCATCTCCTCGATCAGGACGGCGTTGGCCTTGGACGGCGCGATCACCAGGTTGACCCGACGCAGGATTTCCATGCGCAGCTGATAGGAGCCCTGGCTGCCCGAGAGGTCCTCAGGACGCAGCTCGCGCAGGAAGGTCTGGAACATGTCCTGCAGCCTGGGCATATTCGGCTCGAGTTCGTCGACCGTCGCCTGGTCGGGCAGTTCCAGGGTCAGTTTGAGCTTGAGGAAGGTCGGCTTGCCGTCGGCGGTCTGCATGTTCACGACCACATCGGGGATGGTGTAGAACAGGACCCCGTCCGGGCCTTCGCGGACCATGGCCGCGGTCTTGTCGTCCTTCTTGTCCTTGTCGCCCTTCTTCTTGGCGGCAGGCTTCTTCTTGGCGTCCTTGCCGGCCGCCGCCTCGGGCTTCGGCTTCAGCAGAAAGAAATAGGCCGCGCCGCCGCCGCCGCCGAGCACCAGCACCATCGCAGCCGCGCCGGCGATGAGCATCATCATCGGCAGCTTCTTCTTCGGCTTGGCGCCGTCGCCTTCCTCGCCCTCGGGGGTTTCCCCCTCCGGCGCTTCCTTGACCTTGTCTTCGGCCACGCGCGCGTTCCTTAGAAACTTACCGCTTACCCATGGAGGCAAGTTGGTTAACGCGCGGTTTTTAACGGACGTTAATAGGTGCGAAGCCTGCCCGGCATTTTCCGCCGCCGCGCGCCCGTTAACTATTCTATTTGTTGAATTCGCTCAACTTTCGAGTTGGCCCAAAGCTTGCAGCCCTGACCGGCGAAAGTGTCGCGTCCAACAAGGCTGAAAAGAAATTCCATGGACAACGCCCTCTACGTCGGCCTGTCGAACCAGATGGTGCTCAAGCGCCAGATGGACATCGTCGCCAACAACATCGCCAACGCCGACACCAACGGCTTCAAGTTCGAAACCCTGATGACCAAGACGGTCCCGGGCCCGCCCGCCTTCACCTCGGGCGGACCGCGGCCGGTGAAATTCGTGGGCGCCGACGGCGTGGCCCGCGACTTCGGCCAGGGCGGTCTGCGCAAGACCGACTCCACCTTCGATCTTGGCATCGAGGGCCAGGGCTTCTTCAAGGTCACCACCAAGGCGGGCGACCGCTTCACCCGCGACGGCCACTTCCGCACCAACGAAAACGGCGTCGTCACCACCCAGGCCGGCGACCCCGTGGCCGACGATGGCGGCGGCCAGATCACCAACGACCAGGCCAAGCCCGGGGCCATCACCATCTCCGCCGACGGCATTGTCAGCCAGGGCTCCGAGCGGGTCGGCAAGGTCGGCGTCTACAAGGT
>JBBQTP010000241.1:0-2620 GCA_038213205.1 Caulobacterales bacterium
GCGCGGGCCTATCCCGCTGCCGACGCGCATTGAAAAATTCACCGTCAACCGTTCGCCGCACATCGACAAGAAGTCGCGCGAGCAGTTTGAAATCCGCACGCACAAGCGCGTGCTCGATATCGTCGACCCCACCCCGCAGACCGTGGACGCGCTCATGAAGCTCGACCTGTCCGCCGGCGTGGACGTCGAGATCAAGCTCTAAGGGGATTGGTCCGATGCGAACCGGCGTAATCGCCAAAAAGCTGGGCATGGCGCGCTTCTTCGATGAAGCGGGAACCCATGTGCCGGTGACTGTGCTCAGCCTCGAGGGCTGTCAGGTCATCGCCCAGCGCACCCAGGATAAGGACGGCTACGTGGCCCTCCAGCTCGGTGCGGGCGCTAAGAAACCCAAGAACACCTCCAAGGCCATGCGCGGCCACTTCGGCAAGGCCGAGGTCGAGCCCAAGCGCACCCTGGCGGAGTTCCGCGTAACCGAGGGCAACCTCATCGACGTCGGCGCGGAGTTCACCGCCGACCATTACCTCCCGGGCCAGAAGATCGACGTCACCGGTACGACGGTCGGTAAGGGCTTCCAGGGGGCGATGAAGCGCTGGAACTTCGGCGGCATGCGCGCGACCCACGGGGTCTCCGTCTCCCACCGGGCCCACGGCTCAACCGGCCAGCGCCAGGATCCCGGCAAGACCTTCGCCGGCAAGCACATGGCCGGCCACCTCGGTCAGGAAACCGTCACCACCCTCAACCTCACCGTCTGGCGCGTCGACGTCGAGCGCGGCCTGATCCTGGTCAAGGGCGCTGTCCCCGGCACCGAGGGCAGCTTCGTGAAGATCCGCGATGCGGTGAAGAAGGCGGCCCCCAAGGACGTCCCGACGCCGGGCGCCTACAAGAAGGCCGGTGAAGACGCCGCCGCTCCCGCCGAGGAAGAGGCCCCCGTCGTGGAAGCCGCCGCCGAAGCGCCTGTCGCCGAAGCGCCTGTCGCTGAAGAGCCTGCCGTGACCACGGCCGCCGCCTCGGAGTCCGAAGCGGCCCCCGCTGAAGCGACTGAAACGGAGGCCGCCACTTCTGCAGATGCTGGCGCTGACCAAGCGCCGGAAGCTGGGGACCAAGCCTGATGAAACTCGACGTCCTCAAACTGGATGGCGGCAAGGGCGGCTCGATCGAGCTGTCCGACGAAATCTTCGGTATCGAAGATATCCGCGGCGACATCCTGCAGCGCATGGTCACTTGGCAGCTCGCCAAGCGCCGCGCCGGCACCCACAAGATCCAGGTCCGCAACGAAGTCTCGCGGACCTCGAAGAAGATGTACAAGCAGAAGGGCACCGGCGGCGCCCGTCACGGCTCGCGCCGGGCGGCTCAGTTCGTCGGCGGCGCCAAGGCTCACGGGCCCGTGGTCCGCAGCCACGCCTTCGACCTGCCCAAGAAGGTCCGCGCGCTGGCGCTTCGCCATGCGCTGTCCTCGAAGGCCAAGGACGGCTCGCTGATCGTCGTCGACAACGTGACGCTCGCCGATCCCAAGACGGCCGCCCTGCGCGACCAGCTGGGCGCCATGGGCATCACCCATGCCCTGGTGATCGCCGGGGTCGAGGTCGACAAGAACTTCGGCCTGGCCGCGCGCAACATTCCCAACGTGGACGTGCTGCCGAACGCCGGCCTGAACGTCTATGACGTGCTGCGCCGCCGCACCCTGGTCCTGACCAAGGACGCGGTGGAAGCCATCCAGGCGCGCTTCCAAGAGAAGGAGGCTGCGTGATGGCCGAGCAACCGACCGCCCGCCACTACGACACCATCCTGTCGCCGGTGATCACCGAAAAGGCCACGCTGCTCTCCGAGCACAACAAGGTGGTCTTCCGCGTGGCCGCCGACTCCACGAAGGACGAGATCGCCCACGCCGTCGAGGCGCTGTTCAAGGTGAATGTGACCAAGGTCAACACTCTGAACGTGAAGGGCAAGACCAAGCGGTTCCGCGGCATCAAGGGCCGTCGTTCCGATGTGAAAAAAGCTGTCGTGACCCTGGCCGAAGGCCAGTCGATCGACATCACGACGGGGCTCTGATCCGATGGCCTTGAAGCAATACAATCCGACGTCGCCGGGCCGCCGCCAGCTGGTGCTGGTGGACAAGTCCGAGCTGCACAAGGGCCGCCCGGAAAAGTCCCTCGTCGAGGGTCTGACCAAGTCCGGCGGTCGTGGCGGCGGTGGCCGTATCGCTGTCCGCTTCCGCGGCGGCGGCGCCAAGCGCCTCTATCGCAAGATCGACTTCAAGCGTCGCAAGATGGACGTGGTCGGTGTTGTCGAGCGTCTGGAGTACGACCCCAACCGCACGGCGTTCATCGCCCTGATCAAATATGCCGACGACGAGCTGGCCTATATCCTGGCTCCGCAGCGGCTGAAGGTCGGCGACCAGGTGATCTCGGCCGAGAAGGCCGACGTGAAGCCCGGCAACGCCATGCCGCTGCGCGGCATGCCGATCGGCACGATCATCCATAATGTCGAGCTGAAGCCCCTCAAGGGCGGCCAGGTCGCTCGGTCCGCCGGCACCTACGCCCAGCTCGTCGGCCGCGACGCCGGCTACGCCCAGATCCGCCTGAACTCGGGCGAGCTGCGCATGGTCCCGGACAGCTGCATG
>JBBQTP010000242.1:0-2488 GCA_038213205.1 Caulobacterales bacterium
AGCACACCGACTACAACGGCGCACACCCGCGCCGACCTGCCGTTCTACTATGCGCTGGCCGACGCCTTCACGGTCTGCGACGCCTACTTCTGCTCGATCTTCTCGCAGACCAATCCCAATCGGCTCTACCTGTTCACCGGGCACGCCGGGCTCTCGACGGGTGACGACAGCGACATCGTCATCAAGAACCCTCCGGATGAGCCGAACACCAGCGCCGACCCGGCCAACGACGGGCCGAAGTTCAAGGGCCTGACCTGGCCCACCTACGCCGAGCGGCTGCAGGCGGCCGGCGTGTCCTGGCGCGTCTACCAGGAGTACGACAACTTCGGCGACAACGGGCTCGCCTACTTCAAGACCTTTCGCGGCCTCAGCCCCGAGTCACCGCTCTACCAGCGTGGCCGCGCTTGGGTCCCGGGCGCCAACGCGGCCAACGCCAAGACCTCGCAGGGCGAGCACCTGGTCGCCGCATTCGCCGCCGATGTCGCCGCCGACCGCCTGCCGCAGGTCTCCTGGATCGTGCCGGCCGAACACCTCTCCGAACATCCCGCCGCGACGCCGTCGGCCGGCGCCTTCCTGACCGCGCGGCTGATCGAGGCTCTGGCGTCGAACCCCAAGGTCTGGGCCAAGACCGTCCTGATCTTGAACTACGACGAGAACGACGGCTTCTTCGACCACATGCCGCCGCCCATTCCGCCGGCGGGGACCGCTCAGGGCGCCAGCACCGTAAAGTCGGATGGCGAGGTCTTCCACGGCGAGCCGGTGGGCCTCGGTCCGCGCGTGCCAATGATCGTCGTCTCGCCCTGGACCAAGGGCGGCTACGTCAATTCCGAGCTGTTCGACCACACCTCGGTGCTGCGTTTTCTCGAGGCGCGTTTCGGGGTGGCCGAGCCGCACATCAGCCCCTGGCGGCGCGCTGTCTGCGGCGACCTGACCAGCGTCTTCGACTTCAAGACACCCAACGCCAAGGCCGACCCGCTACCCGACGTCTCGGCCCTGCCGGCGCGCGCGCAGAAGGCCAAGGCCCTGCCCTTCCCCAAGCCACCCGCCAACCCGGAAAAGCTGCCCCGCCAGGAGGCCGGCCAGCGCCCGGCGCGGGCGTTGCCCTACGCCGTCGAGGTGACCGGCGAGCTGAAGCCGGAGGGCCTGGTGCTGAGCTTCGCCAACACCGGCCGGGCCGGCGCGGCGTTCAACCTCTATCCGGCGGGCGATGGCGAGCCGCGCTTCTACGCCGTCGCGGCCGGCAAGACCCTGCAGGACCTGGTGCCGATCGACGGCGCCTACGACCTCAGCCTCTATGGCCCCAACGGCTTCCTGCGCGGCTTCCACGGCGAGGCGGCCTCGGCCCGGGCCGAGGCCACGGCGCGGTTCGATGCGAGCAAGGGCCTGCTCATCGTCACCCTGCGCAACACCGGCGTGCGGCCGCTGGCGATGGAGGTCACGCCTGCGGCCTATGCCGACGCGCCGCCGCGCCAGCACTTCATCGATCCGGGCGGCACGGCCACCGACGCCTGGGACCTGCGCGCCAGCCATAACTGGTACGACCTCGTGGTCACCTGCGTTCAGGCGCCCAGCTTCCGCCGCCGCTTCGCCGGCCACGGCGAAGACGGCAAGCCCAGCGTCTCAGACCCGCTGTTCGGCCGGCAGAACTAGTCCGGATCCTCGCCGGGGGCCCGGGCTTCGTCCGATGGAGGTTTTGGGCTGCGAGCGGCGGTTGCAACGGCGCATGAAGCGGGCTGCAACCGCCGTCGTCTCAGCGCTGCTAAGCTCCGGCCAGGACCGCGCCCCGCCGACGCGCGCCGCGCAGCATCGCGCCCAGGCCGCCGAAGCCCAGCAGCATCAGCGCCCAGCTCGCCGGCTCCGGCACGCCCGGCGCCGTGCTGCCATCGCGCTGCACGTTCAGCGAAACGCCACCCAGGTTGTCCGGCGGAAAGTAGTCCTCGGTGACGAAGTCGACGGTGGTCTGCTGGGCCAGGGTGAAGTGGCCGACGTAGTTCACGGCCGCGGACTGGGCGGCGGCCGCCGCCTGCGTCGTGGCGATCGTGATGTTCGCGTCGGGCAGGCTGTCCAGCAGGACGGTCAGGTTGGAATCGTTGATCGCCATGAACGCCCATATCCAGTTGACGCCGCCCTTGTTGAAGTTCCACGCGATGTCGTTGGCGTTGGCGCCGGGCAGGCCATTGGCGTTGGTGACCGTGTAGCTGCCGGCCGCCAGGGTGAGCTGGCTCGGGGAGATGACGCTGAACAGCACCGTGCCAGGGCCGACATGTTCGCCGGAGCAGTGCGTGCTGTCGCAACCCGACACTGAGGCATCGATATTGACGATCGTCGCAGAGGCGACGGCGGGAAGACTAGGTTGTGTTGACGAAGTGGATTCCCAAATCATCTGATCGCTGATTCAAGGCTGCTCTTTTAGGAGAGCGGCTTTGGTTCGAGGGTTGATGTCGGATGAGGAGTGGGGGTTCTTCGCGCCGTTCGTGATCGAGACGGG
>JBBQTP010000243.1:0-2449 GCA_038213205.1 Caulobacterales bacterium
TGTCCGGCGTCAGCCCCAATGAGACAGATTTAGGGTTCCAGCTAGCGGAGGGTTTTGGTCTCATCGCAGTGACGTAGGAACGAAGATGAGACCAAATCCCTTGCCCTTGAAGACGACGCCCGGTGAGCGGGTGGCGAAGGATATCCGGCGCGCGACGCGGCGCCACTTTTCGGCGGAAGACAAGATCAGGGTCGTGCTGGACGGCCTGCGCGGGGAGGACAGCATTGCCGAACTGTGCCGCAAGGAGGGGATCGCCCAGAGCCTCTATTATGTCTGGTCGAAGGAGTTCCTGGAGGCGGGCAAGCGCCGCCTAGCGGGCGATACGGCGCGGGCGGCGACCACGGACGAGGTGAAGGACCTGCGTCGGGAGTCCACGGCCCTGAAAGAGGTCGTTGCCGAGCAGGCCCTGGAGATCCGCCTGCTCAAAAAAAGCATGATCGCGGATGGGGGCGACGACGAATGAGATACCCCGCGTCAGAGAAGATCGAGATCATCCGTCTGGTCGAGCAGTCGAGCCTTTCTGTCCGCAGGACGCTGCAGCAGATCGGCGTGCCTCGCGCGACCTTCTATCGCTGGTATGACCAGTACCAGACCGGCGGTCCCGAGGCGTTGGAAGACCGCCCTGGGCGACCCAGCCGGGTGTGGAACCGCATCCCTGACGATGTCCGCGCCGCGATCATCGAACTGGCCCTGGAACAGTCGGAGCTGAGCCCGCGTGAACTGGCGGTGCGGTTCAGCGATGAGCGAGGCTACTTCGTCTCGGAAGCCAGTGTTTACAGGCTGTTGAAGGCCCATGACCTGATCACCAGCCCTGCCTTCATCGTCATGAAGGCCGCCAAGGCCTTCACTGATAAGACCACCCGGCCCAACGAGATGTGGCAGACCGACTTCACCTACTTCAAGATCATCGGGTGGGGCTGGGTCTATCTGTCGACCATCCTGGACGATTTCTCGCGCTACGTGATCGCCTGGAAGCTGTGCACGACCATGAAGGCCGGCGACGTCACCGACACGCTGGAACTGGCTCTTGCCGCCTCGGGCTGCGACCAGGCCCACGTCCGTCACAAGCCGCGCCTGCTGTCGGACAACGGCTCCAGCTACATCTCCGGCGATCTGGCCGAATGGCTGGGCAAGCAGGACATGAAACACGTCCGCGCCGCGCCCTATCACCCCCAGACCCAGGGCAAGATCGAGCGCTGGCATCAGACCTTGAAGAACCGGATCCTGCTGGAGAACTACTTCCTGCCCGGCGACCTGGAAGCCCAGATCGGCGCCTTCATCGAGCACTACAACCACGCCCGCTACCACGAGAGCCTGGACAACGTGACGCCGGCGGACGCCTACTTCGGCCGAGCCGCCGACATCCTGCGCGAGCGGGCCCGCATCAAACGGCAGACCATCGAACATCGGCGCTTGCAGCACCGCAAAATCGCCGCCTAAATATCAACCCCAGATGAGGCCAACTCTCCGCTAAATCCGGACCCCACCTGTCTCAAAACTTCTGACGACGTACAGCTCATGAAGTTGCTGAGCAGTCGGGGCCCGTACTGCCCCGACGCGTAGACAACAGCCGCGATCGTCACCGAGAACACGGTACCGGCCACGGTGATCATCGATCCGCTGATCGATGAAAGCACCAACCTCGCACCGTCCGGCGGAGCGGCGTAGAGCCACGGCAGGCCGTCCATCCAATGGGAGCCCTCCAACGTGTCGAGGAAGATCATGAAGCCGGCGAGGAGGATGGCCGCCAACGCCATCACGGTGGGCAAGAACCAGTAGCTGCCCCGTAGATCGTCCGTCAGGCGCAGGAACATCGCCCTCATCGCGGCGTCCCGCCCACCCTCAAGAGGCTTCACGCCAGGGCCGAACCGCGACTGACCGCATGCGCTCCCTGATCGCCAACACAAATTTCATGAGGTCCACCGCGAGCGTTGGCCTTGTCGGCCGTAGATTGAGCAACGCTTATGGAGCGCGTTCGCTCCCGCTGCGGTGAAGCTTTGCTCTTCTCTCCTGGGCGGCCATAAAGTGCAGATGACCGCTTTCGATCTCGTCGCCGCCTTCCTCGTAATCGTCGGGATCACCGGCTGGTTGAACGCGCGCTATTTCCACCTGCCGACCGCGACGATCATGGTCATCGCCGGCCTGCTCAGTGGCGGCTTGCTCCTCGTTGAAAACGCACTGCTGCCAAAGCCTAATCTGGCCTCAAACCTGATCGCCGCCATCCAGGGCCTCAATTTCCCGCAAACAGTGCTGCAGTACATGCTGGGCTTGTTGCTGTTTGCAGGTGCTATGCAGGTCAACTTGGCCGAGTTGCGTAAGCGCACCGCCGCGATCTTCACGCTTGCGACCGTGGGAGTGGCCGCATCGACCGGCATCGTGGGTGTCGGTCTCTGGCTGGTGGCCAACGGCCTGGGTCTGGCGCTGCCGCTCGGCTGGGCGCTTGTTTTCG
>JBBQTP010000244.1:0-2379 GCA_038213205.1 Caulobacterales bacterium
AGGAGCTGCTGGAGGCGTGGCTGTTCGACTTCGACGGGGACCTCTACGGGCAGGAACTCGCGGTCGAGCTGGTCGCGTTCCTGCGGCCGGAGAGGAGGCTGGCCGACCTCGACGCGCTCAAGGCCCAGGTCGCCACGGATGCGCGTGACGCGAAGGCTGCGCTCGTCTAGAGCCTGCCACCGTATGTCAGACCACGATTACCGCAGCACCGTCTTCCTGCCCGTCACCGACTTCCCGATGAAGGCCGGGCTGCCGGCGAAGGAGCCGGAGATCCTCGCCCGCTGGCTCGGCGAGGGACTGCACGACCGCCTGCGCGCGGCGCGCAAGGGCCGCGAGACCTTTATCCTCCACGATGGCCCGCCTTATGCCAACGGCGACATCCACATCGGCCATGCGCTCAACCACATCCTCAAGGACCTGGTGGTGCGGACGCAGACGCTGCTCGGCAAGGACGCGCCCTACGTGCCGGGCTGGGACTGCCACGGCCTGCCGATCGAGTGGAAGGTCGAGGAACAGTATCGCGCGAAGAAGCTGAACAAGGACGAGGTGCCGGCGGCCGAGTTCCGCGCCGAGTGCCGGGCGTACGCGCAGCACTGGGTCGACCGCCAGCGCGAGCAGCTGAAGCGCCTAGGGGTCGGCGGCGACTGGGACCATCCGTACCTGACGATGGACTATGACGCCGAGGCGACCATCGTCCGCGAGCTGCTGAAGTTCGCGGACTCTGGCCAGCTGTATCGCGGCGCCAAGCCGGTGATGTGGTCGCCGGTCGAGAAGACCGCGCTCGCCGAGGCCGAGGTCGAATATGCCGACATCGTCAGCACGCAGATCGACGTGGCGTTCGAGATCGTGGAGAGCCCGATCCCGGAGCTGGTTGGCGCGCACGCGGTGATCTGGACAACGACCCCGTGGACGATCCCGGTCAACCAGGCGATCGCGTACGGGCCGGATATCCAATACGCTGTTTGCGTCGTGATGGCTTATCAAGAAGGCCCGGACGCGGTCGATTTTGCCAATCCGTGGAGCGGCAAGCGCTACCTTGTCGCCACGGACATGCTGGATGCCTTCGAGGAGCGAATGGCATCCGAGATGAAGCGGATGCCGAACTCGCAAGGGCGAATGATGAATGTCGAGGTGTACTCGGCTGAGTTGAGCGGCATTAAAGGCTCAGACCTCGCCGGCACCGTAGCCCGCCACCCGATGCACGCGCTCGGCGGCTTTTTCGCGCGGCCGCGCCCGTTCCTCGCCGGCAACTTCGTCACCACCGAGCAGGGCACCGGCCTCGTCCACATGGCGCCCGACCACGGCGAGGACGACTTCCTGCTGTGCAAGGCGAACGGGCTGGAGCCGGTGTTCGCGGTCGAGGGCGACGGCCGCTACCGCGCCGACTGGGCCTGGCTCGGCGGGCAGGGCAGCGTCATCAACCCGAAGTTCAACGCTCCCGAAGGGCCGATCTGCACGGACTTGCGCGCGACGGGCGCGCTGCTGGCGGCGAGTGCGGATTATTCGCACAGTTACCCGCACAGCTGGCGCTCCCATGCCAAGCTGATCTTCCGCGCGACCCCGCAATGGTTCATCCCGATGGATGCTCCCTCCCCCCGCCGGGGGGAGGGACCGGCGGCGCAGCCGCCAGGGAGAGGGGCGGGAGGGGATGCTGCGAGCCAGCCCCTCTCCCCGCTCGCCTCCGGCGAGTCGGCCTCTCCCCAGAGGGGCGAGGCAGGCCCAACCCTTCGCGACACCGCCCTCGCCGCCATTCGCGACACCCGCTGGGTGCCGGAGCGCGGCCAGAACCGCATCACCGCGATGGTCGAGGGCCGCCCGGACTGGGTGATCAGCCGCCAGCGCGCCTGGGGCGTGCCGATCGCGCTGTTCGTCGACCGGCGGACCGGCGACTATCTCCGCGACCCGGCCGTCAACGACCGCATCGTCGCCGCCATCGAGGCTGGCGGAGCCGACGCGTGGTGGGCGACCGACCCCGCCGTGTTCCTCGGCAACGACCGCGACGCCGCCGACTACGAGCGCGTCGACGACATTCTCGACGTGTGGTTCGACAGCGGCTGCACCCACGCCTTCGTCCTGGAAAGCGGGCGCTGGCCGGCGCTGTCGTGGCCCGCCGATCTATACCTCGAAGGCTCGGACCAGCATCGCGGCTGGTTCCAGTCGGCGCTGATGGAAAGCTGCGGGACGCGGGGCCGCGCGCCCTACAAGGCGGTGATGACGCACGGCATGACGCTGGATGCGAAGGGCTTCAAGCAGTCGAAATCGCTCGGCAACACCACCGATCCGATCAAGGTCATGGAGACCTATGGCGCGGACATCGTCCGGCTGTGGACCGCGACCGTCGACGCGACCGAGGACCACCGCATCGGCGACGAGATCCTG
>JBBQTP010000245.1:0-2073 GCA_038213205.1 Caulobacterales bacterium
AAGCCCTGGCCCTCGATGGCGAGGTCCAGAGTGCTGTCGGTTCTGCGCAAGCCCCCCTGGCCGAAGTCGCGGGCCACGCCGACCGCGCCCACGAACTTGATCGGCCGGGGCCCCTGCGAGGTGAAGGCCGGCGGACCCGCCACCTCCTTGGTCAGGAGGGATTCGAACTTGAAGCCGGTGGTGTCGGCGTTGGCGATGTTGTTCGCGACGATATCCATCTCGCGCTTCAGCACCATTTGCTTCGACAGTCCGACGTAGAGGGCGTTGTCCATCTGGTTTTTCTTCGAGCTCTTCCGACGCGACACTTTCGCCATCCAGGGCTGCAAGCTTTGGGCCAACCCAGAAGCTGAGGAATTTCAAAGAACAATAAAGTTAACGCCAGCCCAGCGGCGGAAAATGCCGGGCAGGCTTGTCACCCATTAACGAGCGTTAAAAACCGCGCGTTAACCAAAGTGCCTCATCGGTGAGCGGGTAAGTTTCTAAGGAACGCGCGCGTGGCCGAGGCGAAGGTCAAAGAGGCTCCCCCAGAAGAGGTAGCCGCCGAAGGCGAGGAGGGCGATGCGCCTCCCGCCAAAAAGAAGATTCCGCTGATGTTCCTCATCGCGGGCGCGGTGGCGCTTGTGCTGGTGCTCGGTGGCGGCGGTGGCGCCGCCTATTTCTTCTTCCTGAAGCCCAAGCCCGAGGCGGCCGCCAGCAAGGACGGCAAGAAGAAGCCCGAGAAGAAGGGCAAGAAGGAAGAGAAGGGCAAGAAGGACGACAAGTCCGCGGGCCAGGTCCGCGAGGGACCCGACGGCATCTTGTTCTACACCCTGCCCGACGTGGTCGTGAACATGCAGACCGCCGACGGCCGGCCCACCTTCCTGAAGCTGAAGCTCACCCTCGAACTGCCCGACCAGGCGACGGTCGACGAGCTCGAGCCGAACCTGCCCAGGCTGCAGGACATGTTCCAGACCTTCCTGCGCGAGCTTCGACCGGAGGACCTCTCGGGCAGCCAGGGGTCGTACCAGCTGCGCATGGAGATCCTGCGCCGGGTCAATCTGGTGATGGCGCCCAACAAGGCCAACGCCGTGCTGATCGAGGAGATGCTGATCAACTGACGTCTCGCCAGGAGACGGCAGCATCGCAATCGCGCATGGCCGACGAACCCGAAACACCCGCCGAAGACCCTATGGCCGCCGCCGCAGGCCCTGACGGCGCCAATGGCGAAGACACCAACGCCTGGGGCGCGGACGACGACGCCGGCGCCGAGCGCATCCTCAATCAGGACGAGATCGACAGCCTGCTGGGCTTTGACCTGTCCGAGGAAGAGGGCGGCGAGCGCACCGGCATCCGGGCGATCATCAACTCCGCCCTGGTCTCCTACGAGCGCCTGCCGATGCTGGAGATCGTCTTTGACCGGCTGGTCCGGTTGATGACCACCAGCCTGCGGAACTTCACGTCCGACAATGTGGAAGTCAGCCTCGACAACATCTCCTCGATCCGCTTCGGCGACTATCTGAACTCCATCCCGCTGCCGGCGATCCTGTCGGTGTTCCGCGCGGAAGAGCTGAACAACTACGGCCTGCTGACGGTCGACTCGAATCTGATCTATTCGATCGTCGACGTGCTGCTGGGCGGCCGCCGCGGCACCGCGGCCATGCGCATCGAGGGCCGGCCCTACACCACCATCGAACGCGTGCTGGTGCAGCGGATGGTCGAGGTGGTGCTGGCCGACGCCCGCGAGGCCTTCGAACCGCTGACGCCGGTGACCTTCACCCTGGACCGTCTGGAAACCAACCCGCGCTTCGCCGCCATCGCGCGTCCCGCCAATGCGGCGATCCTGGTGAAGCTGCGCATCGACATGGAAGACCGCGGCGGCCGCATCGAGCTCCTGCTGCCCTACGCGACGCTCGAACCGATCCGCAAGATGCTGCTGCAGCAGTTCATGGGTGAGAAGTTCGGCCGCGACAACATCTGGGAAGGCCACTTGGCCACCGAGCTTTGGACCACCAGCATGGAGGTCCGCGCCGTGCTCGATGAGCAGCAGCTGGGCCTCAAGCAGGTCCTCGACCTGAAGGTCGGCGACACCCTGAT
>JBBQTP010000246.1:0-2040 GCA_038213205.1 Caulobacterales bacterium
GCGCCGGATATTTCCGGATTCGTTCAAGCGTGAGGCCGTTGACCGGGTGGCCAGCAGCGGCCTTTCGGCCGGCAAGGTGGCCATCGAGCTGGGCCTGCACGAGACGGTTCTTCGACGATGGATGACAGAGTTCGGGACGCAGGCGACGGGGTCGCCGCGGCGATCCAGCACGCAGGCGGCGGCCCCGTCGCCGTCTGACCTGGTCGCGGAAGTCGCCCGGCTGCGCCGTGACAACGATCGGCTGAGGATGGAGCGCGACATCCTAAAAAAAGCCGCGCTCATCTTCGGAGCGGCCTCCCGGTGAAGTTCGGGTTCGTCGATGAGCATCGCAAGGTCTGGCCGGTGCGGGCGATGTGCGCCGTCCTGGGGCTGTCGGCCAGCGGCTATTACGCCTGGCGCGGCAGGCCGCAGAGCCGGCGTTCGGCGGCCAACGAGGCGCTGCTGGGCGACATCCGGCTGATCCACGCCGAGAGCAGCGGGACCTACGGTTCGCCCCGCGTCCACGCCGTGCTGCGTGGTCACGGACGACGTGTTGGGCGGTCACGCATCGAGCGGCTGATGCGCCGCGCCGGCATCCGCGGCCTGGCCGCCCTGCCGCGCCGGGCCAGGACCACAGACAGCCGCCACGGCTATCCCATCGCGCCCAACAGGCTCGCCCGTAACTTCCAGGCGGCGGCTCCAAACCAGATCTGGCTCGCCGACCTCACCTACATCCCCACCGGCGAAGGCTGGCTGTACCTCGCCGCCATCCTCGACATGCACACCCGCAAGATCGTCGGCTGGTCGATGCGCCAGACCCTGCATACCGAGATCGCGCTCGACGCGCTCAACATGGCCATTGAGCGCCAGCGCCCACCGCCTGGGCTGATCCACCACTCCGACCGCGGCATCCAGTACGCCGCCGAGACCTATCGCCAAGCCCTTGCCGCATCAGGGATTTCACCCTCAATGAGCCGCAAGGGCGACTGTTGGGACAACGCCCCGATGGAGAGCTTCTTCCACACCCTCAAGACCGAGCGGGTCCACCACCGCGTCTACGCTACACGCGACCAGGCCCGGCGCGATCTGTTCCAATACATCGAGGGCTTCTACAATCCCCGTCGCCTGCACTCAGCCTTGGGATATATCAGCCCCGCCGAGGCCGAACGAAGAGCGGCTTAACCCCGTCCACTTTTTCGGGGGAAGATCAGGGCGGATCGACATAGAGCCCCACGATGTCGCGAACCTTGGCTGCGAACTTGGGGTCGTTGGACAGCTTGAAGGTGCGGATGCGGTGCGGGGCCAGGCCGTGGGCGCGCCAGATGCGCTGAACCGAGGTCAGGCTGACGCCGGCGACCTTGGCCATGACGCGCCCGGTCCAGTGCGTGGTCTCGCCCGGCGGCTCCTTCAGCGTGAGCGCCACGATCCGCTCGGCGACCTCGTCGGCCAGCTTGGGCACCCGCGCGGGCCGCGTCTTATCGCGCAGCAGGCCGTCCACGCCCTCGGTCATGAAGCGCTCCTGCCAGCGCCAGACCGCCGTCTTGCTGACCCCGGCTGTGCGCATGATCGCAGCCGTGCCCAGCCCATCGGCGGTCGCCAATACGATCCGAGCGCGCCAGACGTGCTTCTGCGGGCTGTTGCGGTCGTCGACGATCGCCTGCAGGCGCTTGCGATCAGTCAGGCTCAGATAGACGGTGATGCCGGTACGCATCCCGAAGACTCGCACGCCAGCAACGCTTCGGGAATCCCACAAGGACTCTTACGTCGGCATCAATCCACTAGGTCGGACGTCGCGTCCCGGAACAGCGACTGTGCCTCGTCCTGGATGCAGCGCAGATGCTCAGGACCAACGAAGCTCTCCGCATAGATTTTGTACAGAGGCTCGGTCCCCGAGGGGCGGACCGCGAACCATCCGGTCTCGGCCTTCACGCGAAGACCGCCCAGGGGCTCGCCCGTGCCGGGAGCCGCGCTCTCTATCGAGAGGACCGGCTCGCCGGCCAGTTCGGCAATTGAGACGTCCTCTGGCTTCAGCGCCTTGAGGCGCGAGACCTGCGCCAAGCT
>JBBQTP010000247.1:0-1914 GCA_038213205.1 Caulobacterales bacterium
CCACGACAGGCGGCTGACGTGGCCCGCGTGCTGCTGTTCGGCCGGCTAAGCGACGTGGCCGGCTGGCGCGAGCGGCAGGTCGAGGCGCCGTTTCTCTCGGCGTTGCGCAGCAAATTGACCGACGAAGACGCGATGCTCGGCGAGGCTCTGGCCGGCAAGGGCGTGCAGGTGGCGCTGGACCAGGTGATCGTGCGCGGCGACGCACCGCTCAATCCGGGGACGGAGGTTGCGTTCCTGCCGCCGATGAGCGGAGGCTGAGCATGATCCGTCTCACCTTCGATGCTTTCGATCCAGGGGCGCTCCTCACCGAGTTCGCCAAGGGGCGCTCGGAGACCGGCGCAGTGGCGACGTTCACGGGGATAGCGCGGGCCGAGGCCGGCGCGACGGTGGCGCTGGAGCTGGAGGCCTATCCGGGGTTCACGGAGGCTGAGATCGGCAAGACCGCGGATGCGGCCCGGGCGCGGTTCGGGCTCGAGGACTTCGAGATCGTCCACCGCATCGGCAGGATCTCGCCCGGCGAGCCGGTGGTGTTTGTGGCGACGGCGGCCAGGCATCGGCGCGCGGCTTTCGAAGCCTGTGACTTCCTGATGGACTACTTGAAGTCCCGCGCGCCCTTCTGGAAGAAGGAACACGGGCCGGGCGGCGCCCGGTGGGTCGAGCCGCGCGACCAGGACCACGAAGACCTGAAGCGTTGGGACGCGAAATAGCCGCCAATTTCCTGCTCGTCATGGCCGGGCTTGTCCCGGCCACCCATAAACACCGTCGTCGCAGGTAGGCTTGCAGCGCTCGCGTTTATGGGTTCCCGGGACAAGCCCGGGAATGACGGTCTAAAATGGTGGATGAAGGAGTCAGACATGAACGCGCTCACCCCCGGTGGAAAGACCGATGCGTCGCGGCCGATCAAGCCCGTGCGGATCGCGGTGTTGACGATTTCCGACACCCGCGACGAGGAGAGTGACACCTCCGGGCACGTGCTGGCCGAGCGGGTGAAGGCGGCGGGGCACGAGCTGGCCGACAAGGCGATCTGCAAGGACTCGGTCGCTGAGATCCGCGCGAGGATCGAGGCCTGGGTGGCCTCGGGCTTCATCGAGGCGATCATCACCACGGGGGGCACGGGGATCACCGGGCGCGACGTGACGCCGGAGGCGGTGGAGCCCTTGTTCGACAAGAGGCTCGACGGGTTTTCGGTGGTCTTCCACATGGTCAGCTACCAGTCGGTGGGGCTCTCGACGCTGCAGAGCCGCGCCACGGCGGGGATCATCAAGGGCGTGTTCGTGTTTTGCCTGCCGGGCTCCAACGGGGCCGTGAAGGACGGCTGGGACAAGGTGATCGCCGCCCAGCTCGACAGCCGCCATGGGCCCTGCAACATGGTGGAGCTCATGCCGCGGTTGCTGGAAGAGTGAGCAAGCTCACCCACATCGACGAGACCGGCCGGGCGCGGATGGTCGACGTGTCCGACAAGGCCGACACGGCGCGTGAGGCGGTGGCGGAAGGCTTTGTGCGGATGAAGCCGAAGACCCGCGCCCTGGCGCTGTCCGGCGACGGCAAGAAGGGCGACGTGCGCGCCGTGGCGGAGATCGCCGGGGTGATGGCGGCCAAGCAAACATCTTCGCTGATCCCGATGTGCCATCCGCTGGCGCTGTCGAAGGTCGAGGTCCGCGTCGAGCCGGCCAAGGGCGGGCTGGCGGTCACCGCACGGGTGAAGACCACCGGGCCGACCGGCGTGGAGATGGAGGCGCTGACCGCGGTGAGCGTCGCGTGCCTGACGCTCTACGACATGCTGAAGGCGGCCGAGAAGGGCATGGTCATCGAGGCCGTGCGGCTGCTCGAGAAGACCGGCGGCCAGTCGGGCGCCTGGACGGCGGCCTAGGGTCCGCGACGCCTCCAAAAAAGGCGCTAAGCTGACGTTCAGGC
>JBBQTP010000248.1:0-1759 GCA_038213205.1 Caulobacterales bacterium
CGCGCGGACCTATCCGACTAGCCTGCCCCCGAAAGATCACCACCGCCGGTGCGACCCCTCATCCGACCCGCTTCGAGCCACCTTCTCCCACAAGGGGAGAAGGATAGGTGACCCAGCGTCAGACTTGGCGCCGCGCGTCAAAGGCGTACCCTCCCGGAAAATCTAGGGAGAAACGCCATGCGCACCAACGGCATCAACCACCTGGCCCTGGTCTGCCGCGACATGGAGGAGACCGTCCGGTTCTACACCGAGGTGCTCGACATGCCGCTGATCAAGACCGTGCAGCTCCCCGACGGCGGCCAGCACTTCTTCTTCGACTGCGGCGGCGGATCGAGCCTGGCCTTCTTCTGGTGGGACGATGCGCCGGCGGCCGCGCCGGGCATCGCCTCGGTCGAGGATTTCCCGCGCAAGCCCAAGAGCGCCATCGGCTCGATGAACCACGTCGCCTTCACCATCGACGAGGACCAGCTGCAGATCTATTGCGACAAGCTGCAGGCCGCCGGCGTGCCCTGCCTGCCGGTGGTGGTGAACCACGACGACAGCGAGATGGGCGTCAGCGCCGAGATGCACGACGGCGTCTTCGTCCGCTCGGTCTATTTCCGCGACCCCAACGGCATCATGCTGGAGTTCGCCTCCTTCACCCGCGCCCTCGGCTCGCCAGAGGATCTGCGCCACAAGCCGAAGAGCGCACGCGTCCCCGCCGCGGTCGCCTGACAATGCCGCGCCTTCGCCAGGTTTCGAAATCCGAAGCCACCGACGAGACCATCCTCGCCACCTATCGCCTGCTGTTCGGCGAGCGCGACCCGGTGGCCGAGCCCGGCACCGCGACCGGCTCCACCGGCGACTGGTGGACGGTGTTCGCCAATTCGCCGGACGTCTTCAAACACGCCGTGCGCGGCTTCGCCCTCTATCGCGACCCCAACCGCAAGCTCGACCCGGTGCTGCGCGAACTGGGCCAAACCCGCGCCGGCTGGGCCAAGGCCAGCCAGTTCGTGTTTTCCCAGCACTGCAAGTCCCTGCGCGGGCTGGGCGTTTCCGAAGAGAAGATCGCCGCCGTGCCGGCCTGGACCGTGGCCGACTGTTTCAACGAACAGGAACGCGCGGTGCTCGCCTACACCGACTGCCTGACCCTCGGCGCCGGCCGCACCCCCGAGCCGGTGTTCGCGGCGCTGAAGGCCTTCCTCAGCGACGAGCAGATCCTGGAACTGACGTACCTGACCTGCATGTACGACATGCACGCGGTCATGAGCCGGGCGCTGCGGCTGGAGTTCGACGACCGGGACGACCCGGTGGTCGAGGTCGCCGCGCCGGAGGATTTCGGCGGGCGGGATTTCCTAGATACGGGGCGGTAGATCGCAGACCGGCCCGCTGAAACACGATCAATGTTCGTTGGATCGCGTCTCTAACAACCGTCACCACCGGGCTTGTCCCGGTGGCCCATAAACGCCGTGGTCAGAGAATTGGCGCGGTGGCTCCAAGCGCGCCTTTGCGATTCTTGCCAGCGCTTATGGGCCACCGGGAGAAGCCCGGTGGTGACGGGGTTTGAAGCTGAGAGCGTCGTGCAAGCATAAGTTCACCGCGCACCCTAAACCGCCCCCGCCGTCGCCAGCGCCAGCATCTCGTCATCCCCCAGCCCCAGCAGCCCGCGGAACACCTCGTCGTTGTGCTGACCCACGACCTGCGGCGCGATCGAGCGGACCGAGCCCGGCGTTACGGACATCTTTGGGAACACCCCCTGCATTTTCAGCCCCGGCCAGCG
>JBBQTP010000249.1:0-1742 GCA_038213205.1 Caulobacterales bacterium
TGATAAAGATTCCATGAGGCAACGACCGAGTTCTGTCGCGCCTTGACCTTGCTACGGTGCATCGGTCGTCCACTGCATCGCAAGGAGGAACCCGATGCGCGCCACCATCACGTCTCTCAAGCACGTCGTGCCCGACGGCCGGCACGAGCCCGTGGTCCTGTCTGCCTCGTTGGAGCTGAGCCGGTCGACTTGGCTGCTCACGTCGCTGCCGCCTGGCAGCACCAAGATGTCGAAGCACACGATGGCCGGGGGCGACGGTGCGGCGCTGCTGGCGCTGCTGACACGCCTGCGGTCGAAGGCCGAACAACACGCCGAACGATCGGTCAGCATCGAGATCATCCAAGAAGCCGGCCTTGACGGCTTCTGGGTGCATCGGCTGCTCGAAGCTCATGGCATCGCGAGCCACGTCGTCGATCCAGCCTCGATCGCCGTGCCCCGCCGTCGACGCCGTGCCAAGACCGACGGGATCGACGGCGAGACGTTGCTGCGGACGCTGCTGGCTTGGGAGCGCGGAGAGCCGCGCGTCTGCGCGATGGTGGTCCCGCCGACGCCTGAGCAGGAAGACCGCCGGCGCCTCTCGCGCGAGCGCGCGACCCTGCTCCAGGAGCGGGTCCAGCACGTCAACCGGATCAAGGGTTTGCTCGCCGGCCAGGGGATCACCGATTACGAACCGTTGCACAAGGAACGCCGGGCCCGCCTTGACGCGCTGGCGACCGGCGATGGACGTCCACTTCCGGCCGTCCTGAAGGCGGAGCTGCTGCGAGAGATCGACCGGATCGAGCTTCTGCTCCGGCAGGTTGCCACGGTTGAGAGGGAACGCGACGCCGCGGCCGAGCCGGTGTCCGGGACCGAGCAATCGCCGGTCGCGTTGCTCGTGCGGCTCAAGGCGGTCGGGCCGCAGATTGGGGCGGTCCTCTACCATGAGGGCCTGTATCGGACCTTCACCAACCGGCGCGAGGTGGCCGCGTACGCCGGCCTGGTGCCGACGCCATGGCGCAGCGGCACGATCGACCGTGAGCAAGGGATCTCGAAGGCCGGCAACCGGCGCCTGCGGCACATCATGATCGAGCTGGCCTGGTTGTGGGTACGCCATCAGCCAGACAGTGCCCTGAGCCGCTGGTTTCGCAGCCGCGTCGGCGACGAGCGCGGCCGGGTGCGACGTATTGCGATCGTGGCGCTGGCCCGACGGCTGCTGATCGCGCTCTGGCGCTATGTCACGCACGGGGAAGTGCCGGAAGGCGCGGCGCTGAAGGCGGCCTAACCGGGCGCGACGCCACAGCTATCCACCCATCGGCGGGGAGACCACCTCCTCGCCGTAACTCGGCGGGCGAACCGCATAATGTCCTGGCTGCGAGATGCCGCGATAAAGATTGGTTCGTTCTTCCGGGCCCGACGTCCTCGAGTATGAGGAATTTTGGTGCAGCCGTGGTCAACGGCGACCGTATGTGAGGTTCTGCGGTCGCGAGTGCCGCAGGTAAGGAACGGGCCTGGGCTGACGAGTTAGATAGCGGTGGGTTGGTTCGCGCCGAAGCGCGCATCGCCGTCGCGGTCGCGGTCGCGGTCGCGGCACGGGCTATCAAGGATGCTTGGCCGTCGCGCCGCCCTCAAGGGCTGCGCTGCGCGCACCGGCACGCCGGCTTCGGCCCTTGACCGCGACACGTCGGCCAAGCCGACCGGCACACGCCGTTTTTGGCTAGATTCCGGTTGCGCTGGGAACCCTCATGTGAGGACATTATCACATA
>JBBQTP010000250.1:0-1688 GCA_038213205.1 Caulobacterales bacterium
GCTCTATCGCCGCGCCGGCAAGCACTTCATCGTCCAGGGGGGCGAAAAGCACGAGGTGACGGGTCATTCTTTCGTAGCCGAGGCGAGCTACGCCGGTGCGCTGGGCCGTCCTGCGACGCGGGTGGTCTCCTGCAACACGACGTCGATTGTGCGCACGCTCTCGGCGCTCAAGCGGGCGGGACTGTTGTGCCGGGCCCGCGGGACGCTGCTGCGCCGCGCCACCGACCCGTGGGAGAGCGACCACAGCGGCATCATGAATACCCTTGTCCCGGAGCCGGAGATCCCCAGCCACCAAGGGCCCGATGCGCAGAGCGTCGATCCCGATCTGGATCTGGTGACCATGGCGGTGAAGGTCCCGGAGACCATCGGACACCTCCACTACTGGTCCGTGGTGATGACGCGCGCGGCTTCGAAGGAGGAAGTGGTCGAAGCCTTTCTCGCCTCCAGTCGGATCGCGGCTGTTCGCATCGATGATGGGTTGGTGGCGCTGAACGCGGTCAAGGAGATGATGGCGGACCTTGGGCGGCCACACGGCGATCTCTATGAGGTGGCGCTATGGGTCGACATGCTCAAAGTTCAGGGCGACGAGCTCTTCTACGTCTACATGGTCGACAATCAGGCCATCGTGATCCCCGAGACCATCGACGCCATCCGCGCCCTCAGCGGGCGGGTCGCCGACCCTGCGGCGTCCATCGCCATAACCAACGCCAGCCTTGGAATCGGCGCCCTGGCGACGGCCGGCGTCCGGCGGGCGGCATGAAGGCCGCCATCTTCGCCGAGCCCGGCCGCATCGTGCTGGGCGACAAGCCGATGCCTGACATCGGTCCGCTCGACGCGCTCATGCGCATCACCACCACGACGATCTGCGGCACTGATATTCATATCCTCAAGGGCGAGTACCCCGTCGAGCGCGGCCTGACGATCGGTCATGAGCCGGTCGGCGTGATCGAGAAGCTGGGGTCTGCGGTTACCGGTTTCCAGGAAGGCCAACGCGTGATCGCCGGCGCGATCACCCCCAGCGGCTACAGCGAAGCCTGCCTGTGCGGCTGCTGGAGCCAGGATGGCGCGGGCACGAAACACGGCTGGAAAGCGGCCGGCGGCTGGAAGTTTGGCAACACCATCGACGGCTGCCAAGCCGAGTTTGTGCGGGTGCCCGATGCGATGGCGAACCTCGCGCTGGTTCCGGACGAGCTTTCCGACGAGGATGTGCTGATGTGCCCGGACATCATGTCCACAGGGTTCAGTGGCGCCGAGAGCGGCGCCATCCGCATCGGCGACACCGTTGTCGTGTTCGCGCAGGGCCCCATCGGGCTATGCGCGACAGCCGGGGCTAAGCTTTCGGGCGCTTCCGTCATCATCGCCGTGGAGGCCGTGCCCGCGCGACAGGAGATGGCGCGCCAGCTAGGCGCCAATCACATCGTCGACTTCAGCAAGACCGACCCGGTGGCCGAGATCATGCGTTTGACCGACGGGCGCGGCGTGGATGTGGCGATCGAAGCGCTAGGAACTCAGGCGACCTTCGAGGGTGCTCTTCGCGTCCTGCGCCCAGGAGGGACGCTTTCCAGCCTGGGCGTTTATTCGAGTGACCTGACAATCCCCGTCGGGCCTTTCGCAGCGGGGTTGGCCGACCTGAAGATCGTCACCACGCTATGCCCAGGCGGCAAGGAGCGGATGCGCCGGCTGATGTC
>JBBQTP010000251.1:0-1683 GCA_038213205.1 Caulobacterales bacterium
ATGATCGGCGATGCCGGTCCCCCCTGCGCCGCCGCTTTGGGAGGGATCGACCAGGACGGGGTGCGCCGTGCCGCTGCGCGTCTTGAGCGTGGGCGCCGCTGGTGGCGCGATCCCCAATCGCTGCCGCAGCACTTCCACGGCGTGGCGGAACGACACGCCTTCCTTCTTCATCACCAGTTGAATCGTGTCCCCGCCCCCGCAGCCGGCCAGACAGTTCCACAGATTTTTCGAGGGGGTGACGCCGAAGCTCGGTGTGACGTCATCGTGGAACGGGCAGCGTCCCATCAGGTTGTCCGGCCCCATCTGCTTCAACTCGATGCCGTACTCCCGGCACAACTCCGCCACCTTCACCTGGCTCTTGATCCGTTCCAGTTCGTCGTTGGGGATGCGGGCCATGTTCGAGCCTCCTTATTGCTCAGGGACAGCGGCAAACTTTTTTCCGCTGTTTTTTTTGTCCGTACTGCGGACACAGTAATGCGTGTCCGCTTCCCGTGCAATAGGATTGTCCGTATGACGACTGTTATGCCCCGATCCCGACACGTGCCTGACGCGAACCCCAGCAGCGAGTTCGGCCCCAGATTGAATGCGCTGCGCAAGGCCGCCAGCTTCACCCAGCACGAGCTTGCCCGCGCCGCCGGCGTCACCCGCCGCATGGTCGCCTACTACGAGAGCGAGAACAATTACCCGCCCGCCCAGGTTCTGGTCCAACTGGCCCGGGCGCTGGGCGCGACCACCGACGAGCTTTTGGGCATTGGAGCGCCACCCCGCGATCTGTCGCTTCACGGCAACAGCCACCTGGCCCGCCGGCTCAAGCAACTGGAAGCGCTGCCGCCGTCCGACCAGAAGGCCGTGTTCAAGGTCATCGACGCCCTGGCCACGCAGACCAAGCCCCTGACGAATCAGAGCAGGCGGGTCGGCTGACGGGACGGCGGCTAAAGAAGAAGTGGGCTGCGATCCCACAGGAGAACACCCATGCGTTACACGGTCGTTTTGGAGCAGGAAGAAGATGGCGGCTACGTCGCCAGCGTGCCGGCGCTGCCCGGATGCGTCAGCCAGGGGGATAACCGCGCCCAGGCGCTGGCCAACATCCGCGAGGCCATCGAGCTTTACGTCGAGGATTGTCGCGACGCCGGCGATCCCGTTCCCACCGAGGCCGGCAAGGAGTTTGTCGAAGTCGAAGCCGCCTGAGCGCCGATTCTTTCAGCCACGCGACTACATAACGGCATGAGCAAACTGCCAACCGACTTGTCAGGCCGTGATGTCCGCGCCGCACTGGAACGCGCCGGGTTTATCTTCCGCCGCCAGACCGGAAGCCACATGATCCTGCGCCGCGACGAGCCGTATGCCAGGGCGGTTGTCCCCGATCACAAGCAGGTTCGATCCGGCACGCTCCGCCGCATCATCACCGACGCCGGCTTGACCGTCGAACAGTTCATGCAACTGCTCCGACGCTGACATCAGCGTTCACGTCCGCCTGTATCCGTCCACGTCCAGCCATGTCCGCCATCGCGCAATGCGCACGCCGGCATGCCCACCGCCGGACCTCAACCTCTGCTCCAGAGCTGCCAGGGGAAGCGAAGGGAGTACCCTCCGCATCGGAGGCGAAGCCTCCGTGTCGTCCCTTGCGCACCATCGCCCCGTCATCGGCCCCCAGCGCTGCGCTCTTTCGTGAGGGCCGACGCC
>JBBQTP010000252.1:0-1557 GCA_038213205.1 Caulobacterales bacterium
GTTTCACTTCGGCTTGGACCAGGGTCCGATCGTGTTGATGATCGAAAACCACCTCAGCGGTCTGCTGTGGCGGCTGATGCGGAATTGCCCCTACATCGTCACGGGCTTGCGGCGCGCAGGCTTCGCGGGCGGATGGCTTGAGAAGCCGCGAACGAACCTCCCGGCGCAAGCTCAACTGTCCTTCTCGACGAGGCGCGGCCCCGAAGCTAGTGGATTGAATCCAACACTTGGTGCCCGCGAGCTGCAGCGGCGATGATTTTGTCTGGGTCGGCGGTCCAGACGAAGGGTCTGGACTGCTGATTATGATCGACGACGAAGCGGTTGATTGCGGCTTGGAGATCCACGACACCTTTGAACACGCCGCGTTTGAGGCGGCGTTTGGTAAGGACAGCGAAGAAGCCCTCGACGGCATTGAGCCAGCTCGCCGAGGTGGGCGTGAAGTGGAACGTCCATCGCCGATGGCGGCCCAGCCATTCGATCACCTTGGGGTGCTTGTGGGTGGCGTAGTTGTCGAGGATGGCGTGGACGGTCTTGCCGGCCGGGACCTCGCGCTCGACGGCGTTCAAGAAGCGGATGAACTCTTGATGGCGGTGGCGCTGCATGCAGCGGCCGATGACCTTGCCCTCAAGCACATCGAAGGCGGCGAACAGGGTGGTCGTGCCGTGGCGCTTGTAATCATGGGTCATGGTCCCGGCTCGCCCCTTCTTGAGGGGCAGGCCGGGCTGGGTGCGGTCCAGGGCCTGGATCTGCGACTTCTCATCGACGCTGAGGATGACGGCGTGGGCGGGTGATCCTCCCTCGTTTCAGTGGACACGCATGCTAGCTTTTCGGAGCTGGAGAGGAGTGTCTGATGCGAGATGTGAAGCGCCGGGTTTTTCCGGAGTCGTTTAAACGCGAGGCGGTTGACCGGGTGGCCAGCAGTGGCCTGTCGGCCGGCGCTGTGGCCCGCGAGCTGGGCCTGCACGAGACGGTGCTGCGACGTTGGATGTCTCAGTTTTCTCCGGTGCAGGCGACGGGGACGCCGTGGCGCCCCAGTACGCAGGCGGTGGCCCCGTCGCCGTCTGACCTGGTCGCCGACAACGCCCGTCTTCGCCGCGAGAACGACCGGCTGCGTATGGAGCGCGACATTTTAAAAAAAGCCGCGCTCATCTTCGGAGCGGCCTCCCGATGAAGTTCGGGTTCGTCGATGAGCATCGCAAGGTCTGGCCGGTTCGGATGATGTGCGCGGTCCTGGGGCTGTCGGCCAGCGGCTATTATGCCTGGCGCGTTCGGCCCGAGAGCCGGCGTTCCGCGTCCAACCGCGCCCTGCTGGACGACATCCGCCTGGTCCACGCCGAGAGCAGCGGGACCTACGGATCGCCACGCGTGCACGCCATCCTGCGCGGCCATGGACGCCGCGTCGGCCGCTCACGGATCGAGCGGCTGATGCGCAGCGCCGGCATCCGCGGGCTGGCGGCGCTGCCTCGCCGGGCCCGGACCACGGACAGCCGTCATGGCTATCCGATCGCCCCCAACCGGCTCGCCCGCAACTTCCAGGCCGCCGCTCCCAACCAGATC